>CAZUOY010000004.1:0-66441 GCA_964622315.1 uncultured Oscillospiraceae bacterium | reverse complement strand
ATTTAGAGCCCTTCGCGCTTACAAAAACCGTCGGAAAGCGGCGGCAATACGACCTTACCTCAGATTCGTATCTTTCAAAACTCTTAGTGTCCAAAGCGGATTTCTCCTTTTAATTTCCAAGTGTCGGGATAAGGACTTTGCCCTTTCCGTCAATTTATTATTTTACCTCTTTTATATATTAAAGTCAATTTACCGTCGCTCGACAACCGACGGCTCTTATGCTATACTTTAGCCCGACAACAAATGAGGTGATTTTGATGGCTGAGAGAACGCAGGGCAAAACAAAGCTGTATAAGCTCGCGGTGACAGCGCTTTTCTGCGCTCTTATCTGCGTGCTTTCGGTGCTGTCCTTCCCTGTCTTCGCCATTCCGATAACCTTTTCCGTTTTTGCCGTGCTTATCACGGGCGGGCTTCTTTCGCCCAAATACGCGCTCTTTTCGGTGTTAGGTTACATTCTGCTTGGCGCAATAGGTCTTCCCGTCTTCGCCGGCTTCAACGCGGGGCTCGGCGTGCTTTTCGGGCCGACGGGCGGCTATATTATTGCCTACCCTTTTATGGCGCTCGCCGTTTCTGTTACGGTCAAGCTGTTTAAAAAGCGAAGCGTTTTGTCTTTGAGCATAGGTATGCTCGCCGCGCTTGTTTTTCTCTATCTTTTCGGCACGCTCTGGTTCTCACGATATAAGGAGATGAGCTTTGTTAATTCGCTTCTCGTCTGCGTCGTGCCGTTCCTGCCATTTGACCTAATCAAGCTTGCGCTCGCGGTGCTTGCCGTAAGGCGAACGGAGAAAACGCCGATAAAGGATAAGCTCATTTAAAACAAACGACGCCCGAAGGGCGTCGTTCTTTTATAGGTCGTCCGCGTCCTGCACGGGCGTAATATCCTCATCTGTACTCGTTCCGGTGTAGCTTCCAGAGGGGTCGAAGCGTTCGTCGCCGTCAAGGAACACGCTCGCGACCTCCTCAGCCTTCTTCATAGGATTAATATTCTCCATGGCCGCACCCTTAATAGAAGGACGCGGGGTCAATTAGCTTGTTGCCGCTTCTCACTTCAAAATGAAGGTGTGGCGGTTCAGCGTTTTCGAGTATCGCAGAGGTGCCGACAAAACCGAGAAGGTCTCCTTGAGAAACCCTGTCGCCCGCTTTTACCTTTAGGTCATCGGTAAGATTCGCATAGAACGCCGTGTATCCCGTATCCACCTTAAGCTCAACGACATAACCCCAAAGCGGGTCCTCCTCGGCGCGAAGCACCTCGCCCGAATATACGGCATATACCTCTGCGCCTTGCTTTGTTTCAATATCAATACCGTCGTGGGTACGCCAATCGTTCATTGTCTCGCTTTTTACAAGCTCACCGCCGCTGAAGCCCTTTACGGGCATTCCGCTTGCCACAGGCATAGTGTAAATCGGAATCAGCGGCTCGGCATTTATCGATTCCTCTGTCGGCTCAACCAACTCCTCGGTCGGTGGCTTCTGCTCGTCCTGCACGGGAGTGTCCACCTCGCTTACGTCTTCGGCGCCGCCACCGCTCGGCTCCTTTTCTATCTCGTCTTTTGCGGCGTCCGTCTCGCTCAAATTAACAGGCGAGTCGGGCGCGATATTTCCTAATATCTTATTCACCGCGCCGAGTGAAATTGCCGCCGCAGCCACCACACAGACTATGATGGCAATGTAAAAGCCGTTCTTCTTAAAAAATACTCTTGCTGAACCCTTGTTGTTTTTTTTGTTCATTATATGACCATTCCTTTCGCAGATACCGCAGCATGTGTCGGCTTCGGGCTTGTCGGGCGGCTCTTACTAAAGCTCCGCCTGCTTCGCGCACTAAGTCGCGAATTTGCCCCCTGTGAAAATAGTTTGAACAAAAAACAAGGCTAATATTCAAAACTTCCGCCCAAATTCATTTTAGGCGGAAGTTTTTTACTTTATATTGAAAAGCTTTTTTGCGTTTTCCCGTGTTACGTCAATCACCGTTTGTGCGCTCGTTCCCTTTATCTCGGCTATCCTCTCAGCTACCGCGCCGAGCATATCGGACGTGCAGGTTTGTCCTCTGTACTGCGCCGGCGCAAGGTATGGACAGTCGGTTTCAAGAAGAAGATATTCAAGCGGTATCTCCGCGACGGTTGCTGCCTCTTTTTTTGAGTTTTTGTAGGTAAGCGCGCCTCCAATACCGAGCAGCATTCCGCATTTTACAATCTCACGAGCCATTTCGGGCGAGCCGGAAAACCTGTGAAGGCAACCCTTTGGCTTAAACCGCTTCACCGCCTCGGTAATGTCGCCGTGAGCGTCACGGTCGTGTATCTCAACAGGCATATCAAGCTCACGCGCAAGCCCTAACTGAGCCTCAAACGCCGCATTTTGAATATCACGCGACGGCTCCTGCCAGTGGTAGTCAAGCCCAATCTCCCCAATAGCCACAACCTTACTTCGCCTTGTAAGGTCGGCTATCCTGTCAAGCCAGCCATCGCTTGCTTTTCCCGCCTCCTCGGGGTGTAATCCTACGGCGGCGTAGACAAAACCAAAGCTTTCGGAAAGCTTTATCGAGGCAAGCGAGCTTTTTTCGTCGCTTGCGTTGTTTATAATGTATTCTACCCCGTTCGCCTTTTGTGTTGTCAACACGGCGGCAACATCAGGGAAGCGCTCCGCGTCATCGTAGTGGGCGTGGGTGTCGAAGATACCGCTGTAGCTCATTATCTTATCCTTGAGCCCTCGGGCACAGCGTCGTCGATAAACACTACCCTCGCCTCGTCGCCGAGGTCACTTGAAAGTATCATGCCTTCGCTTACTATTCCGCGTATCTTTGCGGGCGCGAGGTTGGCGACAAGCGCAACCTTCTTCCCGACCAGCTCCTCGGGGCTGTACCATTTCGCTATACCTGAGAGCACCGTGCGTTCACGCTCGCCGTCAAAGAGGCTGAACTTCAACAGCTTGTCCGCCTTTTCCACCTTCTCGCAGGAAAGCACCTTGCAAACAATAAGCTCGCTTTTCATAAAGTCGTCGTATGTTATCTCAGGCAGATGCTCCACCGCTTTCTTTTCGGTCTCGGCTTGTTTGTTTCCGTGCTTTTCTTCAAGCTCCGCGAGCTCAGCTTCCACGTCTATACGCGGGAAAAGCACCTCTGTCTTCGTCACGGAAAGGGTCTGGTTGAGTCTTCCGAATACAGCGCTCTCAATAGTCTGCACGTCCTCGCCTGCGCCTATCGCCGCAAAAATTTTCGGCGAGGTCGCGGGCATAAAGGGAGTAAGCATTACGGCAGAAATGCGAAGCGCCTCGCACAGGTTATACATTACGCTCGCAAGGCGGGGCTTGTTTGCCTCGTCCTTCGCGAGAATCCACGGGGTCGTTTCGTCAATATACTTGTTTGCACGGGAGATAACCTTGAATATCTCGGTAAGCGCGTTCGGAAGCATAAGCTTGTCTATACAGTCGTTTACCGACGAATACAGCGCGTTGCACATGGCTATTAGCTCGTCATCTGCCGCCTCGTGCTGTCTTTCGGCGATAAGAGTTCCGCCGAAATACTTTTCAACCATCGAAACGGTTCTTGAAAGGAGGTTTCCGAGGTCGTTAGCAAGGTCTGAGTTTATCCTGTTAATAAGGCTATCGTTAGTAAAGCTTCCGTCGTGACCGAAGGGAATTTCACGCATTAAATAGTAACGTATCGCGTCCGCGCCGTAGCGGTCGCAGAGCACCACGGGGTCCACCACGTTGCCCTTGCTCTTACTCATCTTTCCGCCGTCAAACAAAAGCCAACCGTGACCGAACACCTTTTTAGGCAGCGGTAAATCCAGCGCCATAAGAAGCGCGGGCCAGATAATAGAATGGAAGCGCACTATCTCCTTTGCCATAAGATGAACGTCGGCGGGCCAATACCTGTCGTAATCGTTAAACCGTTCGTTGCCGTAGCCGAGCGCGGTGATATAGTTGGAGAGCGCGTCCACCCAGACGTAGACCACGTGACCGGGGTCGAAATCCACGGGCACGCCCCACGAAAAAGAGGTGCGGGAAACGCATAAATCCTCAAGGCCCTGATTTATAAACGCCTTCATCTCGTTTACGCGGGACGCGGGCTGAAGAAAATCGGGCTGGTCGTCATAGAGCTTAAGTATTCTGTCGGCGTACTTTGAAAGGCGGAAGAAATATGCTTCCTCGCTCGCCTCCTGAACCTCGCCGCCGCAGTCGGGGCATTTCCCGTCCTTAAGCTGGCTTTCGGTCCAAAAAGACTCGCAGGGCTTGCAGTACATTCCCTTATACTCGCCCTTGTAAATATCGCCGTTATCGTGAAGCTTTTTGAATATCTTTTGAACGGACTCGATATGATAATCGTCGGTTGTTCTTATAAAGCGGTCATAGGAGATATTCATTAGCTTCCACAAATCTTTTATGGTCGCGACTATCTCGTCCACATACTGTTTTGGGGTCTTGCCCGCCGCTCGCGCTTTATCGTCTATCTTCTGTCCGTGTTCGTCAGTTCCAGTAAGGAACATAACGTCGTACCCCTGCATTCGCTTAAACCTCGAAACAACATCTGCCGCGACGGTAGTATAGCCGTGACCTATATGCAGCTTGTTGGACGGGTAATAGATGGGTGTGGTAATGTAAAACTTCTTTTGTTCCATTTTTACGCTTCCTTTCATAGTAAAACAGGGGTATATGTATTTTAACACAATTAAAAACTTCATTCAACGAGCAATACGCAGTAATTTGGTTCTATTAGCCTTTTCTAAATTGACATATTGCTGAAATACATATAAAATAGATATTTGATAAGTTGTATTTTATATCGTTTCATATATATTATTTTTGGGAGATTGTTTATGGATAACTACAGTTCCCCCTTCGGGACAAGCAAAACACCCGAGGACTCTGCAATCGACGAGCTTTTAAAATCAATAAAAACACAGCAGAAGAAAGCCGACAGCGAGAAAGCGCTGGTTGATGAAGGACTTTCTACCCTTGCCTCGGCGTTTTTCGACGACGAAGCGGATAAGCGCTCTCCCGATAAGGTCGCGCCTAACTTCGATTCGTTGCCTCCCCTTCCCGACAACTCCGACGCTGTGCAAACCTATAGCGGGATAAACCCGATATGGGACGAGATGGACCTCACCACCTCGACTGAGGTAATACGCCAAGAGGAGCTAAAAAACTTCGCAAACGAAAACCCGTTTTCGGATATGTTATCTCAAGGTGAACAGCTTTCCGAGGGTGATTTCGGTTATATTCCGCCGTCAGAGGAAAGTGCCGCCGAACAGCTTGAAAGTGGCTTCCCTCAGCTTGACGACGATGCTCCTACAGCCGAACCACAGGACGCGACGCCGCTTGTTTATCCCCGCGCGGCGGAGTCCGAGTCCGCAGACGAGCCGTTTATCGACAGCTCTTATTTTGCGGGAGCGTTTTCAGCAATAAAGGGAGCCTCAGCGCAGCCGACGGCTGAGGAACCCATACAGACGTCGGAAGCCTCGGTCGACTCTTTCGATTTATCCGAGGAGGACGACATAAATGCCCACACCGACATTGATTCGGAAATTGCCTTTGATAACGCCGTTGCAACTGAGCCCGAGCCTGTAAGCTTTAACGCCGAATTAAGCGAAGCCGCGTTGAGCGCTGACGGTGAAACTGAATTTGAACCCGTAAATGAGCCGCAAAGCGAAACCATACCTGCCGAAAATTCAGAGCGGCAAGAGAACATAACCGCGAAGGACGTTGAGCCTTACAACGAGTTTTCCGACGAGGGTCCAAGCTTTACGACAATTAACGTCGGGCAGGACCCACTGCCCGAAATAGCTGAGACACCGTTGCCTCAAGCCGATGATATGACAGCGGATATTCCTCCAACGATGGAAAATCCCGAAACCCCTTCTGTCATAAAAGCGGCTGTGCCAGACGAGGAGAACGAATATTTCGCGGCGCTTAACGCCTCCAACGACACGCAGGACGATTACGACGACGAAAATGATGAGCTTGAGCCGCCTCCATATATTGCTCCGCGCGCGGTAAAGCGCGGAGGAAAGAAAAAGAAGGGCTCAAAAAAGAGCTCGGCAAAATCCTCGTCCAAAAGGCGCTCTGGTGTTTCAAGCGCAAAGAAGGGGCGTGGCGGACTGATTGCGCTGGCGGTTATACTTGTTATTGTTATCGCGGGGGCAGCCGTTTTGTTCCCGACACTCAGCTTTACCTACAGTCTCCTAACCAAGGATTACACCTCAGCGGCGGTAAAATATGAAACCGGCGTTGCGACAAGCGAGCTTCAAGCCAAGGTTTCCGACAAGGTCGCGAGCTTCTTCGCCAACAGAGTTTTGAACTCCTATATTGACGGAAAGCTCAGCTATGACGAGGCCGCGGACGCGCTGCTTTCCCTCTCCTCGGTTTCTGGGCTCGGCGACGCGGTGGCTCTTGCGACCGACACACTGAGCAAGATGCATTCCTCCGACGAGGCGTTTACGGCGGGCATAGCCGCTCTTGACGGCGGTGACCTCATTACAGCCGTTGAACAGTTGTCGCTTGTCGATTCGGTTAGTCCGAATTACGATTTGGCACTCACAAAACTCGCTACCGCTAAGGAATCATTAAAAACCTCCATACTTGAGAGCACTAAGAGCAACTTTGCAAACGGATATTTTACCGCGTGCTTTACTGCTTACGACACCGCTGAAAGACTACTTCCCGACGACAGCGACATAGCGACGCAATACGCAACGCACGAAGGTGAATTTGAGGCGTACATTACAAGCGTCATTAACGCCTATATCCTTGAGGGTAAATACGGCGACGCATATGCCAATATCGTTTACGCGGTAAACCTCGCTCATAACAGCACTAACCTCAAGGCTCTTTACGACAGCTACACGCCGTGGATAGCGCCTATAAATGTGTTCACCCTCACGTCAGAGGATTCCAACAGCGCTGATTCGGGCTACTCCGAGGCGGACTGGAACGAGAACACCGATACCGACAACCAGGCGAATAATTACACGAGCGGAAAGATATTCACCGTAACCGCCTCAAACACCTTTGAAAAGGAATACCAAATAGGCGGAGATTACGAACTGCTTACCGGCGTCTTCGTCGCCCACGCTAACTCCGCGGGAATAGAAAAGGACGGCGTTTCGGGAAAGCTTTATATCTACGGCGACGGCTCGCTGTTATATTCCTCAAGCGCCGCGAACGGCACAGCTCAGCCAGAAGCCTTTAGCATAGACGTCTCCGATATAGACGACCTAACCGTTATGCTTGATATGGATACAGCGGATTCTACCGCGCTCAGCCTTGCGATAACAAACTTAAGTCTTTATAAGAGCATGGACGAGTTTAAAGCCACAATTCAACCGTAGCCTAAAACAAGAATAAAAGGAACGCCCCGTATTCAATACGGGGCGTTCTTAATTTTACATTATACTACTCTTTGCTATTGTCCTCAGGTTTATCTTTCTTCTTCACCTTCAAGAACACAACCGCCATCATAACAAAGTAGTAAACGGCGATAATTCCCGCTACGGTAAAGGTCATTGCGTCAGACTGGGGCGCGAGCCCTACAAGCACGAGTACAGGCGCGCCGAAGGCAATAGCGAACGCACTGCCTGAAACGAGGTTTGTCGCAGCGGGTGTTTTAAGCTCCGGGTCAAGCTCGCGAAGAAGGAGTATTCCTGAGCTTATCGTTCCCGTAAGCATTCCATACATGGAAACAAAACCCTCCTCCTCATAATCGGGATATACTTTTTTAGCGCATATTTTTAGATGGATAAAGGTTGTTATTCCGCCGACAATTGCAAGGATAATGAACGGCACCCAAAGCCCCGAAAGGTCTTCTATGCTAATGGAACCGATGCCGGCTATTATCATAACGTCGAAGGCGAGTCCCGATATACGGTTAAGCAGATAGTTGTTTTGATACTGCCTCGTCATTATCTTCGTCTTTCTTAGCGCGTTTATTACGGAGCGCACCACTATCGCAAGAAGCGAGCCTATCATAAAGTTAAAGCCCCAAAGCAGCGCTGAGGCACTGGAAACCGCGCCCGGCGCGATAAGACCGACAAGCTTTTCAAGCCCGCAGGTAACAAGAAAGGTAAGACCGTATACAACAAGAATAAGCGCGACTTGCATTGAAAGCTTGTCTATAGACTCCGAAATAGGCATCTCGTTTTCGTCCTGGAAGGTGTCTATATTTACCGAGCCCGATACCTCACCATGTTCGGCTTTTTTTAACTTACCCTTTTTAACCATTATGTTAATGTAAATTACGCCGACTATGCAAGCGCAAAGGAAGCCCGCCGCCGCTATGGCAAGACCGAACGAGCGTCCGCCGACGAAGCCCTGTGCCTCGTATGAGCCGCCTATATTGTTAGCCTGCCCCGGTCCTTGTCCGTAACCCATAGGAAGCAGTATTCCCGCCGCCTTAAAGAGGTTTGGCATAAAGGTGTAGGCGAGCGCCAGCGTTATCAGAAGCCCAAAAAAGCCTTGGATTAGGTATGAGCTTACTATGACCGCGCCGCTCTTTAAGCCCGTGAGGTTGCCCTTTCGCTGTTCCTTTTCCTCTTTAGAGGGAACGCGAAGCGACAAGGCAATAAAGCCAAGAGCTATGCCGTGATAGGTAATTGTGTCGAGAAACGAGGTTGTCACAAACGGCAGAGCGCCAACTGTACGAAGGAGCAAAAGCAGAAAGCCGCCTATGACCGATATCGGCATAAGGCTTTTTCTGATAATCGGAAGTTTCCTTCTGAGGAAGTTTGAACAAACGATAATAGCCGCGATGACCGCAAACTGAATTATCGAGTTCCAAAGTGCCGTGTTTTCAGCAGAATAGTTCATAAGTTCACCTCTATATCAATTTATTTATTGCTCTGTAAAGCTCAAAATACTTGCGTGAGCAGTTTGTCTTAGTCGTTCTCAGCTCGTAATGTGCGCCATTGGCCGTGAACATTAGTATATTTCTCAAAATGATATTCATATCCGTTATTTCGTCGGTTGAAAACGCCGTGTCGCCAATACGAAGCTCCTTTAAGCTCATTGACAGCCGCCCCTTTGCCACAACCGAGGACTTATGGCGCGCACCAACTACGGTAAGGGTAAAGTCGTTGTCCGCAAAGATTTCGCCGTCTTTACCTGCCTTAACCGTTTCGCAAAGCCTTTCGCGCTGAAAGCGGTCCCAATCAAGCACGTTGTCATAGGGCGAATTTCCGACAAGCTCGCCGTAAACGTTATAGGTCACGCTCATATCGCAGCTATCGCACCAGAAACGGTCGCCTTTAGAATGCAGTGTGCTTGTTCCTCCGCATTTCGGGCAGATGTAAAGCGCCGTTTCAAGCCCCTCGGCAAGTTTCTTTCCTCGAAACTCAATACGCTCCTTCTTCTGACGCTCGTAGGCGTTCTCATAAAGGTCAGCCTTGATTATTTCGTGTATCTCCTGCGTGGATAAACGCTTTAGCTGCTCGGGCGAATAAACCGCCGTTACTGCGCCGTGCATTTTCCCCTTTCGGTCGAAGAACGCCCAGCGAGGAGTAGTAAGATAGCCACCCGTAAATTTATACGTTACAAGCGACGCGCCTGAGGATTTAACCAGCTTCGCCGTAGCGGGATGTATGGGGCAGGTTTCGCCGTTAAAGGAGCGGTTGCCCTCCGCAAATAAGCAGACGTTATGCCCTTTTCTGAGTGCCCTGATAGCGTTCATGGCAGTCGAGGCGTCGGTGCCGCCCTTTATCCTTGAAATCGGCGCGAAGTAACGCTTAAGCAGGAAAGAGACCAAGCCCATTCGGAAAAGGTGCTCGCTCGCTACGAAATACATCTGGCGATACTTAAAACTCATGGACACCAGCACGGGGTCAAGGTTCGCCGTATGGTTGGAAAGCACTATATACGAACCCTCGATAGCTGGCGCAGGCTCGCTTTCAAGGTTAAACTTCGCCTTTACAAACGGCGGAATTATATGGCAGAAAAATTTGAACACCCTTTGGTGACGCCTTGCGTCTTTATCCATAATCGGCTCCTGTTTTCGGAATTTTTACTCCATAAATATATCACATATATATTAAAAAACCGATACTTTTTCTCAAAAGCGTCGGTTTGCACAAAATTAGTTTTTCAAACTGTTCACTGTTGCCTAAACGTTTTGCGTTTTCAGTTTTTCGTTTGCATTTTCGCGGTAATATAGGAGTTTTCAGTCGTTGATGCTTTCTTCAACTGTATAAAGACTCGAACCGAAATCTCCGAGAAGACGCAGCTTGTCGTTGTAGCCCGTTCCCATATACTGGTTATTCAGCCGAACGCCCTTCATAGCGGTTTTCCCGAAAACTCGATATTCCTCCACACCGTCAGAAAGCGCGTATAGCTTGTTCGCCGTACGTATTATAAATCCCTCGGGGTTAAGCTTAAACGGTAAAAGGTGCTCAACAAGTCCGCCGAACCGTTTGATATAAAGGCTTTGCGGCTTTGTTTTTATTGTGTACCTTTTATTCTCGTCAAGGCCAGAAAGCGGAAGGTAGTCGTAACCCTCGCTCGCGCTCGCGAGCGTTTGGAAGAAGCCCGCCACCGACTCGGTTTTGTCGGGCGAAACGGTCTGCCAAACGGTCTTTGTCTTTTTCGGATACTTGTTCCTGTAAAAGTCGCCATACTGCAATGTGCGGCGGTGCTTTTTGTAAAACTCGATTTGCTCCTTGAGTTCCTTTTGTTCTGCGCGGCTGAGAGTATTTAAATCAAACTCGTAGCCGAGGCAACCGAACGCCGCGACATTAAAGCGGGTGGAAAGCGGCGTGGCGCGAAGGGTTTGCTGGTGAGGCGAACAGGATACATGCGCACCCATAGTCGAAAGAGGATAAAGATAAGAGGTCCCGCCCTGAATCTTAAGACGTTCCATCGCGTCGGTGTCGTCCGAGGTCCACACCTGCTGACAGAAACACAGCATTCCGAGGTCAAAGCGGTTTCCGCCGCTTGAGCAGCTTTCAAACAGAATGTGCGGGCGCGCGTAGAATATCCTTTCAAGCACCTCATAAAGCCCCAGGATATAGCGGTGGAAAAACTCACCCTGATTTGATATTGTTCTCGAGCACGCGTCGCTCATGTGGCGGTTCATATCCCACTTAACATAATCAATATCCGCCGTATCCAACACGCGTGTGACGTTGTCTACTATATACTTCCGAACGTCCTCATTACAAAGGTCAAGCACCATCTGGTTGCGCCCGAGAACCGGTCTTCTTCCGTCCGCGGAAACGGCGTATTCGGGGTGCGCTCGAAAAAGGTCACTGTCCTCGTTCACCATTTCAGGCTCAAACCAAAGCCCGAATTTCATGCCGAGTCTCTTTACGCTTTTGGATAAACCCGTAATACCCGAGGGAAGCTTCTTTTTATTAACGCTGTAGTCGCCCAACCCCGCTCTGTCACTGTCGCGTTTACCAAACCAGCCGTCGTCGAGCACAAACAGCTCAACGCCGAGTTTTTTTGCGCGGCGGGCGAGCTTCATTAGTTTTCCTCGGGTAAACTTAAAAAAACTTGATTCCCAATTGTTTATGAGGACGGGACGTTCCTTGCCCTTCCAATCCCCTCTGACTATATGATTATTAATAAAACCGTGAAAATTACGGCTCATTCCGCCGAAGCCGTTCTCGCTGAAGGTCATTATCGCCTCAGGTGTTTCAAAGCTTTCGCCGCTTTTCAGCTCCCACTCAAAGCAGTAGGGGTTAATGCCGAGCTGCACGCGAATTAGGTCATATATCGAGCGCTCCGCCGCTCCGTAGTGGTTGCCGCTGTAAATGAGGTTAAAGCCGTAGACCTCGCCGCTTTCCTCGTCAGCGTCCTCCTCGGCGATAAGAAAGCCCGGATTGTGACGGTTGCTGCTCGCGCCCGTGGTAGAAGAATTGACGTAAATACCGTACTGCAGCGCACGGTCGTGGCGGTTCGCCTCCCTTATCCATGACCCGTCGAAGGTAACAAGCTTATATGCCTTGTTAGGCAGGTCAATCGACATACTCATAAGCCGACGGATTGAAAGCGGCGCTTTTGCGAGGTTGGTAACGACCGCCCGCCTTGTAATGACGTCGGTTTCTTCATATACGGTGTAGTAAAGCGTAAGCTCTGTGTTCGTCGGCTCGTCTAATAGCTTTATTTCAAGCGTTTCGCACTCGTCCTTCTCGCCATACGCCGACGGAAGCGTTGCGGGTTTGATGAATCCTTTGGATATACTATGGCTCTTATATATGAAATCGTTTGTAAAATTGCCGTCGGGCATCTTTATTTCGGCGGCGGGCATACGAAAGTCGCCCCTTCCTATACCCGACCACTCAAGACAGATATTATCAAGGCAGTAGGTTCTGTCCTCCTGCTCATAAAGCACGCTGCTTCCAAGCTCTATCGTGCGCTTAACGAGAAGCGCCTCGATGTCCTCGCCGTCATTCAATCGCCGACCATAATGGATGGTTTCGAGGTGCCCGTGCTTCGTCACCCTGAACCAGTAGCTTGTGTTTGCGGTGGAAAGACGAAAAACTCCGCTTTTCTTCTCTATCATTCTGCCGCCTTACCCTCCCTTAGTATTACACCTTCATAAGGGAACAGCGTACCGTTGAATATGCGGCGGTCTGAGCTTGAGAAAACCACCTCGCCGCGAAAATCAACCGACCTGTTTTTGCCCGAAAAATTGAGTACGACCAACAGCTTTTCCTCGCCGAGCGAGCGTTCATACGCAAAGACATTTTTCGAGATTTCCCGCGCGTTAAAGGAACCGCCAATGAGCGTTTCAGAATTCTTTCTAAAGGCAATCATTCGTTTATAAAAGCTCAAAATCGAGTGTTCGTCGTCCCTTTGCGCGGCGTAGTTTATCTTCTTGTAGTTTGAGTTAATGTCAAGCCACGGCGTGCCCTCTGTAAAGCCCGCGTTCTTGCCGTTCGTCCACTGCACGGGGGTTCGCGCGTTATCGCGTGAGGCGCGCTTAATAAGCTTCCACTTCAGAGAATCCGGTACGCCGACGCTGTCAAGAAGCTTGTAAACATTCTTTGATTCTACATCGTCTATCTGGTTCATGCTTTCGTAGTCGAAGTTGGTCATACCTATCTCCTCGCCTTGGAACATATAAGGTGTTCCGCGAAGGGTCAAGAGCATAAGCCCCAGCATTTTAGCCGATTCCGACCAATACTTATTAACGTCGCCGAAGCGGGAGACGCTTCGCGGCTGGTCGTGGTTTTCAAGATAGTTCGCGTTCCACGAAAGCTCCTTTTGCCACTTTGTAATAACCTTTCCGAAGCGCTTGGCACTGAATTTTCTCGGCAGATACTTTATTCCGAAGCAGTCGCAGTTCATATGCTCGAAGCCGAAGACCATTGAAAGCTCTTTTCGGCTCTCGTCGCAAAGGTCACGCGCAAGCTTAGTCGTTACCATAACCGATTCGCCCACCGTGAAGCAGTCGTACTTATCAAGCACCTCGCGGCGAAGGGTGCGAAGTATCTCGTGGGTGCCTTCCTGTGAGATATAATACTCCATACCAGTAAGCGCTAAGCGCTTCTTCGCGTCTGAAAGCGAAGTCTTGTAAAGTATATTAATTACGTCGCAACGGAAGCCCGCTATCCCCATATCGAGCCAATACCTTAATATGTCCATTACCTCCTCAATGATTTTGGGGTTGTAATAGTTGAGGTCTGGCTGTTTCTTTGCAAAAAGGTGCAGGTAGTATTCGCCCCTTACGTCGTCATACTCCCACGCGTCCTCGGCGAAAAAGGAGGTCCAGTTATTCGGCAGCTTTCCGTTTTCTTTTGCGGGCTTCCATATGTAGTAGTCCTCGTAGCCCTTCTCACGGCGTCGGCTCTTTTGAAACCAATCGTGCTCGTCCGAGGTGTGGTTTACAACGAGGTCCATAATTATTTTTATATCCCGCTTCTTCGCTTCCGAGATAAGCCTTTTCATATCGTCCAGCGTTCCGTATTCGGGGTTAATGTCACGGTAATCGCTGATGTCGTAGCCGTTATCGGCGTTAGGCGAGCGGTATACCGGGGACAGCCACAGTATTCCCACACCCAACTCCTTTAAATCGTCCAGACGGCTGATTATGCCGGGAAGGTCGCCTATTCCGTCACCGTTTGAGTCCTGAAAACTTCTGGGATAAATCTGGTAAACAACCTGTTCCTTCCACCAAACTGACATAGTATTTTTCTCCTTACTATTTTCTGCTCTTAAATAATCTGCGTTCCGCCCGACGCGCGGATAGAAAGATTTTGACAGCTTCCTTTTCCAAAAGCCTTTTCCATTTCGCCTGTGTATCTGTCAACTAAATCGAGCGGCACAAAAGCCTGAACAGTGCCCGCGAAGCCACCGCCGTGAACGCGCCAGGCTCCTCGACCGCGAAGCAGCCTTTCACTCAGCGCAAGCCCCAACGACACGCTTCTCTCGCTGACATCGGCGGGAAATATATTCTGTAAATACATATATGACGAATAGCCCGATTCTGTAACTAATTCAAGAAACAGGCTAATGTCGTTTTCGCGAAGGGCAAGAAACTCCTTGCGAGCGCGCTTATTCTCGTTGAAAAAATGCATTGCCCGAAGTATTGCACGGTCGGACACCCGCGCGCGAAGCTCGCCAAGCCTTGAGTAGAACTCCTTTTCGTCCACACGGCTTAAGTATCGCTTTCCGAAAAATTGAGAAACTTCTTTCATCTCCCGAGTTATTGAGGCGTATTCGTCGGTAAGGTCAGCGTGCGAGCCGCCCGTGTTCGTTATGCAAAGCGCGAAGCCGTTACCCTTGAGGTCAAAGTCAAAGCGCTTTATTACCGTGTTATCAGGCTCGAAAAAATCTATGGCTATACAGCCGCCTGTGGAGGAGGCGAGCTGGTCCATAAGCCCACAGGGCTTCATAAAATAATCGTTCTCTGCGGCTTGACCTATTTTTGCGATATCCGTGGAATCCGCCTCGCCGCCGGCGAAAAAGCCGTTAATTATGTTGCCGATAAGCACCTCGAACGCCGCCGAGGTGGAAAGCCCGCTTCCCGCGGGAACGTCGGACGCGGTAACGGCGTCAAAGCCGCCAACCGCACAGCCCCTTTTTGCGAAGCCCGCGCACACGCCGCGTATCAATGCGTTCGCGCTGTTAGCCTCCTTCTTATCCGGCGAAAGCTTCTTAATATCAAGCTCGCAGGGCTTAAAGCCCTCAGATTTTACGCTCACTCTGCTTGTACCGTTCGGTGCCGCCACAGCGACGGTATCAAGCGAGACCGACGCCGCCACGACGTTGCCTAACTGGTGGTCGGTGTGGTTTCCGCCAATCTCGGTTCTTCCCGGGGCGCTGAAAACTCCGACGCCCTCTTTATCGCCTATTTCCTCGATAAACCGCTTCGCAAGCAGAATTAAACGCGCGCGCGCGCTGTCAACCCCGTCGGGATAAACCCTTAAAATCTCGCTATCGAAATTTCCGCCTTTAAGCCCTTCAATCAGCTCAGACGCCTTCATAGACCCACTCCCTATGGTTTGTAGATAAACATTTAGTAAAACATTTACTATTTTTGATAGTATAGCACAAAAACGCCCACTAAGTCATCACTTTTTCGTTAACAATTGATGAGAACAGAGAGCAAAACGCAAAAAAGACAGCCGCACAAGCGGCTGCCTACTTTTATTTTCTATTCACCGATTCTTTTTTCCCATCCTTCGGTGTCCTTTAAATAGCGTGCGGGGTCTACCTGCACGCCGTCAATAAGCACACCGAAATGTACGTGCGCACCGGTGCTGTTTCCCGTTATGCCCACCTCCGCTATCGCGTCGCCGCTTTTTACCGTGTCGCCCACGGTTACAAGGTTCTTGCTGTTGTGTGCGTAAAGGGTGGTCATTCCACCGCCGTGATTGATAATAACGTAGCTTCCGTAGCCCGCCATCTCCTCGGTCGCTTCTCCCTCCCTGACCGCCTTGACTACAATCCCGTCCGCCGCGGCGTATATAGGCGTACCGACCGGCTCGGCAATATCAATGCCGGTGTGGAAATTCGCAAAGCCTCTGACGATTGAGGCTTCGCTCGTGTCTATCGGGAATATGAGCGCTTCGGGCGCGGTATCGGGCAGTGTGAAGGTTTCTTCCTTTACGTTGTCGGAAATGAATACAGCGGTCGGTCCGTCCGCTCCGCCGATTATCGCAATGCTCTTTTCCGGTTTACTGCACAAAAGCGACACACTTACGACTGCGACCACAACAAAACATATCGCCGTAACCCAAATGAGCGGCTTTTTATACTTCATAACGTTCTTTATCCTTTCCTTCGCGTCCCCCTCGCCAAAGGCGAGCGGCGTGCCTGAAATTATCCTGTGGCCCGTAGAAAGCGACAGAATCGAAGCGGAATATTCGGCGCGTATGTCCCCTTTCGCGCTCGCCAGCACCCGCTCGTCACAGGAGGATTCCATATCCCGCACAAGGCAGAAGAACGCGAGCCATACAAACGGGTTAAACCAATGTATACAAAGCGCCGCGAATGCGAGCAGCTTAATTATGTGGTCTCCGCGCTTTATATGCACCCGCTCGTGAAGCAGCACATACTCACGCTCGCGCTCGGTAAGATTTGAGGGAAGGTAGATTTTCGGACGAAACAGCCCAATTACAAACGGCGACTTTATTCTGTCCGCAATATAAACGTTATCAAGCAACGGTGCCGAAACACGAAGGTCTCGGCGCAGTAAAAACAACGTAACGGCGCTATACACAAGAAGCACCGCAATACCCAACAGCCACACCGCTTCGCCCACCGCAAGCATAACGGCAAGCGGGTTTGCGCTTTCGCCCACCTCGGGCGCGACGTTTTGCAGCGCAGGGTTCACAAGCTCGTCAATCGCCGTAATGCCCGAGTAAATCCGAGGCGTTACGGAAAGGGCGATGTCCTGCGGTATCGTTTCGACACTCGCCGGAATGAGAGCTATCGCGCTCGTTATTGTAAAGGGCACAAGCAGCCTTAAAAACGGCGCAGCCCACAAAATATATGAAAAGCGCTTCGGTGCATGGCGTAAAAGCAGCCTTAGAATAAGCACGATAAGAACAGCCCACGAGGCAGCAAGGCTCATATTCAGTATCGCGATAAACAGTTCGTTCAAGCTTGCCCCTCCCTACTGCCATCAATAAGCTTTTGAAGCGCCGCCGCTTCTTCCGCAGTAAGCTGTTTCCCGTTTGTAAACGCGGCAAGAAAGAGCGGCAGAGAACCGCCGAACGCCTCGCTTATAAGCTGCCGCCCCTGCGAGCCGTAGTATTCGTCACGGCTGACAATCGACGTTACCGTGCCGTTATTGTTTTGAAAAAGCCCCTTGTCGCAGAGCTTACGAAGCACCGTATACGAGGTCGTCCGCTTCCACGAAAGCGTTTCTTCGGCAAAAAGCGCAAGCTCGCGCGAGGAGAGCGGCTCGTGGCTCCAAACAATATCTGCGAATTTCCCTTCAACCGCGCCAAGCGTGTAATCAATCATTCACGTTCCTCCGTCAGCGTTGTCTATTCTCAATAGACTAATTGCAGTCTATCACAAATAGACAACCTTGTCAACATTCGCTTTTCGCTTGCTTACAAGGCTCCTATTTCATTTCTATTCACACAAAAAACGCCACTGCAAGCTCAAATTACAGCGGCGTTTGGTTGTATATTCCGTTTAATCTCAGTAAGCCATATTCGACTTTTTCAGCTCTCCGTCTGCGCACCGAGCAGCTTAGACGCGGTTTCGAGCATAGAGATGTCCTTGTCTTCCACCTTTTTTGACGAATCGGACTGTAAGACCGCGATACATCCTATAGCGCTTCCAGCCGCTCGCACGGGTACGACCACGCTCGCCTTTTCCTTATAGTTGCTAAGGCAGAAAATACCCTCGCCCATCACCGCGGAATCGCGCCCACGTATCTTTTCCTCAAGCTCCTCGCTTATCCGCTTGCCGACAAGCTCCTTCTTCTTTGAGGGATACGCCGCGCATACCGCGTCCCTGTCGCAGACGATGACGGGCTGCTTTATTGACGAAAACAGCACCTCGGCATACTTATCAGCGCAGTTTGCAAGCTCGTTCATGGTCGAGTATTTTCTGAAGATAACGTCTCCGTCGCCGCTTGTGAAAATCTCAAGCGGCTCGCCCTTACTGATAACATTGACACCGATAGCCTCGTCCCTCTTATTTCGCTGTTTTAGGACTGCTTTGGCTCTTAAGATACTGTCGGTGTCCCACTTAAAATTTACCGTTGCCGTTGCCATTTCCCTTTCCTCTGTGAGAGAGCCGGTCTTTATCAGCATATCAATATCGGACTTTAGCTCAATATCAACATGGTCCTCGTAAACAACCATACGATTGATTATAACCTCTAAATCGTTTTTGTCTAACGCAGGCTTATTAATAATGTCGTTGAAAATCTCAAGCGCTGTCTTCGCAATTCTGTTGGTGTGAATAATCACATTGCGCTTATCGGCCACGAGAGTAATTTGATTCTCGATTCCCTTGATTTTTTTGTCAGCTTCTTCAATCATTGAATCAAAGGTTTCCGAAAGCACTTCCTCCATGTCGGGGTGCGCGGTAATTTCTTTAACCTTCTGCTTCAGGGTATTCTTCAAAACATCCTTAGCTTTCTCAAGGTCCTTTTCCAACGCTTCAACAGTCGAGGTGCTTGATTTAAGCTTATCAGGCTCTTGAGCAATGGACTTTTCAAGCTGGGCTATCATTTCCTTTGAGTTCTCTAATACTTTTTTCACATACATTTTAAGGATGCTGTCCATTGCGTCGACTCTGATGTGATGTGATGAGCATCCCTTTTTGCCGCGTCTATGATAGCTTCCGCATGTATACGCCGCAGGCAAATCGGGACGGCTCATGGAGAACATCGGACTTCCGCAGTCGCCGCAGAAAAGGAATCCCGAATATACCGTCGGATACTTCGAAACACCTCGATAGTTGTTTTTCGAACGGCTAACCAGCTGTTGCTGAACTTTTGAAAAGGTCCGATAATCTATAATAGCCTCGTGATGGTTTTCAAAGACTATGTTTTCTTCCTCGTCAAGCTTCATATCCTTACCGTTGATATTCTTTCGAGTGTACTTTCTCTGGCGGAGGGTTCCGATATAGAAATCGTTTTTCAATATTCCCTGAACCGTTGCAATCGACCATGTATCCTTGGGTTTTATGTTTGTAACAGTTCCGTCGGCTTCTCTGAATTCTTTTTCAACAGCACGCGGAGTCGGCATATTCTTATCAGTTAAAAAATTCGCTATTTTTTTATAGCCCCAACCTTCAAGGTACTTATTAAAAACTAATCTGACAATCTCGGCAGATTTTTCATCAACGGATACCGTCATGTTTTTTGTATTAGTTATGACATAACCGAAGGGAACGCTGCAAATCCATTTGCCGTCGTTCTGTCGGCGGTTAATAACGCTTTTCACCTTGCGAGACGCATCAGTTACCGGCATTTCATTCATCAAAAATTTAAACTGAATTTGCTGCCACTCATCACGGGTCGGATAGTCGATACAGTCATCAATCGAAATAATCCTGACGCCCGCGTCACGCAAATCCTCCAGCTCAACAAGTCCGCGGCTGTTTCTGCGGGAAAATCGTGAAAGGTCTTTTACTATTAAGATGTTGTGTTTTCCGCTTAGTAATAGCGGCCGCATGCTTTGATATCCTTCTCGCTGTTTGAAGGTGTATCCGCTGCGGTCGCGGTCTTCATAATATGTCGTCTGTACATCGGAAAACCTATTCTTTATATAGGCTTTAATTATAGCTCGTTGGTTTTCAATAGAAGTGTTATCTCTATCCGCTTCGGTATCTACCGAAATACGCATATATGCCGCGATGTTCTCTGTAGCTTTCGCCATTTCAGCGCCCTCCTTTCAATGTTGTTTGTTGTTTAGCTTCGTTTGTATACAATATTGTATCATACAGCTTTCTTCTTTTCAAGTAACGCTTACAACCGGCCATCCAAACTTATGTGTGATTGTTTTTTAACTGCGTCTACGGCATTGTTGTGTTAATGGGAAAAGAGACGAACTCTCACCAATAAAGGCGCTCCGTTTCTGTAAAACGAAGCGCCGATTTATTAATATGCTTTTACTGAACAACAACGGCCGTACCGCTTGCGGTTACCATTAACATTCCGTTATTCGAGCCGAGCACCTCGTAGTCGATATCGACACCGACTATCGCGTTTGCACCGACAGAAACCGCGCGCTGTTCCATCTCGCCTATGGCGTTCTGTCTTGCCTGAATCAGCTCTTCCTCATAACTTCCGGAACGTCCGCCGAAAATATTGTTTAGCGAGGCGGCAAAATCCTTGACGAAATCTACCCCCGAAACTACTTCGCCGAAAACTATGCCCCTGTAATCTACTATTGTTTTTCCCTCCACAGAGGGTGTTGTTGTAATAATCATTCTTTTTCTCCTTTTTGCTAATCTCAATCAGATTTGTGTATCAATCTAAAGTCAGTATATATTAAAAACAAACCTATTTCAAATATGCGCCGAACGACATTCTATATAAAAGCAACCGCCCTGCATATATCGCAGGGGCGGTTGCCGTTATAATATTGATTTTCTCACTAAATATTTTTGTTGTTTAACAGTAAGCTTTCCGTATTCTTTAAAAGGTTCTCGTTTCCGGAAATAAAAACCGCAACCCTGTAGCCTTTCTTTTTCCATTCGGAATATTGCGGCTTTAGCGTTTCACGGAATTTATCGTCTGCCTTTTCCTTATTTGTAAGCCAGAAGGCTACTATCTTGTCATTTTCGGAAATCTGAATGTTCATATGCGCCTCCATTCAATACAATTATTGCCATTATTGCTTGTATGTATTCACTTGCTATTTGTTTACACCCGTCCTTTCTAAAAAGTAATATGTGCTCCGAAAAAAGAGCAAAAAAATAACCGCTACGCAGTATTTGCGTAACGGTTTTGTTTTTTATTTATTTTATATGTATATATTATAGCATTTTCGGGGATACGGCAAGCGAAAAACTAAACACTAAACAATAGTCTTTATCGCTGCCTCCTAAAAATCGTCGTCATCCTCGTCGTCGTCAAAATCGTCTTCATCATAGATGTCTACGCCGTTCGGCTCGTGCATACTGCCGTCGCCGAACTCAAAGAGCTCCATTTCGCTCTGCTCAAAAGAATTAAGCCTTCCGTTTTCGTCGAAATCAAACAGTTTTCCGTCACCGTCTAAAAACATGGTAAACCCTCCTATTAATTTTATGTGTAGTTTAATCGAGCGCTTTCAGCTTCTCAATAATTGCTTCTTCGGTTCGACTTGACTGTATTAAATTGATAAGACTTTGCGCCATATTTTCTCTTTGTTCTTTTCGGAATTTTTTTAGAGTCATTAAAATCTCATGTTCGGAATTCAGAGATAGTTTCGAGTTCTGTATTATTCTCAGTAACTCCACCTGACATTTCATCGGATTAAATATATCGCCCATACATCCTCCTCTAAAAATCCTTCTTCTCTCTTACACCCGTATTATATCATCCGAGCCGTCCCAAAAAACGGACAGTAACCACAAAATAACAAAAAAGCAGACTGAATAACAGTCTGCCTTTTTCATTCAATCATATCTTTGTAATTAACAAGCGTGACATTTCCGAGCTGGGCGGCTTTGACCTCACAGCTTTTTGTAAACCCACTCTTAGCAAATAAAAACAGGTGCGTCTTCGTATAGCCGAAAAGTTTACTTCGCTTTATAATCGTGCCGAGGACCTCTTCGTCTACCTTTTCGTTCGTCCATTTACACTCCGCAAAAAGCGCAGTACTCTTGTCCTGCTCGCCCATAATATCTATCTCTGTCTGCTTTTTCTCGTTCGGGTCGTTTCCCCACCATCTGCCGAGAGAAGAAAACCGAACGGGACAGCTCCCCGAAAGAAGCCGACGCCATAGGTATTGAGCGCAGATATCCTCAAATATCTTTCCCATATATTCGTTAAGGTGCGGCTCAATGCGTTTGTATGCAAGCTCCGCCGCTCCGCGCGCTATTAACGAATTGTTCTCCGGCACAAAGCGATACCAAAACTTAAACATATTGTCTTCAATAGAGTATATCGATTTGTGAGAAACCTTTTCGCCGTAAGGTGTTTCCTTTTTAACTATTCCGAGAGTTGTGAGATTCTTGAGATAGGTCGAGCATACGTTGGTGTCTTCGCCCACTTTGCCTGATATTTCAGACATTCGAGTAGCTCCGTTAGCTATCGCCGTGATAATCGCGTTGTAAAGCGACGGCTCGCGAACCTCTTGCTTCAGAAGGTTTTCGGACTCCTCATACAGCGACGAGGTCGGATTCAAAAAAGTGTTCTTTATATTCTCCGCTACGCTCAGGCTATCGTTCATCTGAAGAAGATACTGCGGCGTTCCTCCGACAATACCGTATATCAGCGCCTTGTCCTCAGCGGAAAAGCCGGTAAAATATCTGCAGGTTTCCCAAAAGCTAAAGGGAAGGAGCTTTATCTGCGCGGTTTTTCTTCCGTACAGCGGTGCCTTATAAGCGAGAACGTTGTCCTCCATATATGACATAGAAGAGCCGCAGAGTATAAGCATCAGCTTCGATGTATCTTTGTTTTTGTCAATCAGTAACTGGAGCGTAGAAGCGAGACTTTTTGACGCCCGCGCAACATACGGATACTCGTCAATCGCGAGTATAATCCGTTCCTTTTTCGCAAGCTCAAAAACATACTCAATAGCGTGCTGAAACGATAAAAACGAAGTCTCGGCGGCTATCCCCGAACTGAATTCAATCACGCTTTTACTGAAATTTTCGAGGTTCTGTTTTTCGTTGCTCTCAACGCCCATAAAGTATATCGCCCTTTTGTCGCTGATAAACTCATTAATAAGCGCGGTTTTCCCGACGCGGCGGCGGCCGTAGATAACCGCAAACTCGAACCTTTCGGAACTGTAAAGCTTATTTAGCGTATCAAGCTCGCTGTTTCTTCCGATAAACATACCGTCACCTCCGTTTTCTTACGCATACAATATATCATAGGATAAATATTTAGTCAAGTACGATTCGGCAATTCGTAATTGACTAATTTTGAATTCTTGCTTTAGAATCAAAATTTGTTACTGCTGACGGCAATTGCAGCCTGAGCGCCTGTAACTATGATGGTTTGTTTTTTTGTTTCTGACGAATTTGCTTTAACCCTTTTTATTTCATCTTAATAAAATAAAAACAGGGTATCTGTCGCAATCGACCCCAAGGGGACATCTCCCGAGCGGTATTAACGACGATAACCCTGTTTCAAGCAAAGTATATATAGATTTTCTTCGGGTGTCAAATTTTCCGATAATGCACCTGATTACACATCAAATCGCACTTATAACACGCACTCCATTTGACAGTCGCAGGGCTCTTTTTCCGCCAGCTGTTAATTATATTCCGCCGCCTCTTCGCACCCCATAGCTTTATAGAAAGCCTGACTCTCGACTGAGGAATGGGCAGAAATATATAGTTTATCCGCCTGCCTATTTTTCGCCCATGCCTTTGCCATGTTGAATAATTCCTTACCGATTCCTTGCCCGCGCATATCATTTGATACATGAATGTTTGATAGTTGAGGTAAGGGTTCGGTTCATTTTTCCCTGCATGAGGGTTTTACTTTTCATTATTATAACATTTTAGCCTAAATGCTTACAACTCATCACACAATATATTCGATAACTGTAAAAACCTTATTCTATATAGTCGGCTAACACAATGTGTTCCCAAGCGCAATAGTTTGGGGTTGAATTCACTTATAAACAACATCCTACCAATCACCAAATTGATTATTACATCCTATTTATCATTAATCACGCTCTTGAATGAAAAAATAAATACTGTAAAATATCGCACCGCAAAGTTGCTTTCCCTTCTGGGTTATTTATGTATTTGTATCTCATGTATACAAAAATTGTTTTAATTAATATAAATAAATTTCATTAATGTAAAATTATGTTTTACTCGTATCTGCATCTGCAATAATTCTGCATATTAAATCTAAGATTAGTTTGTATACAGATAAATCAAAGCAGAAGCCCTCATCCTCATTAATTATATGATTAACAAAGTCATCCTTGGACATTGCATAGTTTTTATTATCGTTAGGATTAACACTAAAGACTTTTTTATCTGCAGAACCATTAATTATTTCCAGAGGATTGTATTTAGCGTCTAACGGATTCTTAGCATGGTTAAATGTGTATTTTCCATCTAATGAGATTCCCTTATAATCGAAATCTTTTGCCATGAACAAGCGTCGTCCCATCGTATCAACCACTGACAAATTATCATCTTCAATAAAATGTTCTATTGAAATCTTGTCATTAGATTTACGGTGGGGTGGAATAGGAATATTAAAGCGATACACTTTGTTTTGTCCCTTTTCAAATTCGTACTCTATAATTTTGTCTTCAACATCCCTATCGAACATCATAATCTTAATATTGGAATCATTACCTTTTTGTAAGTAATCAAAAATTTTCTTGAGTTCACCGTCCCCTGTAAACCGTGCATTTTCTATATCATAATACTCAATTCTATGCGAGACATCTCCATATTCTTTAAATGTTTCAAAAGCCTTTTTGAGATATTTAACATCCGTTTTTCCCTCTGTATATAGAATTACACGATTTGTCATCTGATTTATGCGCTTGTTCTCTTCTTCTAAAGAACTTATTGCACTGCTCCTCTCTTCTATCACTTTTTGAAAATCTTGAACGTAAGGAGCAATTAATGGCATTAAGCCTATATTTTTATTTAACTCAATAAAACTATAATTTGTATCGTACTTTGAGTCACCACATTCTGTTTTATACACATAATAGCATTTGCAGTCTTGCATATTGCTTTTTGAATATATGGCTGGTGAATGGGTTGTTATTATTAATTGTAACTCTTTTGAATATGAGTACAGTTCATCAGCTAATTGCGAGCAAGCAAAAAACTCAACTCCATTTTCTGGTTCTTCGTAGCCCCATATAAATGAATAATCAACAGAATTCCTTTTTCTTGAGTTCTTAATATTATGGGCAATTGTTAATAATATTGATGGTATATGGCGAGCTTTTATCCCATCACCACGATGATTTAAATCAATATCCTTAATGTTTTCATCTTTTGTATTAATTTTTAAATTTCTAAATAGAACTGAAAGCTTGTCAGGCATCATTACGCTTGAGTCTAAACCTACTTTATTTTTGACATTTTCACTTAAATTTTGAGTAAGCTCAGTTAGAGCTTTAGAATACTCCAAGTTTGCTGTATGGAGTGCACTATCTGCGGAAATTGTCATTGAATTGTATAATTCAAGTAAGAGTTCTTGAAAGAAAGATTCACTTTTTACGGCAGGAATATACTCAAACTTGATTCTTTTAAGTAAAGTTGTACATTTTGAATATTCATCAACAATTTCAGATAAGTTATCACTAAACAAATCATTATCGCGCCAAACTTTTTTCCAAGATTTTATTCCGGCCTCTTTAAAATTATCTGGTATAATTAGGCTGATTTCTATTACAATTTCTTTAGCTTTTCCTTTTCCCGTCTTACCATGTTGAGCATAATCTCGGGGGAAATCAAGCAAATGACCATTTTCAGTTTGCCCATTAAAAAAAAGATTTAATGCTTTCAGAACATTTGATTTTCCACAATCATTGAGTCCCACATAAATATTAAAATTATCAAAATAAATCGTTTCGTCAACTATTGACCTAAAGTTTTTAATATGTACTTTCTGCAATTTTGCTTGATATCCCATTATACTTTCCTCTTTGACTTTATTATCCGCTGAATCTTAATTGCGATTACAAGAACATCCCCATTATACACCGTTTTTAAACAAAATAACAACATATGGGTTTGTTTTTGTCGTTTTTTGTCAATAAGGAGCAATTCGCTACGCAGAACTTATTATTATATATCTATCACCGCTTATAACGAAACCACTGCTTCCATATTTTGCTTCAATACCCTCTCGCTATGCTCATACTGCTCTTTTGTTATTGCGCCGCTTTGAAGCAGGCATTTAAGCGTATCAATCTGTTGCTCGTATAGGTCTGCGTTGGTGTGTTGCCGATAAAGCTCGGTCATATCTCGTACAAAGTATCTGTTCATACTACTACTTCCTCTCAACAAACCAGCGTGGAGCTTCGTAATAGAGGAATCGCTCCTTATTGTCAATACGAACGGTATATCGAAGCCCAAGACCGCCCGCTTTTGTGCTGGCGGCTTTTCTGACATCAATTACTCTATCTATCGGGAACTCTCGGTCATCTGACCAAATGATATGCGTCGGAACGATATTTCCGTCCGTGTCGGTTTCCGACTTAACTCTCACATAGATTTTGTAATCCATTTTACCGCCTCCTTTTTAACGAAAATAGCTCTCGGGGTGCACCGTGTGGTCGCCCTTCGCGTCAAGCGCAGATAGAGCGTTGTCGGTCATCATAAGCCCGCGTTTGACTATCTGAAAGCCAAAGCGGTTACGGAGTGAATCTATCGCCCGCTCAAGCTCCTCCTGTTGCTGCATTGCCTGAATTTCAGGATACAAACTAAGCTGAGTGACCGAATCGTCCACGAGGTTCATTCCCCGCACTCCAACCGAGCGAAGCGGCTTCTCCTCGAACGAGTGCTTGCATAAAAGCCTGTACGCCGCCTCGTAGATGCTTTCGCTCTCTGCTGTCGGGTACGGTAACGCCATCTGTCGTTCGTAATAGAATAGGTCGGTCTGCCGCATAGATACCTGCACCGTCCGACAGCGGTAGTTGCCGTCACGAAGTCTTGACGCCACACTTTCGCTCAAAAGTCTAAGTGTAATTCGTATATCGTTATCCGTCGCGAGGTCGTGCGGTGCGGTAGTGCTGTTGCCTATGCTCTTGATTTCGGGCGAAGCTTGATACTGCCGCACCTGTGAATAGTCCTTACCGTTCGCCCATTGCCACAGGACAACCCCCGCTTTGCCGAGCCTGTTTTTAAGAAACTCCACATCGGCGTTCGCTACATCTCCAAGAGTATGAATGGCGAACCGCTCAAGCTTTCTCGCCGTAGAGGGACCGACATATATCATATCGTTCGCGCTCAACGGCCAGACGATTTCCTTGAAGTTCTGCTCGGAGATTACCGTCGTCGCGTCTGGCTTTCTGTAGTCCGAGCCGAGCTTCGCGAATATCTTATTGAAGCTCACTCCTACCGAAGCGGTTATCCCAAGCTCTGCCTTGATTCGTTCCCTTATCTCGTCGGCAAGAAGCTTGCCATCAGAAAAAGAAGCTACTCCGCCCGTAGCGTCAAGCCAACACTCGTCAGGTCCGAAGCTTTCTACCTTGTCGGAATACTCCTGATAAATCTCCCTTGCCAACTGCGAGTGCTTTGCATATAGGTCATAGTTTGGAGTAAGGCAGATTAGATTCGGGCACTTGCGTTTCGCCTGCCATATCGCCTCACCCGTCTTGATGTTGTACTTCTTTGCCACGCTGTTTTTGGCAAGAATAATTCCATGCCGCTGTTCGGGGTCTCCCGCCACAGCAACAGGAAAAGGTCTCAGCTCGGGGTGGTAAAAACATTCCACCGAAGCGTAAAACCCATTTAAATCACAATGCAAAATTGTCCTTTCCAAAAAAATCAGCTCCAGTGAGAACATTTGTTCTTTTTTTGTGTTTCAATTATATATCCGCCGTGGTAAAATGTAAACAGGAAATATTTCTAAATATTTCGGGAATACTTTAGACATATTTATTGAAGGAGCGACACTATGTGCGGGAGATATATGTTTTCGTCGGACGATGACCGCGAGGAATATATGCAGATAATCAAAGAGGTTAACGAGAAGTATCACGGGAAAGCCACCGTCAAAGAGGGTGAGATTTACCCCACCGACAAGGCACCTGTGCTCGTCTCTGACGGCAAGGAATGTACGGCTGAGCTTATCTCTTGGGGCTATCCCCACTTCACGGGCAAGGGCGTTATCGTTAACGCTCGCAGTGAAAGCATCACAGAAAAGAAAATGTTCTCGAACGGATTCGAGAACAACAGATGCGTCGTACCTGCGACGGGCTTTTTTGAATGGAAGGATACGGGAAAGAGCAAGAAGGATAAATACCTCTTTACTCTACCAAAGGACGATGTTATCTATATGGCGGGTGTATGGGATGAGTTCGACGGCGAGCGCAGATTCGTGATACTCACGACCGAGGCGAACGAATCGACGAAGGACGTCCACCACCGTATGCCCGTGATTATCCCCTCCGACAAGCTCGACGAGTGGGTATCGGGTGACCTCACGAAAGCGAGGAAGATGATACGGGCGGAGATGCCAAGCTTTGAGAAGGAGTTGGCGTAAGGATTGCTGTTACCCTCAGATAATTGATATGTTAAGGTGGTTCAATTTGATTATATGCAGCTCCCAAAAGAGTGCCTGCAATTTCAGAAGCATTGCGCACATTTTTCATTTGTTCTATTTGGAGATAACTATTTATGCTTTCTATGCTTGCTGGAGGTAAAACCACAGAATTTGGTTTAGCTATTTTCTTCAGAAAACGTGCTCTGTTAAGTTGTTCGTAAATTCGAATTGAAGTACTTTCAGATTGAGTGATTTGTTCAGTTTCCATAAATCCAAAATAAACGCTGCGATATATGCAGGTTTCTACGATGGCTTTTATTGCTTTTTGTCGGTAGGCATCAAACTCCACTTGGTTAATTCCCATCAAGATAGTTTCAGAATTGAAAGTTATTGTAATACTCGATGATTTCTTCATTCTTGTGGGTGTAACTAAGCCTTGGGTTGTTACACATTTTTTAACTCTATCGTCACCTAATTCTATTTTAAAACTGTGTTCTAATAGTTTTTTCAAAATATAGGATTCATGAATCTGCACATGCTTACAGTCAGCATTTGGATTATCCAGAGGGTAACTGTATATAGATGAATCTATAAAACGAGATGTTCTCATTAATGTGTCACAATTTATCGTGTAGTCTTCTAATGTATCAAAAGACATAGCTTCTTCAGTTCCATTTTCGCGAGAATTGTCAATAATTGTTGGAATTGGTTCAATTACCCATAATTCTTGTTCTCCCGTTCGATAATTTACAATCAATGGAAAAGACAGCAACGGATGCCCACCCAAACCATGTGCTCTTAGAAAGGGGAACATAATAGAAACATCATTTAAAATATCTTTATCAAAAGCGTTTTTTAAACCGTTAAAGATGCTTCTCCAAATAGTATCAACGGAATGCAAAACTCTTTGCAAGTAAATATCTCTATCTATAATTATTCTTAACGCAGGAAGAATAGAGTATAAATGGTCCAAGAGTTTTTCAATTTCCATTTTGCTTTTAGTTGATTCAACTGATGGAAACATGTTAATATTCCGGTCATATTTGGTAAAAGTACAAGCTGTTGAATGTCGATAATCCCCGTAAGTATCATCATGCAATTTATAACTAATACAGATGAAACAATTAGCAAACCCTTCAATTAATTCGTTGCTTTTCATAAATTTCCCTTTCTGTTAAACTGATTTTTTACTCTTCTATAACATTTCGCTTCTTGTATATAGATTAATAGACATTCGGACACAATGCTTGGAGAAACTATTCTTTGTCAGAGGAGGATTTGACATACTCAGAAAGTATACCCAAACATTCTTCTATAAAACAACACATTATATCAAAAGAATCATCGGATTTCGGTGAAGTGGTTCCTTTATGTATTGGTGAAGCAACTGGATAGAGCACCTTGCGACTCTCTGACGAAAATTCATGATAGTGCTTTCCATATTCTTCAAAGTGTATACCAGAACTATCTACATAAGCGGGTCCAATGCATTCACCAGTTCTAACGCTATCTCCTTTATTTTTGTTTGACTTAATATGATAGATATAGTCTGTACCTCCATTTGTACTCTGAATCCCTATGTAATCAATGAATATTGACATTCGCGAAACACCTTTTACCTTTTCTATGGGATATAACATTGGAGGTGTTTCATCTTTATCGTGAATTAACACCATCGAGTCTCCGAATGTTCGAGCTACGCCTACTCCTAACAGTTTTGCGTGCTCAACATGTTTATCACGATATTCACAGATAGTATTGTCAATCAACTTTCCAACTTTAGTAAATAATGCCTTAAGTTTATTCAAACACTTATTATTGAATTCTGAAACATTACTAAATGAATTTATACATTTTCCGAAACTACTGGTTTTTACTCTGTTGAATTCATGGTCTGCAATTATATGACCGAGCAAAACTACAAAAGCATTTAGCAATTGCTTACTATGTTCAAAAAAAGTACGATACTGACTTATTACCTCTGCTGTTGCCTCGTGGTATTTATCATGTATATATAAGGTGATAGGTATACCAGTGCGATGTAATTCAACAAGATTCTGTCTTTCTCGGAGATAATAAAGCAACTGTTGATAACCATTAACCCAAAAAGTAAGGTAATTATAAAACCCTACAAGTTCATTCCATTGTTTATCAGTTACACTATATTTAAACGTTTTTATCTTTTTTTCAGACCTATCAAGAAAAGAGTTTAATGTGTCGTCCTTACTATTATTCATAATTTCTCCTTAGTGAGGGATAATCTCAAATGGTTAATGTTGAGAACGCATCCTATCTACATTCCCTACCTTAATGTTTTTGTGATTTAGTCGTTTGTAACTATACCCACATAACTTGCATCCAAGCAGTATTGAGTTTGTACTTAACATTTACTCATGAAAGCTTCTGCCTCTTCAATCAAGACACTCGTGTTGTTCTATTTCAATGTGTGTCCCATCAAACAAGACTTCGTTGACATTGTCCCATCTACAAAATTCGTAACCTTTCATATCACTGTATTGAGTGATATACATATTATAGCATAATTGAATCATCAATATAGATGCTTCATATTAAGCTAATCGTCAACGTTGTAGAGATAATGCACAATTGAGGTGCACACCCTCTCGTGACCAAGCGACCTTGACATCCTCAACAGTGCCTCAAAATCATAAGAAGGCTGCTCACTCGGCTTCAAGCCTTCAATTCTCCGAGTGTAGATTGCACTTCTCATACTTCCTTTATATTTTGTCCTATTGTTTTTTATTTCATCAATATCGCGCGCATAGAAATTGTAGAAGTCCTTTGCGAAGAATGCACGAACTCCATGCAGATTTAAGTGGCTCGGCACTTCAGGAAAAAGCAGTTCATCGTGGTTATGCTTCGAAATATAGTCTCTGACGTACTTCTGATTTGTCGGAATAATTTCTACATCGAAGGTTTTCCCCCCCCTTGGTATTATTAAGCTTACCGTCAAGGTGGAGAAAAAGGTTCCCTTCGTTGTCTGTTTTAAAACAATCCGGCGTCAGCGTGACGAATGTGGCACTTCTAACTCCGACACAGCGTGCAAATGCAACCATGTCGCCATACTCATTCAATGCGGCAGCATATTCAAGTTCTGACATTCTGCCTTTAGTGATGTCTTCAGCTTCGCGGCGAGGGATGTCATTATGGATTTCGGGACCTGTTTTTCCATGCAGCTTCGCAAGAGCCGCGCGGGCACGGGCTATACTCCAAGCGCTCTGACCTTTATCAATAAGGGTCTGAATATATTCGTGTGCAAATCCATGCTTAAAGCAATACGACAGCTTGTAAGCTTCGGGATGATTCTCTACTATGTAAGTAATATAATGTTCTGAAATTGCATTGTACTGCTTTAGCGTACCAAGACCGTGGATGTACGGAGATGGCGCATAATCTGTCGGTATCGGCTTACCGTTTTTTCTCACCTCCTCCTTCCGCCATTCGTTGTACTCATCGCGTGCCTGCTTTTTCGATGTACCAATTTTGTTGAGTTCGCGGAAGCGGGAATCCTTAGCCTCCCTCAGATATTCTTCGTTCGTTTTTGCTTTCTTCATGCTACTTTCCTCCTTTAGGTGTTCTGAAGAAACCGAATCGGCGATTTTATCGCCCTCGGGTCGTATTTTTCGTTATTGAATTGCCTGTTAAGTATGGACGGTTGCAACAGCACTATGGCTGGAAACCGCACCGGTTGGGCGTTTTTCGCTACTCCGTAGCCGGTTCTACATCCCAAAAACCAAGGAACATATTCTCTATCCGTTTATTCGCTACAAACCAAGGCGAATAACCGAATAGCTGGCTCCCCTGTATTTTCCACAGAGGCTACACAGCACCGGTTTGCCGAGCCGATGCTGTATGCTTTTTCTTACCTACTTTCCCATCATCTTTTTTTCATTGAAACCTAAAGGACTTATATATGTAAAAAGAAGAAAAAGAAAAGCGGCACCATTACTGGCACCGCATTTGCGTATCAAAATTGATTTTCTTTTCTTCTAACAACTAAAGTTTAGGTGATTTTCGGGGACGCGTCAAATTGTTTTTGCTAAAAGCTATTAAATAACGCCCTCGTAAAATCATATTTAGAAAATAAGTGTTACGCAAAAAGCATTTTATGTAACACAAAAATTTTTTACTGTAACGTTAAAGCTCATTTGTGTTACAGTTTTATTTTTTAGTGTTACGTTAAAACGAAGTTGCGTAACGCTTTATTAATTTAGAACTGGCGACTTAATTTCTTACCGCCACTGTATTAAATCCACCCAATAGTGTGTTTCACAACTAAAATCGCTTGTTATTGTACTTATCAACAGTTTCTCTCTTCGTTACAACATCAACAACTCTTTTAATGTCCGAAGCTCGTAACTTATTGTTCTTTCCTACCTTTTCAAATCCTTTTGAAGCATCAATTATAAGCACATCATTGTTGCTACGGATTTGTCTTAATACCATGATAATTGTGGGTATGCCGGTACCAAAGAAAATATTCGCAGGCAAACCAATTATAGTATCTATATTGTTGTTCTCAATCAAATTCTTACGAATGGCAGCTTCTTCGCCACCGCGGAACAACACTCCATGCGGAAGAACAATGGTCATAATTCCATCAGGTTTAATGTGGTACAGGTCATGCAACAGAAATGCGTAATCTGCTTTTCCCTTAGGTGCGACACCATAACGCTTATATCTTGGGTCGTTCTCCTTATCTCCGGGATTCCAGTTTTGAGAATAGGGGGGATTTGAAACAACGGCATCAACATATAACGGGTCATAAGTACCTACAGGGTCACTTTCATCAAAATATGGCCAGTCTTCTTCCAGAGTGTCACCGTTTCTTGTAACAACATTAGAAGGAATTATTCCACGCATAATTAAATTCATGCGTGTCAAGTTATATGTGTTTTCTTTAAGCTCTTGCGCATAATACTTTATTCTGTCACCGTCGCCCATGTATTTTGCTATACATTTGCCTATATTAATAAGCAATGACCCCGACCCGCTGGTAGGGTCATAAATCTTAATTTCTGACCTTTCCTTTAAGTGATTAGCTACTATTTCCGACATCAGCAACGACACTTCGTGCGGAGTGTAGAACTCTCCGGCTTTCTTTCCTGCATTGGCAGCAAAGTTGGAGATTAGATATTCATAGATGAATCCAAGAACATCGTAGTCTTGTCTTCCATCCATTGGAATGTCTTTGATTAGGTGTATTAAGTCACTAATAGACTTCGTCTGTGTCCCAGAAGTATCGCCAAGTTTAGACAGACCAGTTTGCAGAGTATCGAAAATCTTTTCAAATACCTTCTTATGCGATGAACTGATAAGCCTATTAAAAGCTGCTAGTGCATCACGAACATTTGATACATTAAAATCTGCGCCTATCTCAAGCCATGTTGAAAAAAGATTATCATATGCAATAAAGTATCCTATGTTATTTTGCACATTCTCTACTACTTCCGGGATATCTTCTGCTACTTGTTTTATCGAACTGTCTGTGTATCCGATACTCTTTAGATATTTAACCTCTTTATCAGACAGGAATTTATAAAAAATAAAACCCAGAATATAGTCTTTATACTCATTTGCCTCAATCTTGGAACGCATTTTATTTGCGGATTCCCATATTTTTGCTGCGAGTTGTTGCTTATTCATCGTCTGCCCTTCCTTGCGCAATAATTCCAGTTTAGTACTATTACTCATGAACCGCTGAACTATTCAACGTTTTAATTAATTGTATTGAACGTTTTACTTCTCCAAATCTGTCAAATCCAAAGTGATTTTTATATTTTGGTCCATCGCTATCGACAACTCACAGCCTAAACATGCAGAAATTTTAATTAAGTCTTCCGCCGAAAAGCTATCCCGTGATAGCTTATTTCTAAGCCCTTGTGGAGATATCCCAAGACTATCTGCCACCTCCTGTGTCTTTTTTCCTGTTAAGTTCATTAGAGCTCTAATTTTATTACAAACAGACATATTTCTTTCCTCTTTAATGATTTATATTACTATTCTAACAAAAACGGTTACAATTCTCAAGCGATTGTGACGAATATAATCATATTTTGAACAAATGTATTGACACAACGTCACATTTTTGTTATTATTCTCTCAAGATGATTATTCGTATAACATTTTTGCGGAGGTAATTATGTTTTATAGAAACTTTGAATACAGAATTTTCCCCACCAAGGAGCAGGAAAATCTTATCTCAGCGAGATTCAAAGCTGCGGATTTCTTATACAATACAATAATTGACTTCGCTATCGCTTGTCGGGATTGCGGATTAGAATTCCCAGAGCGTATTCAATGGGTCGAGGAATTTAACGTTGACGACCGATTTGATGTGGATGAAATCACAGCAAAATTTATCATTAAAGATATCGTCAAATCTATTAAAAGCGAGGAGAAGTTTGGAAAACACTACCTGTATAAGCGTGGTCAATGGAGGACACTCAAATCCTATGTCCTTACGTACTCATTAATAGACGAAGAAAATATACAGCTTGAAGGAATCGGCGACGTTGAAATCAATTTGCATCGTCCTATCCCCACAGACGGAAAAATCGTTAAGGTTACTCTTTGTCATCGAAAGATTTTAAAGCAGTACTATATTTCGGTCCTTGTCTGCTTCGATAACGACCCGCCGAAAAAAACAATTAATACGAAAACTGCTATAGGGCTTGATTATAAACAGGATGGTCTTTACGTGGACTCTAATGGCATGTCGGGAGACTGTCCTCATTTCCGAGCGGCGGAGCGAGAAAGACTTAATGCTCTTTATGAACTTCTATCTCATAAGAAAAAAGGTAGTCGTCGCTGGAATGAAACCTTCAGGAAAATCGATAAGCTTGAGCAACATATTAAGAATCAGCGCAAAGATTGGCAATTCAAAGAAGCTCGGAGACTCGCGGAAACTCACGATGTTATTTGCACAGAGACTTTAAATTTTCACAAAATGCAAGAAACCAACCCATCACTCTCTGCTAAAATGCGCGATAACGCCCCTGTTAGTTTTGAGAAAAAAATAATCAATGCGCAAAAGGACACCGGCGGCATTCTTGTTAAGTGTTCGCAGTACTTTCCGAGCACAAAGCGATGCTCTGCTTGCGGAAACATCCTTCCAACTTTTTCTCTTTCTCAGAGGGTATACTTTTGCCCGAATTGCGGTTTTGAATGCGACCGCGACCAAAACGCCGCACAGAACATTTTGTGTGAAGGACTCCAACACATAGATAACCATTAATAGCTCTGATATTGTTGAAACCACAAATACCGTTATTCTGAAGTAAACTTCTCCCTTGGCTGTTTGGGTTAGCGCTCGCTGACCGCGAGAATAACAGCACGGTGATTTTGGAGGTCATTAATTATTTTGATATTAAGAAAATGGCAAGGTCTCTTTTGGCCCTGCCATTTTTACCTGTATCTGTCGTTCGCATTATATTTTTTTATGACTGTTCGCTAATTTGGTTCCTCAGTGATTTACGAAGCTTAAAACCTCTCTCGTCTTATCAAGGCTCAACCGGTCAAGCTTGCCCTGCTTAAAGAAGGCGCTGTAATTACCCGGGTTTATCTTTAGCTTTTTGTATACTCTATAGTCACTGTAACCCTTATCTTCTATCAGCTTCAGTATTTTTGTCCGCATCCTCGCTTTCGTGTCGTTGTCGCTCTCGACGCGGTTTCTTACGCTGAGATAGCTTCTGTAAATCTTCGTATACTCCTTCGGAACATCGTTTGAATTTGAGAGGTACTCCTCCAAATTTTCTCTTAACACTGTTTTGAAGTAGCGCGAATATTCATCGTTCAGTGTCTCGCTTTTTTTAAGAATCGAATTCAGTCTGTCATTATCAAACGACAAAGCGATATATATCAGCAGCGGCTCAAACAAACGGGCGTTGTTCGATTCGGCTTCAATAAGAAGCTTATGAACCGAACTGGTATTCTCTAAAGAGAGCTCCTGTAAATAGCGTCGCAAAAAGCCCTTGAATGTGAGCCGTCTCATTTTCTAAACCTCCTTACATAGTTTTCATATCGCACATTGAATTCTTCAACAATTCTGTCGTTAAGCATACCTTCTCTTGTTGTCTTTGCTATTTCATCTAAAGTGTCCCAATCAATGTTTTCAATTACACCGTCGCTTGTAATATCCTCTTCATCGGTTCGTCTGCTTGAGGATAGCTTTGAAATTACGAGGTCTTCAAGCGAAAGGGCAAAATACTTAACCTTACACCCCTCTATTGGTATTTCCACCGCCCGCTTTTTGTAGTCATCCGCAAAGCTGTCAATATACGCCGACACTCTGTTGTTTATATCGTACTTCTCCATAATCTCAACTATTTCAGAGTTCATCTTGTTGAGTATATCGATATCATGCGTACCGCGAAGGATATATTTCATTAGAATGAGCGCACTTCCGCCAACAATATAAACATTGAAATCATCTATATTTTCATATGCTAATGAAATATCTTCATCAAATCGTTTCAGTCTTTCTATCAATTCATCTCTTCCAAGCATCATTTTACTCTTTTCATTAATAGTATTAATCAATCTATCGTTAGTATACTCAAATTAAATTTTATTGTCAAATTGAATAAACAACAAGCCATCTTTCACATTTGTGAACGAGAATGGGTAGACGGCTTAACGGTTCTTGTAAACTTGTGCAATTTTATGTATATGCCCTATTTCAGGCGCTTTTCAGCTCGTCTTTACGCAGCGGCGGTAGAAATTATTGATGGCTATGCAGAAGCTTTCTTCCCTTGTCAATGTTGTCAGAAGCGGCTCGCCCTCGCGAATCCGCATCGTGCGCCGTATCTCCTTAGGTATTACCACCCGTCCGAGGTCGTCTATCCTTCTTACTATACCTGTCGCTCTCATAATCTACCGCCTTTGTTGTGTTTTGGTAATATTGTCTGCGGTTTTTAAAAGAATATACAAAGACTAACGATATGTCGGTAACAGCCCTCCTTGATATACGTGCATTGCTTTTAAAAATAAAGTATTTTCACCGTTCCCGGCAATTGTTCCGTCTATGATTTGTAAAAGAAGGACGCATACGCGCCCTTCCTTCTAATCCTTATTCTCTTTTCCGTAAGCAATTCGGATAATATCCTCTATCTTCGCTTCCTCTATCGCCACGTCCTTGACAGCCTGTTTCTCGGAAATATCGTGTATAAGCTTCGCCGCCGTTATCTCCTTCTTCTGAAAGCGGTAGACCGCTGTGCTGCCCTCGTGGGAGATTAGCTGTGCTTTTGGGTGCTTGGCATATCGCTCGTCCATATATTCCACTACAAGGCTTCTGTAGGGTGCAATTCTATTTACAAGCTCCTCTAACGGTCCGTCCTCAATAATCTTCCCGCTGTTAATGATGATGAGTCGCTCGCAAAGCTCCTGAATGTCACCGAGGTCGTGGGTCGTGAGTATTACGGTCGTCTTTTTCAGTTTATTAATCTCTTTAATAAACTTGCGAATAGCATACTTTCCGTCAACGTCCAGCCCGATAGTCGGCTCGTCGAGGAACAGAACAGACGGTGAATGAAGCATTGCCGCCGCCAAATCTCCGCGCATTCTCTGCCCGAGCGAAAGCTGGCGCACAGGGGTATCAATAAACTTATTAATACCTAAAATTTCATCCATTACCGCCAGGTTCTCGTTATACGTTTTCTCGTCTATCCTATAAATATGCTTTAACAGCTCAAAGCTCTCGCCGAGCCGCAGGTCCCAGTTAAGCTGGGTTCTCTGACCGAACACCACGCCTAAATGCTGAACAACCTTAACCCTGTTTTCCTGTGGCTCAAGGCCGTTAACATATATGTGTCCCGCCGTCGGGGTAAGTATACCCGCGAGCATCTTGACGGTGGTGCTCTTGCCCGCTCCGTTCGGTCCGATAAAGGCGACGATTTCGCCTTCTTCTATATTGAAGCTAATATCGTTTACAGCGTGAACAATAACCTTCTCGCGCGTAAACAAATTTTTAAGCGCTCCCTTTAAGCCTTTTTCTTTTTTTGCTGTTTTATAATCCTTGCTCAGGTGCTCCACCCTAATGACAGGCATTTTCAAATCCTCCGTTTCACAGGTGTTTTTCCGTAACACGTCAGCCATAATCAGTGCCCCGCGCTTTCGTATCTTTTTAGTCCTGTTTTGAAGAAAACCGAGGTAATCAACAACACAAGAACACCAACTCCAAGGGTCACAAACGGCATTCCCGAAAAGCTGAGACCCATGCCCTGCATATTGAGCATATCTCCCGCGGGATAGAAGCTAACCCAGCCTATCGGGATAATAAAGGTAAGGATAAACTGTAGCGCCTCAGGATACATTGTCAGTGGATACATGGTTGTTTTATCGAAAAACTCCTGCGTAAACATGGCAAACTGGTTCGTGCTCTTTGTCCAAAAGGAGAGCGAGCCCATAGCGATATAAATTCCGCCGCGAATAAGCGTCGCGCCGATAATGAGCGACAAAAGCTCCGCCACAGCAAGCAGATTCCACTCAAAGCCCACCTTAACACAGCCGTATGCGAAAACGCAGATGCCCGGAATGAGGTCGGTTATTCCGACAATGTTTATATTTGTAAAGAAGAATTGGAACAAAACGCTCATTGGTCGAAGCATGTATCGGTCAAAATCGCCCTCGACAACATAGTAGCCCATGAACCACCCTTGAATAAAGAAAACCATTGAAAGCGCGTGAGAAATAACTGAAATTCCGTACAAAAACGCAAGCTGTTCATAGCCCCAGCCGTTAATCGTGCCGAACTCGGACACAACAAATTTTATCGTCGCAAAGCCGACGATGAACTGTATCGGATTGGAAAGCGCCCAGCCGGCAAGATTCGCCGGATATTCCAACGCCACAAGAAAATTAAGACGTATGCTTTCAAAGAACACCCGCAGATAATGTCGTATAGTAGCCATATCCCTTAACCCCCCTGTACAAGAACTCGACGTAGAACCCTTTTTTCGAGGGTAAGAAATACCGCCAGCAGAATTAACAGCCACAAAAGCTGAATACCCATCTTCGGGAGCTGTTCGGCTATGCTGCCTTTTCCGATATACAGTTCAAGCGGCAGCTGATAGATGTAAACAAACGGCAGAAAACGCAGTATTCCCGAAAGCCAGTTCGGAAAAAACCAGATAGGAATTATACTGCCCGAAAGCAGACGAACGAGATGCCTTTTCACCTGTATCATGGGGTCCATTTCTATGGCTGTAAACGCCCACATAGCGAATATGGCGGAGAACAGCCAATTAATCATAAAGGAAACCACGAAGCTGAGAAGAAACAGCAAAAACGCCTCAAGACTTGCGGGTTTCGGCACAATAATGCAAACCGACGCAATTAACAGAATAGGAACGGCGTTTTGAAAGATAAGCGAGGTAAGATAGCCGAGGTCCTCGAAAAAATACACTCCGAAAAGTCTTATCGGCTTGAGCATATCCGTAGCAACAGTGCCCTGACGGACGCTTTCTATTACCCTTCTCTCTACGTTTGGCGAAAGGAACACCGACATTACCGCTGAAATAACGGTATAGGTCAACATATCGTTTATCGGTACTCCCTGCGCCGACTCTGTTCCCGCATAAAGCGCTTTCCAGAAATAAGAAGCGGCAAACATTACGATACACTGAAAAACTATTCCCGCAAACACATCAAACCGATAGGCAAGGGATTTCTGTATGCGCGTTTTGTATATGTACTTGTAAGCGTTGAAATTTGAGCGCTTCATTCTATCCCCCTTACAAGGCAGCGGCTCTTTACAGTGCCGCTTTTATTTCATATTAATGTAAACTACTCTCACCTCATTGTCAATAACAAAACTCTTACAAAGAGCTTTTCGCATGCGCTATCGCTTAATCTTCACAAACAAGAGGGTTTATGTAAGAGTATTTTCGCAAGAGAAATAATAAAGCGCCCACTTAACGCGAGCGCTTATAAACCGAGGCGTAACTTCTCTAAAGACGCCGAGATGCGTGCGGCAGACTAAATTTCACCCTGATTTGCCTTTTCAAGCCATATCTCGTAAAGAAGCTTTAAATCGTCCGAAAATTCTTTATCAGTTTGGTCCTCGCGTTTCTTTAGTTCCTCAAGCACGGAAAACGAAAAGGAATCCGCGCCGTACTTTTCGCATTCCTCACGCATACTCGGTTCGGGCGCTGTTTTCATTGAAAGCGAAAAGTTAAACCTGTTTCTTAGGGCTTCGATGTCTCTCGTGCTTTGTATCCAGTACCTGCCGTTTCCGCTGCAGCGAAAGCAACAGACGCCACCTATAATAGGTCTGCTTCTGTAGGCGTTCTTCAGTTCCTTTTTCCTGTCGTTATCCATTTTATCCTCTTTCTTTCACCGATACTTCGGTGACGCCGCAAACATTCATAATGCTTTTACACTATGCATCCGACTAAACTACATAGCATGCAGTTTGCGTATAGCTTTTCACGCTCCTTAACCATAATAAATCCTGTTCTTAGCAGAGAAGCGATTATAGTTAAAGCAGCGAAATCTGTTTCAGTTAGCTGCGAAGCTTTTTATACCGTTTTGAGAGACAAAATCAGCCGCCCAGCATTCAGGTCGATTCTTGTATCTGAGCCTGTGAAGGTAAACAGAACCACCGTCTGAGCACACTACCTCGACTTTACCCTTACAGCTTCCCACTATGGTTCCCTCTTCGATACCCTCGTACTTTTTACCGCTAAGCGAAGAAAGAAGCACGGTAACCTTGTTGTCGTTGAGTAGAAAAAACGCTCCGGGATACGGGGTGGTTTGAGCTCTGATAAAATCATGGATTCTCTTTGCGTCCCACGAAAAGTCGAAAACTCCGTCGGCGGGGCATCTTTTTTTATAGTATGTCGCGCCCTCGTCGGTCTGCTCAACTCCGTTAAGTTGCCCGTTCGTCCATTCGTCGATATGCGCTCTAATAATTCTCACAGAGGTTTCGGCGACCTTGTCGTAAACGGTTTTAACGGTGTCGTATTCCTCTATTTTGAAATAATCCTGCGCGAAAAGCTCACCCTTGTCATACTGCGAAACCATACGGAAAAAGGAATCGCCCCACTCGGTTTCGCCCGTAAGTATTGCCCAATTTATGCACGCGGCGCCCCTTCCCTTGGGCAACGGCGCGGGGTGCTCGCCTATACAGCCGTAACGAGGCAGCTCAAGCAGTTCGTCGTGAAATTTCTGCGACCAGCCTGTTTGGATAATTAAATCGGGTTCGCACTCCTTAATGAAGGCTATAGTCTCGGCGTCGTTTACATTTTCGCAGTAGTGAATAGGAATATCATACTCTGCCGCCGTGTCGGCATAGGTTTGGTAATTTGCCTTTGACGCGCCGCGACGGATATTCAAATTGACTATTCCGCAGACCTTTGAAGTTATCTCAGGGTTTTCGCATATTTCGCTTATCATAGCCTGCCCGACATTGGTGCAGGCAATAAACAAAACCTTTCCCATACTGCTACCTCTCAAAAAACTTTATAACATGAAAGCCCTCAGCGTACTCAACCTCGTTGGAATACCCCCAAATGTGATTGCGCTCAACATTTGTTTCAAACAGCTTGTTATAGCGGTTGTGTTCCGTGCCGTAGCACGCAAGCGCCGCTCGTTTTTTATCCACATATTTTGAAATATCCACAAAGAAGGAGGGATAAAACGGCTTATCCAGCTGATACACATTGCTTTGATACGCAAGAATGTTGTCGCAGTGTCTCGCGGCGGTCATGCATATTCGCGAAGCCTCAACATGGTCTTGATTCATATCATGATTAAAATGCATGAAAACCGTGTCGATATTCTTATCAAAGATTATCGCCTCGACCTCCTGCATTACTTCTTGAGAATAAACAAGCTTGCCGCAATCCCTTGTCTTGAAATCCGGAAGCTCTGTCACGCCGAGCGTCTTACAGGCTCTCGCGCTTTCGGTCTCGCTGCTTTCGCAACCGACAAAAATATTACGCTGTACAAATTCCGTCCTGTTGTCCGTCAGTGTTATTTTATAGACCGTCTTTCCCTCAGCGACAAGCTTCGCGGCTGTGCCCCCTGCGCCCAGCTCTGCGTCATCGTAATGAGCGCCGACTATCAATATCCTCTGCATAGCTTCCTCCAAATTATATAAACTGGCTTTTGTGACGCAAAGCATTACAAACCCGAGCTTTGATTTTTTCGAGCAAAGTAACGCCGATAATACGGCGAAGACGCCATATTTTGAAAAACCGTCAACATTAATAGAATATTCCTTTTAACCATTCAAGTCAATAAGCCACGCTCAAAGCGCCTCAAAACAGGTAGCGCGACACGGTTTACACTCCGTTTTTTCGTAAACTCGCAACAAAATATCTATTGAAGATATTTCCGCATTATAGTAAACTAAGAAAAAAGACGTATAAAAGGGAAAGGAATATGATAAAGAAGATTTTTGTCATAGTGGCTGCGGTTTTAACTCTCGCCGCCGGTTACTATTTCTATACCAAGAGCGCGCCGAGCTTTTCCGAAGCGGCGGCGACGGTCAAAAACCCATATGCCGCTTCAATAAACGAACAGAGCGGAAAGCTTCGCGGTTCGCTTACCGACGACAACAAACAGCTTTACGATATCGTCAAGGCGGCGCTTATATCGCGCGAAGCTGAAATTGTGATAAAGCGCGACGTATACGAGCCCGAAGACCTTATGGCTGTTCGCGACAGCATTTTTTACGACAGTCCCGAGCTTTTCTGGGTCGATTTTTCCTCGCTTTATTTTCGCGACGTGGACGACGGCTTTGTAATAATTCCGACCTATTTCTTTGAACAAAGCGAGCTTGAGGCAAAGCGAGAAAATTTCAAAACCGCCTGCAACACGCTTGTAGCCGCGGCAAAGTCCGCCTATCCCAACAGCGAGACGGACAGGGTTTTATTCGTCCACGATTACCTTACGGCTAACGTAGAATATAACGCGAAGGCTAACGAGGGAACGATACACACCGCCTACGGCGCGCTTGTTGACAAAGCGGCTGTCTGCGACGGCTATGCCCACGCCTTCCAATATATAATGAGCCTTATGAATACCGATTGCGACTTCATTCAGGGCACAGCTACCAACACGGCAGGCGAGAGCGTTGCTCACGCATGGAACGCCGTAAAGGCGGACGGCGTTTATTACTATATTGACGTAACCTGGGACCGCCCCGCTCTTACCGAGGCTCAAACGCGAGGAAATGAGATAGTCTCCCACGTATACTTCCTTGTAGACGAGGCCTTCATGGCGAAAACACATACCGCCGAGGCAGTCTTCCCGCTTCCCGAATGTAAAACCGACTTCGGTTATTTTACGAAGCTTGGGCTTGAAGGCGAAAGTATTTCGGACATTAAAGACAAGTTTGAGGACGCGGTCTATAACGCCGCCACAGCGGGCCCACGCTACTTTGAATTTGTGTTGACCGGTTCTGACGTTGAAGCTCAGCTGAACGACACCGACTTTATTGAGGACCTTGTGACCGATATAAACAAGCGGCTAAAATCAGGCGGTTTTTCCGCGAAGGTCGCGAACGTACCCATTCTTTACGAGGCAGATACGGGTAGATGCTTCGCGCTTATCTCCTTTAATTAACTAAGCAAAGCTAAGGTCGGCGTCCTGCGGGACGCCGACCTTTTGCGTTACATTTACCTTTCTTCGAGGTCTTTTCCGTAATAGCCACGCCGCACGCTCTCGGCTGCGCAATCGTTTCATTTTAGTTTTCTTTCGTAAAAGACATTAGCCGCAAGCAAAGCTTTAATCTTTTCTTGCGGCTAAGAAGGCGTTGCGATTATGCTGCATAAGCGCGCGATTAGACAGAATAAAAGAAGCCGGTCAGTAAACTGACCGGCTTAAATTAATGGGAAGAATTATTTTGCTTTTGCTTTATTCTTCTTTTCGCTAATCGCGAAGGCAGAAACCGCTACGCCAAGGAGTGCGATTGCCGCCATAAGAAGCGTGTACTTGTCGCTGAAAATCATCTTGCTGTTCATGTTCTCTGTGAGAATGAAGGTGATTATCGCGCCGAGTGCGGGAACAAGGGTTCCAAATCTCGCTGCGGTCTTGCTCTTAGTCGTTTCCTTCTTGCCGTTCTTCTTCTTTGTGAAGTAGCCGACTATCATAAGCACGCTTGTCAGCGCCGTTATGACTGTGAGGATAAGGTTGAGAATCGCCCAGCCGTTGCCGCCGTCTGCGAGAGGAATGGACGGGTCGTTAATCGTTCTGTCCATTGTGCTCATGTAGCTCGCCATATAGGTTGCGTCACCCTGAACCGTGTTGCCTACGCCAAGCTCCGTGCCAGTCGCAAAGGTCCAATCACTAAAGTCGTAATTCTCTCTTGAGGGACCCGCGGGGAAGGAAACCGTGTCGCCGAGTTCAAAGGTTCCGGTGCGAATTACTGTACCGTCGTAATCAACGAAGGTTACGGTAAATACGTCCTCGGGAGGCGCAAGGGGCGGGGTAATGGGAGGAATAACTGTGGGGGGTGTTGTGGGCGGTGTTACGGGAGGTGTCACGGGAGGTGTCGGAATTGCAGACCATCTTGCGTAAATTGTCACGTTCTGTGTAGGCATAACGAAATCCTTCGCTGCCTCACCGTCCTCTGTAAACCAACCGTTGAAGTTGTAGCCGCTCTTGGAAGCCGCCGCTCTGATTGTTACATTCTGTCCGAACTTGTAGCTCTCAGTAGCGCCGAGCTGGGTCGTGCCGTCCATGTAAACTACATCGAACTTTTCGCGGTCATAATAGACATTCACTACAGTTGAGCCGTCAGCTTCAATCTTCTGATTTTCAATATCCTGCGCGATAAAGTTCTCAAACACCTTGGCTTTTGCATCTGTGTCTGTGTTTGTTGTTCCGGTGAGTAAATCGTAAGAATCAAAGGTATACTCATCATTCTCCGCGTTCTGGAGATAGTGGTTAACTGTGTAGCGTGAGTTAGTCTTGGGAGTCCAGTTAGCTGTATACTCCTTGTCTCCTGTTGTTCCCTTTGTAATGGAAACGTCGGTATCAGCGTCTGTTCCGTTGCTTCCCGTCCAGCCGAGGAAAGCAAAGCCTTCCTTCTGCGGATTGACAAGCGTAAATTCATCGTTCACAGTGTATGTCGTGGGATTCGATTTTCCAGCCTCTAAAGCTCCGCCATCGAGGTTGTAAACGATGTCGTAAACCTCAGGTGTGAACTGCCAGCTGCCGGTTATAGCAATGTTGCTGGAGATTCCCCAAATCTTGGTTCCATGGAACCAATCGAATATCGTTCCGATTCCGAAGTAATCACCCGAGATGCTCCAGCCGCTGAAGACGTATGTGCCTGTCTCGTCGGTAACGGTGTAGCCCTTGGTGTATTTTGTGTCGTAGTCGAAGTATTCACCGTAAGGCAAACTGTAGGAGGTGCGTCCGTCAGCGGGCTTTGTTTCGCCTGCGGGAGCAACCGTTCCCCAGTTGTAGGTTACGCTATAACCCAAGAACTCCCAGTCGGCGTACACATTGACGTTTCCTTTAATTGTGATGGTGTCGTTCGGTTCATACTTAGTTCCGTTAATAGTCCAGCCGTCAAATTCATGATTTTCACGGCTAAATCCGTTTGCAAGCAGAGTAACCGTGTCACCGTAATGATAAGTGTTCGTGTCGGTAACTACACCGCTTCCGCCGTTTCCGAAATATCTAACTGTAAATTCGTACGGTGTGAAGGTCCAGGTTCCGCTTACTGTAATATCATCGGTTATTCCGACAACCTTGCCGCCGCTTATCGTTCCGCCGCTTACCGTGTTCCAGCCGCTGAAGGTATATCTGCCGGCAACGGTCGTTCTGACCGAGTTGGAGTTGTAGGAGGTGTTAATGCTGTGCTCGAAGCCGTTATTCGTTTTAGTTGCCTCGGACGAACTCGGGAGACTTACGCCCGTAGGAATATTTCCGCTCCATGAATAGGTAACCGTAGGAGGTATCTGCTCCCACTGAGCATAGAGCGTAACCACGCCGTCCTTTTCGTTAGTAAGGTTCTTAACCCTTGCTTCGTTGGAGTAAGCAACGTTTCCGTCTGCCTGTGTGCTCCAGCCAATAAATCTGTAATCCGTGCGGGTAAACGCATTAGCGGTAAGCTTCTTGGTCTCGTTGAACTTGAAGGACATATCGTTCATTGTGCCTTCGCCGCCGTTAGCGTTGAATTTCACGGTGTAGCCGTTAGGTGCCCACTGCGCATAAAGAGTTTTGCTTGAGTAAAGCGTAATAGTTCCGTCGGGGTTGTAAGAGTTTCCTCTACCGTTGCTGTTGTCGTTCCATTTTACGAACGTATAGCCGTTTTTGGTATAAGTATTCGCAAGAACCTTAACATTCGCGCCCTTTACATAATAGCTCTTTTCCGCCGGTGCGCTTCCGCCGTCGTTTCCGTTTCCGTAATACTGCAGTGAAACTATATCGCGATAGCTTACTTCAATCCAGCTGCCTGTAAGCGTTGTGTCGCTCGAAATAGTGAGCTCGCCGCTTACAACGTTTCCGTTAAGCTTCCAGCCGCTGAACTTATAATACTTATCTGTCTGCCAACCAAACATGCCATAGGTGGTTACCACAACAACTTGATTTTCCTTATAGTTATCGTCAACGATAACCTTAAAGCTGTTCTCGCTGTTCGCAACGTCATCCCCGGGCTTTGTTGTACCGCTCGGCGCGTCCGTCGTCCACTGGTAATCTACCTTATATTCTGTCTGCTCCCACTGAGCGTAAAGAGTTACTGTTCCGCCGTTTTCGTCGCAAAGATTTTTAACCGACTCTTCATCTTCGAATTCCACTTCGCCGTCCGGCTGTGTGCTCCAGCCGATAAACGCAAAGCCGCTACGCTCAAACTCGTTCTCATCGAGCGTCTTTTCCTCGTCAAAGTTAAAGGACATATCGTCCATTGTGCCTTCGCCGCCGTTTCCGTCAAACTCAACGGTGTAGGTATAAGGCGCCCAGTTCGCGGTATACTCCTTGTTGCCCGTGGTTCCTCTTGTTATGGAAACAGAGGTTTCTGCGTCAGCTCCGTTGCTTCCCGTCCAGCCAAGGAAGGTGTATCCGGGCTTTTGCGGGTTGTTAAGCGTAAACGCGTCGCTCGCGGTGTAGACCGTGGGGTTCGTTACCCCCTCAGCCAGCGCTCCGCCGTTGAGCTCATAGTTAATCGTATACTTAGTAAGAACATAGCCGTCAACGTGCCAGCCGTCCTTTTGGTCCTTAATTACGTACCAAACAACCTCAAGGTTGGGGTCGTTGCAGTTAATGTCATTGGGAACGCCATCTGTGTTGGCAAACTGACTGAGCGTAGGAGCGTTGTCTCCTATCCATTTCTCAATATTGCTTCCTCTGCTAAATATCCAGGTTCTCCAAGTATAGTTGTCGGTCTTGCCCCAATTGCTAACCTCATCGGTGGGAACCGTTATAGCTTTTGCTAAACCATTATTTGCCGAGGGGAAGTAATTTGAATCACTCTGCGGCGCTGTGCCGTAGGCTTCTAATTGGTCAATATCTTCCTGAGCAATCTTATGAATGTAGAATTTGGCTGTAACAGTTTTAGGAGTTTCGGGGGTTTTCGCCTTTACTGTTATTATGAATGTCTCTTTGTATCCTTGATTGTTTTTATCGCCTTGACGCTCGCGAACAACTTCTATAGTCGTTCCCGCATCGGCATTGTCATTGATTGTAACGCTCGCCGTTCCAACCGTTTTGCCGCCCACTTTTTTATTGGCGCCAGCGGTTACACCGCCCTTTAAATTAGACGCGCCACTTTCGACCTTCCAGCCTTTTTTATCAGTAGTCGGTCCTTGATGTGTAGAAACAAGTTCTATCGTTTCGCCAGCGCTCGCTTCAAGTTTAAATGTTTTAATCTCAATGTCGTTATTGCCGCCCGGCTTTCTCTGTGCTTGTGAAACCTCGGCAATAGTGTAGATTGAAAAGCTGTTTACGTTAATGCTGACGCTGTCCGACGCTGAGGTCTGCGCTACCTTCTCGGGAGAAGCGTTTACGTCGGCCATATGGTAAACCTCGGTCTTATCCGCCGCCGCTGCCGCAGGTAAATCCGCAACGCTCAGCTTAAAGCTTACGTTCACGTTACCGTTAGGCTGAATTTCTTCTCCGTTAGCGTTAAAGAAGGTTATATCGAACGCACGCATAGCGGTGATTTCGCCGTCAACCGCGCCTTCAATAGCTCCTTGAACCGCGGAGGTTACCTCCACTACATTGACGGTTGTGCCGTTCGGAAAAATTCCCGCTTCGGCGCTAATTTCTATCTTTGTACCGTTTATATTAATGTTCTCATAAAACGCTACAGGCTCTTCCTCGACCGTCGGCTCCTCAGCGGGCTTCTCAGTCTCGGGTGTTTCGCCTGCGAGTTCGTCTTCCTCGGGCGTTTCGCCTGCGAGTTCGTCTTCCTCGGGCGTTTCGCCTGTGGGTTCGCCTTCCTCGGGCGTTTCGCCTGCGAGTTCGCCTTCCTCGAGCGTTTCGCCTGCAGGGTCTTCACTCTCCGGCGCTTCCGCCTCGGGAACGTCTGCCTTAGGCGCTTCCGCTACTGGCTCTGCGGGTGTCTCCGCCTTGGGGGCTTCTGCGACAGGCTCCGCGGGAACTGTTTCAACTATCGCGGGCTCCGCTACAGGCTCTTCGCTGGTAGCAAATACATTCATCGGCAGCATAGTTACCACCATTGCCACTGCGAGAAGTGTCGATAACGCTTTCTTGAACATTTCTTTTCCTCCCAAATTGTTGTTGAATACTGTGCTTACTTTGTTTTCCCTATTCCTCATCTGTTTGCTCAACCGCGCTGTCCATAAGCTTGATTAGCTCCAGCGCGCTTCTGAACTTTTCCTCTTTGCCGCCCTCAAGCCACTTAAGTGTGCCCTGCCATGTGGCGTTCTGCCTGTAAAGCACCGTAACTACGAAGGTAGCCTTGTCTTTATTCTGTTCGTTCTTGTCTAACAATTCCATCTCATTCGCTCCGTTTTGTTCACGTCGTTTTCCGAAGGTGCGTATGCCGACTGCGGCTTTTGGAAAGTTCCTTCGCTCAAGCAAATCCTCAAGCGCCACGACCATCTGCGCCGTCTGTGCAAAGCTTATCGGTCGCTCAAGCTCCTCCGCCTCAATTATTCCCGTGTAATCTCCCTCAGCGGTCTTGCCTGCTATTCTTATTTTGAACCTATTCCTTAAGCCCGACATATCTGCTCCCGCAATTATCATTCTTCATTAACTATTTTACACATCATCGGTAACAATATCGGTAACAAAAACAGCTCTGCGGCTAACTTTTTACGACTTTTCTTGATTTTTATAATGTTACTTTGTAACCGGAGCGCAAAGATATTATATATAATAAAAATGCAAAAATAAAGCGATTTTACGAATTTTGGTTAACTTGTAATAAAATTGTATAACTTTCCAAAAATTATATTTTGCGAGCGACTATTTGTCAGCAAAATAATATTTCTATTTATACTCAATGTATATTTTAAAACATTATATACATTTATTAACTTTTTGTAGCTATGCTTCTTATAAGAGAAGTGCTATCTTTATTGCGAGCGAAAGCAAGAACCGCTTGCAGCTGAGCCGAACATTATTATATATTCGCGTGCCTATCGATTGATTACAAGAACATTGAAGCTTTTTTCTTTTCCACTTTGAACAAAGCAGGAAAGAATAGCGTAGAATAAACGCAAAAAAGTCGTTCCGCTAAAACAGCGGAACGGCTTTTCTTTGGTTCAATATAAAAACTCCGTCGCTTTAATTGCAAGCCGTCGTCCAAGCTCCGCCTTATTTGGCGGGTGAAGCTCGTACGGCGCACCGAGGTCTCTCGCCGAAACCACAGCGCAGTTAGCTATTACCTGTTCGGCGCTTCGCTGCTGCGCTTGAATAATCGACCAGCCCGTGCTGTCGGGGTTATCGCTTGCGGGCTCCGTGTAGTTTGCCATCTCCACACAGATTAGCGGAAGCCGCTGACACAGCGCCAAGCGCCATTCGGTAATCATTGCTCTGAGTTTCTCGGCATAGCGCTCTGCGTCGGGGTCGGCGGCGTTGCTCTCGCCTTGATACCATAGCACCGCCTTAAAGCTCACGCCCTTAAGAGGCAACAGCGAGCCGTTATAAAGCGCCGTCGGCAGATGAGCGGCGAGAAAGCCCTCTTTTCTGTCGCTCGCAAGCCATACGCTGTCGCTTCCTACTGTGGTGTTACATTCGCTAACGAACTCCTCTATGCTTCTTTCTGCCTGCTTTTCAACAAAATAGCGCCATTCGCCCGAAAGCGGCTGTTTGCTTTCGCCTACGGCAATGTAATACTCATGCTCAGGTATGAAGCCGCCTGCGCCGCGCTCGATTATCAGCCTTACGGCTATCAGATTAGTGCCCTTATTAAGTAATCGTCCGTCAAACCCGTATTTTCGCGTCGGGTATCGGTAAGAGGTTTCACCCACCTTAACTCCGTTGACATAGACTTCGTCGGAATCGACAAGCTCGCCGAGCTGTAAAAGCGCCTCACCTGCGGTTTCTTCAAGGTCAAAATTTTTATAAAACCATACGCTGCCCGAAAACCCGCGCAGCTCTGTTCCTGTCGTCATCTTTGGTACGACAAAGCTTCTCGCCTTCTCGGGAACTGCTCGGCAAAGTTTTTTCGACTCGCCAGAATTAACGCTTTTGTACCATTCAGCGGTGCCTTTTTCACATTCATGCATAAACCGAAGCAGAGCGCCCTTCTCAAGGAAATCACTGTAGTATCTGTCGTAATCTCCGAAGGCCGTGAGTGCCGACGCGGACATCCACGCCTCCACGTTCGCGCCGCCCACCGCGTTAAGAACGAGACCTATCGGAACGCCGACGGACTCATAAAGCTTTTCAGCGAAGAAGAAGCCCGTCGCGCTAATGTTCATAACACTTTCGCCCTCAGCCTTTATCCATTCGGACGGCTGAAGCTCTCCTGCCTCGGTAAATGAATAGTCGGGAGTAACGGCAAAGTGCCTAATATCGGGCAGTCTGACCTTCTTAAGTTCGCTATCGTCGGCGTATGGCGTTTCCGCCAAGCGAAGCGCCATATTTGACTGCCCACTCAGCAAAAAAACGTCGCCGAAACAGATATCGCGAAGAATAACCGTTTTACTTCCGCGTATTTCAAGGGTCAGCCCCGTTGCCGCAGAGTGCGAGGGCAGGCAAAGCTCAAACCTGCCGTTAATAACGGGCGCGCTGTATTCCTCGCCCTCAAGCCGCGCCTTTACAAGCTTTGCGCCCTCGTCGCGCCCAATAATTATGTTATCCGTACCGCGCTGAAGCACCGCGCCGTCGCTGAATATCGACGGTATCCACATAACACAGCTCATCTCGCTTTCTTTATTGAGGTTATTATATCATATTAGCGGGCATACTTCTCATTGACTTGCACTCGGCGTTTACCTATACTATATTAAAACGAATTATTGATTGAAGGACAAGTTTTATGAAAAAGAGAACAACCGCCGTTATTGCTCTGCTTTTCGCCCTCGCTTTGTTGCTTTCTGCATGCGGGCAAAATTCGGAAGCTTACGAATGGTATGATGAGCTTAATTATGAAGACATTTCTCTTAAAGAGATTTATTCCGATTACTTTATGGTCGGCACTATTTATACCGAAAAGATTACCTCAGGCGAGGATATGGAGCTTGTAATTAAGCAGTTTAACGCCATAACGCCAGAAAACTTGATGAAGCCCGAAAACATGCAGCCAACTGAGGGAAGCTTTACCTACACGGAGTCTGATAAAATGATAGCCTTCGCTGAGGAAAACGATTTGACCGTAATCGGTCACACTCTCGCGTGGCACCAGCAATCAGGTGATTGGTTGGGTAAAAACGTTGACCGCGAAACGGCGATAGCTCAGCTAAAAGCGCACATTTTCGGAGTCGCGGGAAAGTATGACGGCGAGATATACTCCTGGGACGTTGTGAACGAAGCGATAGAAGACGGCGTTTCACTAAACGGCGGCAGAACCTGGCAGGACTGTTTACGTAAAACCCAGTGGTACGAAAGCATTGGTCCTGACTATATTGCGCTTGCCTTCCGGTTCGCGCACGAGGCCGCGCCAAACGCAAAGCTTTACTATAATGACTATAACCTCAACCAGAACTCAAAAGCAACAGTTGTATGCGAAATGGTTAAGGACTTGAAGTCGCAGGGTGTGCCGATAGACGGAATAGGCATGCAGGGGCACTATGACCTAACGCTTAAGCCGAAGCTTGTCGAGGGAAGCATTGAGCTGTTCTCCTCAATTGACAATATTGAGCTTGCCGTAACCGAGCTTGATATCGGTATGACAAATGTTCAAGCGAGCGAATCCGCCTATAGGAACGCGCAGAAAACCCAGGCAAGGCTTTACGCCGAGCTTTTTGAGATTTACAAGGCGCACAGCGACAGGATTGTCCGCGTAACTTTCTGGGGCTACCGCGATGACACAAGCTGGCGAAAAGAAAAACTTCCCCTTCTTTTTGACAGCGGTCTTAATCCCAAGCTCTCCTTCTTCGCCGTGGCTTATCCCGAGCGATACCTTGAAGAAAGCGTAAACAGTTAACGCAAAAGCCCCGCAAGCAATAGCTTGCGGGGCTTAAATTATAAAAATTATAGACCCAAGATTGCCGTCGCTATCGTAAAGTAGATAATTAGCGATATCGCGTCTACAATCGTGGTAATGAGCGGCGCTGACATAACAGCAGGGTCAAAGCCAATCTTCTTTGAAAGCATAGGCAACGTACATCCTACCGTTTTCGCCGCCGCAACGGTACCAACAAGTGTAAGACAGACCGACGCCGCAATACCGACAGAATATCCGTCGAGAAGTATTATTTTTAAAAACATAGCCGCGGCAAGGGTCACGCCACACATAACAGCAACACGAATTTCCTTCCAAATAATTGAAAATATGTCGGAAAAATCTACCTCGTCCATGGCAAGTCCGCGAATGACTGTTACCGACGCTTGACTTCCGGAATTTCCGCCTGTGTCCATTAGCATTGGAATAAAGGTTGATAGCGCTATCTGTGCTGCGAGCGCCGATTCAAACCGCTGAAGAATAAGACCAGTAAAGGTTGCTGAAATCATCATCAACAGAAGCCACGGAATACGCGCTTTATAAACATCAAAAACGCTTAGCTTTAAGTACGGCTTATCGGACGGGGTAATAGCCGCCATCTTTTCGATATCCTCGGTATACTCCTCTTGAATGACGTCGATGGCGTCGTCAACGGTGATGATGCCGACAAGGCGGTTCTCCTTATCTACAACAGGCAGTGCCAAGAGGTCGTACTTCGCAAAGACGTTTGCAACCTCCTCCTGGTCATCGTGGGTGCCCACGCTTATTACGTTTTCCTCCATGATATCGCCGACTATCTCCTCATATTCGGAAAGGAGAAGGTCTTTTACGGAAACAAGCCCCAAAAGCTTCCTGTTGCTGTCGGTAACATAGCAGGTGTATATCGTTTCCTTATCTACGCCCGTTTTTCTTATGCGTTTAAAAGCCGCTTCGACCGTCATGCTTTTCTTGAGGTCAACGTACTCTATCGTCATAATGCTTCCAGCGCTGTCCTCAGGGTAATCGAGGAGCTGGTTTATGCTCTTTCTTGTTTCGGCGTCAACGCTTTTTAAAATTCGCTTTACGACGTTCGCGGGCATCTCCTCTATAATATCAACGGTGTCGTCAAGGAAGATATCGTCGAGCACCTCGCGAAGCTCTTTATCCGAAAAGGATTTTATCAGCATCTCCTGAGTTTCCACGCTCATTTCGACGAAGGTATCCGCCGCAATCTCCTTGGGAAGGATGCGGTAAAGAAGTAAAAGTTCTTCCTTCGCTATGTCGTCGCCCTCTAAAAGCTCCTCAATCCACGAGGCTATATCAGCGGGGTTCTGTTCCGCCAAAAACTCCTTAAGCGCTATCTTCTTTTTATCCTTAAGAAGCTCCAAAATCTTTTCAGTCATAGTACCGACCCCCTTCCAAAAAAATGAACTGTAACAATAAAAACGCCGCGCCACTCAAACGGTGGCACGGCTAAGCGTGCTTTTTTATGCCACAAAGCGCCCAGCTTGCGCGCTCGCGGTCACCGTTCAAGCTTTAGCTTCGCAGGGCAATGAAGTTGCGTTAGGTTACGCCTTGTTTTTCGACATAACCTGCTGACCAACTGACAGTGTCTCCACTGTTTCGCGGCAGCAACCCGTATCCCTGTGGTAGCCTTGCCTACCGGGTATTAAACTGTGTTATTAGTTTATTCCATAGGCGTCTTTTTGTCAATCTTTTTAGTAAATAAATCCTTGAGTCCGGCAACAATGATGAATACCGCAAAAGCGCGTCTCAACCAGTCGTTATCAAGGCTTTTCGCAAGAAGAAAGCCAAAGTAGACCACCGCCGCGCCGACAGCTCCGCAGATGAGCGCCGCCTTGAAGTCTATAAGCTTGTTTTTTATATGAAACACAAGCGATAAAATAATTATGGGAATAAAGAAAAGAAGGTTTACTCCCTGCGCGGTTTTCTGTTCTATATCGGTAAAAAGGGTGAGATATACGAGAAGGATAAAGCCGCCGCCGAGCCCCATGGAAGCGAGCACGCCCGACAGCGCGCCGATTATCGACGCTATTAACCAGCTCATCTGAGAAGCATAACGACGCCCGACACGGCGATGACCCCGCCGAAAAGACGCCGCAGGAAATCAGACTTCACCTTTTTTAGGAACATACTGCCTACCGCCGCGCCGACAAGTCCGCCGGGCACCAGCATAAGCGCGGTTTCGTAGTCTACGCTGCCGTTTGCGGCGTAGAGCCCAAAGCTTACACCGCTCATTAAAAGAATCATCAGCGTAGCGCTTGCGTGCGCCTTCCGCTCGTCCGAAATCAGCGTGCGCAGCAGCATTACCGCCACCACGCCGCCGCCGCTTCCAAACAGACCGTTTAAAAAGCCGCAGACCGCGCCGCCCACTATCATTTTTAGCTTCTTCAAATAAAATCACCCGCGGTTAGTGTTCCGCGGGTGCGTATATTTATGTATTAAGCTTTGCGAGCCACCGAATAACATAGCCCGCCATTGTATAGCCCGCAACGGGCGGAACAAAAGATATACTCGCGGGCGCTCTCTCGCCGTCGGCATCCAACGGCGCGTTTTTGTTATAAAGCACCGCAACGCCGCTTATATTGCGCTTTTTTAGCTCCCGTCTCATAACGCGTGCCAGCGGACAGCCGCAGCCAGCCGTCTCCTCAATGCTTCCTATGATAAAGCCGCCGCAGTCAGTACGGTTGCCCGTGCCCATAGAGGAGATTATCGGAATATCGTTTTTGCTGCAGACCTCAATGAGCGCGAGCTTCGCGGAAACCGAATCTATCGCGTCAATTACGAAGTCGGGCCGGTAATCAACAACCTCATTTACGGTTTCCTCTGAAATTCGTATATTTTTAGCTGTAACGTCTGCGTTCGGGTTAATTGAAAGGGCGCGCAGTCGTGCGACGTCAGCCTTACTCTTACCTATCTCGCCGCGTGTCGCGATTATCTGGCGGTTCAGGTTGGTCTCGTCAAAAACATCGCAGTCGATAACAAGTATATGCCCTATGCCCGCGCGCACCACCGCCTCAAGCGCCGCGCCACCCACGCCGCCCACGCCGATAACCGCTACTTTTGCCTTTTCGAGCGCGAAGGTAGCTTCGTCCCCGATAAGTCTTCTTTGTCTGTCAAGCCAGTCGCCCATAATTACTTCCTTTGGACATAAATATATCCCCGCTTTGCCGTCTGCAGTCGGTTTAGAACCCGTCGCTACGACGGTGGGTACCGTCCCTTTGGTTTCACGCTCCCTTCGTCCCTAAAGGGGAGGTCTGCAATCCGCCAACGGAGTACAATTCCCTATTCTAATGCTTGTCGGATTAAAAAGAAACTGCAACATATCGCACAAAGCAGGGGTATTTACGCTTTTTGGTTAGTCCGCTTCGCCCTCGTCGAACTCGTAGAGGTCGGAAAGACGGTCCATAAAGATTTCGCTTACCTCCTCAAACTCGTCGTCGTCCTCGATAAGCTCAAGAACCTCGTCGTCGCCGTCCTCGGAAACAATCTTCATAATTACGAGGTTTCCGTCGTCGTCTATAACCTCGTTCGCGGTCTCCGCCGACGCGATAAGCGCGACGTAGCTTTGACCCTTGTGCTCAAGGGTATCGACCAGCTCAAATTCGTGCTCCTTGCCTTCCTCATCGGTGAGGGTTACAAGGTCTGCGGTAAATTCCGCGCCCTCGTCCTCGGGGGTGGGGGTATTGTTCATTTCGTCTGACATCTGTACTCTCCTTGCAGGGGTTTCCTGTAACATAATTGTACTTTTTATACGTGGTAAAGTCAATTACACAAACATTAACAAACGTGGTATAATATATTTTATGCTGTAACAATAATATAATGCAGTATATGAAAAAACTATCGAAAGCGGTATCTCATGAAAAAAATAGTTTCTTTTATCGCGGCGGCGGTATTACTGAGCGTTCTTGCCTCCTGCGAGGTAAAGCCGCCAACCCCCTCAAATTCGAAAACTCCGACTGAACCCTCACCATCTAAAATAACTGATATTATAAAAGGAGACACCTCCAATATGGCTATACAGCTTCAACCCCCGAAGGATGGCGACACCGTTGTTTCTATCGAAACAAATATGGGCACTATGAAGGCGATTGTCTATCCGCAATACGCGCCGAAGGCTGTTGAAAACTTTATCACCCACGCGAACGAGGGATATTACGACGGAGTGATATTTCACCGTATTATTGAAAACTTTATGATACAAGGCGGCGACCCCGAGGGCACGGGATTGGGCGGCGAAAGCATTTGGGGCGAGGAATTCGACATAGAGATTTGCGCCGAGCTTCACCACATCAAGGGCGCGCTTTGTATGGCAAGGCGCGGTGACACCACAGTTTCACAGAGCAGCCAGTTTTATATCGTGCACGGTGATAAGCTGGACAAAGCCACGACCGACCAGATGCGCGGCTATTCCGCGGAGGACGGCTGGGGCGCAGAGATTGCCGACGCCTATGACGCGCTTGGAGGATACCCAAGCCTTGATTTCAACTACACCGTTTTCGGACAGGTTTACGAGGGTTTGGACGTAATAGACAAGATAGCCTCAGTTGAAACCAACAGCGCAGACCAGCCGAAGGAACAGGTAATTATAAAAACAATCAAGGTGGAAACCTACGCTGCTTAAATAAATCAACATAAGCGTTTTCGCAGCGGATATTTCCAAGAAGAAGCCTATTCGGCTATGCCGAATAGGCTTCTTTATTTATTCCGTCGGAAAAGCTGACGCGGGGATTTCTTCCTTCTCGGTTTCGCTTTCAGTTTCTCCTTCGTTTAAATCCTCAGTCGGCTCCGCCGCTGTTTCCTCAGCGGGCAGTATAGTCTCCTCGGTTTCCGGGGCCGTTTCGCCCTGCTCCTCGGCGGTTGCCTCAAAGAGCGGATACAGCGTGCCGCTTTTTAGGTTTACAAGGTGTCCTCCGACAACCGCGTTTCCGTCAAGAAGCAGCACGGCGTTTACCTCGCCGCCCAAATCTTCACGGTTTACCACCGTGTAGGTGCACTTCTTTACGGTTTTGCCCTTATAGCCTTCAAGGTCGAAGCCGGTGGTTTTAAGCATCTCGTTATATTCCGTGAACCGCTCGTCGAACTGCTCGGGCACGCCGACGTCCGCTATTGAGCTCGTTTCGGAAAGCACAAGACCGAGCGATGAAAGATAAGACCGTCTTGTCTCCTCCGTCGAGCCGTCTATCTCGCCGACGCTGCTGTCATTATCCTTTCCTCCTAAAAGCAGAACTGCGGCAAGCACCGCGAGCCCCGCGAGCGCGAAAATCATTCCTTTTCCTATCTGTTTCTTGCCTACTGACGCGGCATACATATAATAAAACACCCCTCTTATATATTTGGAAGTGTTTTATATATATGCGTGAAATATCCTTTTAATTACCGTAGCTTACTTTACAGAGAAAAACGGGCGGCTTTCAGCCGTCCGTTTATTTATGATATTTAATATTACAATTAATTGTTTGCGCTCGGTAGATTTGTTCAAGAAGCATTAAGCGAAAAAGCTGGTGAGGAAAGGTCATGTCAGAAACAGAAAGCTTGAGGTCGGCGCTATTCTTCAATTCTTCCGAAAGTCCAAGCGAGCCGCCTATTACAAAGGCTATGGCGGAGGTGTCGTTCTGTGCGCGGGAAATGTATGTGGCAAGCTCGGTTGAGCTTAGCTTCTTCCCCTCCACGCACATGGCGACAACAAGTTGTTTTTTCTTTGAGAGATGAGCCATTATTCTGGCTGACTCGTCCTCAATCACCCTTTGCTCTCCGGCTTTGCTCTCGTCGGCAAGCTTAGTTTCGGAAAGCTCGGTAACGGTAAGCTTCGCGAAGGAAGAAATGCGCTTAACATATTCCGCACAGCCGTCGCGGAGAAAGCTTTGAGAAAGCTTTCCGACGCAGACAATGTCAATACTTAGCATACTACACCTCGATAAATCCGCTCGTTTCGTGGCGCGGCGCAACTGTTACCTTAAAGGTATCCTCGGTAATTCCGTAGTTTTCCAAAATGGAAAGACAGCCGGTCAGCGCAAGCTCGGGTATATTGTTCTCGCGGCTCAGGTGCATAAGTATAAGCCTTTTCGTTCCCGTCTCGGCAAGTCTTACCGCCGCCTCGGCGCACTCTCGGTTGCTAAGGTGACCGACGTGCGAGCGAATACGCGCTTTCAGGTAATACGGATATTTCCCCGAAAGGAGCATACTGTCGTCATAGTTTGATTCAAGCCCCACAAGCGAACAGCCTGAAACCTCGTTCATTACCTCATCGGAAATATACCCCAAGTCGGTCGCTACCGCCGCGCTGCCGCCGCCTTCAAAGCCAAAGCGGTAGCCAACGCAATCGGCGCTGTCGTGGCTTGTGGAAAAGCACCGAGCGGTAATGTCGCCCACTGTAAACGGCTCGCCCTTTTGAAGGGGAACCAGCTTTGTGTTCTTCGGAACAATTCCGCGCTCGCTTAAATAATTAAGGGTGCGCTCACTTCCGCAGACAGGTATGCCATAGCTTGAAAGGAAGGTGAGAAGTCCGCCGACATGGTCGCTGTGCTCGTGGGTAATCAGCACGGCATCAATATCACGCGCAGAAACACCGAGCGAATAAAGCTCGGCGAGTGTCTTCTTGCAGCTGCAGCCCATATCGACGAGCACCCGTGCTCTTTCACCGCAAACAAGGGTGCTATTGCCGCTGCTTCCCGAATAAAGCGTCGCTATCTTAGCCGTTTCAATTCCCCCCTTAAAAATTATAAAGGCGAAGAAATTCATCTTCGCCCGAAAGCTCTTAGCTTACTGCGCCTTCTCTATGTAGTCGTCAGGCGTTACCACACGCTCTATCCTTGCGCCGAGCGCTTTCAGCTTATCTACCACGTCCTCATACCCGCGTTCAATATGGTAGATATCCTCAATTTCGGTGGTATCCTTTGCGGTAAGTCCCGCAATTATCATAGCCGCGCCCGCGCGAAGGTCTGTTGCTTTTACGGGTGCTCCCGTAAAACAGCCTATTCCCTCAATTATAGCTACCTTACCGTCCACCTGAATATTCGCGCCCATCCTTCGTAGTTCGTCAACATACTTAAAGCGGTTATCCCATATGCTTTCGGTAATTATTGAGGTGCCCTTTGCAAGCGACAGAATAGTAGACATCTGCGGCTGCATATCGGTGGGAAAGCCGGGATGCGGCATGGTTTTTACGTTGGTGGGATGAAGCTCGCCCGAACGCCAAATATGAAGCGATTCCTCGAACTCCTCCACCTCGGCGCCCGCGCGGAGCATAAGCGAGGTAATAGACTCAAGGTGCTTCGGGGTAATGTTGTTAACGGTAATATCGCCGCTCGTAGCAACAGCCGCCGCCATATATGTACCCGCTTCAATCTGGTCGGGGATAATAGAATAGTTCGTGCCGCGCAAAAACGCTACACCGTTTATTTTTATGACGTCGGTACCAGCTCCGCGTATGTCCGCACCCATGGAGTTAAGGAAGTTCGCTACATCGACTATGTGCGGCTCCTTCGCGACGTTTTCGAGAATCGTTTGTCCCTCCGCCTTCACGGCGGCGAGTATAGTGTTAATTGTTGCGCCGACGGAAACGGTGTCAAAATAGATTCTCGCGCCCTTGAGACGTCCGTTTCGGCTAACGTTGACCATTCCGTATTCTACGTCCACGTCACAGCCGAGCGACGCAAACGCCTTTAGGTGCAAATCTATCGGGCGCGCGCCTAAATTACAGCCGCCCGGAAGCGAAACCTTCGCCTTTTGAAACTTTGAAAGAAGTGCGCCTAAAAAATAGTATGACGCACGCATATGGCGGGAAAGCTCGTGCGGTACCTCGTGGCTTGTAACATGCCGAGCGTCGATTTCAAGGGTATGCTTATCAAGCGGCTTCACGGAAGCACCGAGGGTGGAAAGTATTCTTGTGATTATGGCAACATCGCTTATGTTCGGTACGTTTTCGATAACACATATGCCGTCGGAGACAAGCACCGCAGGAAGAATGGCGACCGCGGCGTTCTTCGCGCCGCTGATGTCCACGCTGCCCTTAAGGCTAACGCCGCCGTTAATTATAAATTTCTCCAAAACCGCAACCTCGTTTCAGGTTAATTCTTTCTTTCGCCGACTTTAGCCGTAAAGGAAAGGCGCAGGGTCTGTCTTTTCACCGTCTATTCTTACTTCAAAGTGAAGGTGGCTTCCCGTGGAGTTACCCGTCGAGCCCATAAGCCCGATAAGCTCACCACTGTTTACTACGTCGCCTACCGAGCAAAGGTTTGCGCTCAGATGCGCGTAAACGGTGGTCATGCCGTTCTGGTGGTCAATTATAGTATATATTCCGTAGCCCACGTCCGTTACAGCCGTGTAGGTAACAACGCCGTTGTCCGCCGCATAAATCGGCGTGCCATAGCCTGAAGCGATATCTATTCCGAAGTGGACGGAGGACCAGCCGCGGCTTATCGAGTAGGTAGGTCCTGTCGGCCATGTGAGGCTTCCCGTTCCTATGGAAATCGTGGAATCTCCGATTGGCTTTCCGCCCTTGATTATCTCGGCGTTTACGGCGGGCTTCGTTACCTCCTCGGAAACAACCGTGGTGGAAACCTCCACGCCGTCGCGATATTCTATCTCCTCGGTGACAGTTTTCTCGCCCTCCTCGCCCGTCGTAACCATTAAGAAATAGTTGTTGGGGAAGCGGGAATCTATTATCGTCATCGACGAAAAGCCTATTGACTCTGTATAGGTTCTGTATCTTACAGTCTTTACGCTCAAAAGGGGCTCTCCCGCGGCTACAAGCAAACGCTCGCCGCCCTTTAGCTCCATATCGGTGCCGGGGTTAAGCTCCGTCAGATTATCAAGAGTAATGCCGTTCGCAAGCGCAATGTCGCTCGCTTTTTCGCCCTCTTTAACGTCATAGTATAAATCCTGCGACTCATTCGAGTGTACAACCGCATCAAGCTCCTCGAAGGGAACAATTTCGTCAACCGAATAGATACCCTTTTTCAGCTCAACATTTCGGGCAAATTTAACCGTCATATCTCCGCCGAGCATAGCGGCTTGCTCCTGATACGGAGCAATAACCGAGTTTACCGCTTCCTCAAGAAGCGCCGTAGCCGTGGTCGCGCCGTAAAACTCGCCGCCCACGAAAAGCCCCGTTGCCTCGGCTATTTCGTTACCCGACACGGCGAGAAGCGAGGTTGCCATAACGTCCTGCGAGGAAAGCTCGCTTTCGTTTACGACCGCCATTTGTAGTGTCGCTCCGCGTTCCCATGTACTTGAGGAACCGGTTACCATACGGCTTTTAATTATCTTTTTTGCGGAATCGTAGACCGCCTCGTCCGTGACATAGCCTATCATCTGCCCGTTATAGTTAACCTCAAGCGCATAGTTTAGGCTAAGCATAGAGATAATTACCGCAAGGCAGACTATCGCGCTTATTGCGGGAAGCAGATAGTTCATAAAGCGCGCGACAAGGTGCTTGTTCCAAAGCCAGCCGTATTTGAAGAACATTCTCAGACGCTGAAGCTTCTGCGAAAAGGTCTTGTCCTGCGTTCCCTGCATTACCACCGCAAGGCTTTTAATACTGCGTTTTGCCTTGTCTATGGGCTCGGTAATGTCCGAGCGCACAGTCGAAATCTGCTCTTTGATGCCACTGAAAAACTTTTTCGCGGATTTTTTGTAGTTCTGGCGGAAGCCCTTAAACCACCTGCGCCAAGACCTTCGGGTATTTCTGCGCGCACGTATAACGGAGGAACCGAAATAGTAAAACCAATCTCCGATTCCTCTGAAAAAATATGAAGCCAATAGGCTAAAGCATATTCTCGGACGTCTGTGCGGCTTTTCCATAGTCGCGCCGCGGAAGACGGACGAGCTTTTTGCGGTTCTTCTGTTCATAAATAGTGTCCCTTGCTAAAAAGGCGTCTGCCTCATAGGCACAAAGTTACCTTGTATTATATAATATTTTTATTATTATTTCAACATTCCCGCTTGAAGGCAATTTGTGGCTACAGCCGTCCGCTTTCTATAAGCAACCTCATATCCTCGGCAAGAACGCAGGAAAGCTCAACCCTTTCATCGGTAAACGGGCGGGTAAAAGTAAGCTTATCACAGTGTAATGCGTGGCGAGAAATGAGCTCTCTGCTTCCTGCGTAAAGGTCGTCGCCCGCCAATGGATGCCCGATGCTGGAAAAATGCACCCTTATCTGATGGGTTCTTCCGGTAAGCATATGCACACGGACAAGGGTATGATTACCAAAGCGCCTTTCCACTCGGTATTCGGTCACGGCAGAAAGCCCCTCCTTTGTCGCACGGCGCTTTATTATCGAGCCCTCCTCCAACGCTATTGGGCTGTCTATTACCCCCTCGTCCTTTTCGAGCACACCTTCGACTACCGCTAAATATTCCTTATCAGCGGCTTTGGCGAGAAGCGGAGTTATAAGCCTGTTCTTTCCGGCAAGCACAAGCCCTGTGGTGTTTCTGTCCAGTCTGTTTGTCGGGTGAAACGCGCCCCTCTCGCCTCTTTCAAGCAGTATTCTCGCATAGACGTTCGCAAGGGTGCCGTCGGTATAATTAAGGGTCGGGTGGGTCGCCATGCCCGCGGGTTTGTTGAAAACGATAATATCCTCGCTCTCCCACACTATCGCGACCTCTGCGCCGCAGGGCGAAAGAGTGTTGTCCTCCTCGCCCGCGCTTATCATAACCCTGTCGCCCGAGCGAAGAATTTGATTTGTCTTTGCGTTTTCGCCGTTGACGGTTATGCCGCCCACATCATACTTCACGCTTTTTATCAGTGACGCGGATATTCCGGCAAAGGCGCGAAGAAATGAAAACAGCTTCTTTTCATTATATTCGTCGTTTACGATAAAGGTATACTTCATATCAAAAACTAAGGCGGACCGTGAAGTCCGCCTTTCTTATTCCTTAAATTTTTTCGGTCCAGCCGAAATCGTCTTTAATTTTGCCCCACTGAATGCCTGTAAGGGTATCGTAAAGCTTTTGGGAAAGGTCGCCTATTTTGCCATTGTTGAGGGTCATAATCTTTCCGTTAACCTTCAGCTCACCGATAGGTGATATTACCGCCGCCGTTCCTGTTCCGAAAGCCTCCTCAAAGGTTCCGTTATCAAAGGCGTTTTCAAGGTCTTCAACGGATATTCTCTTTTCGCTTACCTTTACGCCCCAGCTCTTAAGAAGCTCAATTGTGCTTTTGCGAGTAATTCCGGGAAGAATGCTTCCCGCTTCAAGCGTAGGCGTTACAACCTCGCCGTTAATCTTGAAAAAGACATTCATTGCGCCGACTTCTTCTATGTACTTTCTCTCTACGCCGTCAAGCCAGAGAACCTGAGAATATTTCTCTTTCTTTGCTTCTTCCTGCGCAATTAGCGAGCACGCATAGTTGCCGCCCGTTTTCGCCATACCCGTGCCGCCTCTTACCGCACGTACATACTTTGTCTCGATATAAATTTTAACAGGATTTAGCCCTTCCTTATAATACGCGCCGACAGGCGAAAGGATTATGATAAACTTATAGTTGTTCGCAACGCGAACGCCGAGGTGCGGGTCGGTAGCAATAATGAACGGACGGATATACAGCGAACAGCCGTCATTATAGGGAACCCATCTTTCCTCAAGCTTTACGAGCTCTTTAAGAGCGGCGAGGGCGTAATCCTCGTCGATAAGCGGAATGCAAAGTCTCTCGTTGCTCTGATTGAGACGCTTGAAGTTTTCCTCGGGGCGGAAAAGCTGAATTCCGTTCGGCGTGCGGTACGCCTTCATTCCCTCGAAGACCTCCTGACCGTAATGAAGCACCATCGCGGCGGGGTCAAGCTCGATAGGTCCGTAAGGAACTATACGTCCGTCGTGCCAGCCCTTACCCTCGGTATAGTCGAGGATAAACATATGGTCGGTAAAAAGCGTGCCGAAGGTAAGCTTACCCTCGTCCTCGGGCAACGGCTTGAGCGTCGCCGCTTTAGTAATCTTTAAATCCATTTCAAATTCACTCTTTTCATATTATATTAATCATATTAGTATTATAATACTCGATTTTTTCATGTCAAGGCGCAAAACCGCTTTACCGAGTTAAATTTTCACCGTATAAAAGCGGTAAAGCGCAGTATTTTTTGACTTTTGCTCGTTTTTTTATAAATAAACACCCGCTAATTTTATAAAAAGCCCTCAAAAAGGTTTCATTTGGGCGCGAAAAGCAATATAATAAGAAAAAAGTATTCAGGCGGTAGTATCTTTATGTGTTCTGACGTTACCAACCTTTTAAAGAGAATCAAGCGGCTTCATTTCGTCGGTATCGGCGGCTCGGGTATGTTCCCGCTCGTCGAAATCCTTTTAAAAGAGGGTTATACCGTTACGGGCAGTGACGTTAACGAAAGCAGCATTGTGGAGCTTGAAAGAGGGCTTGGAATAGACGTTAAAATCGGTCACGATGCAAAGAACGTCGGCGACGCCGAGGCACTTGTTGTCACGGCTGCGCTTTTAGAGGGCAACCCCGAGACAGAATACGCAATTAAGAACAAAATCCCGATTATTGAACGCGCCGAGCTTTTGGGCTGGACGACGGAGCATTACAGCAACGCAGTATGCGTCTGTGGCACCCACGGAAAAACCACCACCACCTCAATGATAACCTCGGTGCTTTTGAAGGCCGGGTGCGACCCCAGCGCCGTTATTGGCGGAAAGCTTCCGTTAATCGGCGGCTATGGAAGACACGGAGAGAGCGATATCCTCGTCTGCGAGTCCTGCGAATTTAAGGATACCTTCCTTCACCTTACCCCCGATTATGCGGTTATACTAAATATTGACGCTGACCATCTCGACTACTTCGGCTCGCTTGAGGGCGTAATAGCCTCCTTTAAAAAGTTTGCCGCGATGACCACAAAGAAGATAATTGCGAACGGTGACGACGCCAACACGCTTATGGCTCTTGAGGGAACTGATATTCCTATTGTTCTGTTCGGCGAGAGTGAAAGCTGCGACTATATTATCAGCGACATTGAGAATTACTCGCGTGCCTTTTATTCATTTACCCTTTCAAAAAGGCTTTCTGACGGAAAGCTTCAGAAGCTCGGTTCCTTTAGGCTTTCCGCACCGGGGCTTCATAACGTGCATAACGCGGCGGCGGCAATAACGGCGTGTCTCGTTATGGCAAACGACAATCCAGAATACAGCGTGCCCATCTCCGATATACAGACAGGGCTTGACAGCTTCACGGGCGCGGGAAGAAGATTTGAAGTATTGGGCGAGTTTGACGGCGTAACAATAGCCGACGACTACGCCCACCACCCCGCCGAGCTGAAGGCAACGCTCGGCGCGGCGGCAAAGATGGGCTATAAGCGCGTAATCGCGGTTTTTCAGCCCTTTACCTATTCGCGCACCAAGCTTCTGCTTGACGATTTCGCCCACGTTCTAAAGGCGGCGGACGTTGTCGTGATGACCGAGATTATGGGCTCGCGCGAAGTTAACACCTTCGGTATTTCGACGGCGGACCTCGCCGCAAAGATAGACGGTTCGGTTTGGTTCAACACCTTTGAGGAGGTCGTCGATTATTGTATGAGCATTAGGAAAAGTGGAGACCTCTTTATAACCTTAGGTTGCGGAGATATCTACAAGGCAGCGAAAGTGATGGTGGAAAGATGCAAAGAGTCAGCGACATAGCAAAATACTTTTC
>CAZUOY010000003.1:0-69810 GCA_964622315.1 uncultured Oscillospiraceae bacterium | reverse complement strand
AAGGAGGGGTAAGGGGGAAAGGGGAACCTTTGCGGTTCACCTTTCGCGTTCAATAGGAAAGGCAGTTCGTAAAGGAAATACAGAACTGCCTTAGCACCAAAACAAAAAACACCCCGAAGGGTGCTTCTATTCTTGAGAAGGTCGGAATTTCTGCAAGGAGGGGTAAGGGGGAAAGGGGAACCTTTGCGGTTCACCTTTCGCGTTCAATAAGAAAGGCGGTTCGTAAAGGAATAAAGAACTGCCTTAGCACCAAAACAAAAAGCACCCTTCGGGGTGCTTTTTGTTTTGGTGCGCCGGAAGGGACTCGAACCCCCGACCTACTGGTTCGTAGCCAGTCACTCTATCCAGCTGAGCTACCGGCGCGTTTTTTTGTGCTTGTTAATAATAGCACAACCTTTTTTTAGTGTCAATATTCTTAATATTGAATTAAAGGAATTGTTTTGCTATAATATTTGTCATACATTCCAAGGAGGTTTTTCTTTTGAATATCAAACGCCTTATCGCGTCCTTCCTTATACTCATCACCGCGTTTTCCCTTATCTCCTGCGGTAGTAAAAAGCCGCACGATTTCCGCGACGCGGATTTCGGAATGAGTATTTCCGAGGTTTCTAAAAAAGAAAGCACCGACTATGTCTATGCCGATGACGACTTCATCTTCTATGACGCCTCAATGAACGGCGAGGACGCCGAAATATACTATTACTTCAAGGACGGCGCTTTGGTGAGCGCGGAATGTAAGTTCCTTATTAACGAGACGACCATCGGCTCGAATATGGAGCGGTTTGTCGCTATGGCGAATTACATTACTTCTGTCTACGGTCAGCCGTTAAGCGACGATTACCGTGTTTTTTTAAAGGACGACCTTGAAGACCACGAGGGCGACGGCGACCACCTTTTGATATATCATAAATATCTGCAGTACTTTCAGGAGTGGCAGACGGAAACCGCGCATATCTCCCTACTTTTAAACTATAAGGACGAACAGATTAACTACATCTATTCCGCCGAGGCAATTTTACCCAAACAAGAATAGTCAAAGCGCCGACAAAGAGTCGGCGCTTTTCTTTTCATTAATCAAACGCATATTCACGCCCGTCGTGATATAGGTCTGTTTGGACGCACCACCTCTACGGCGGGTCTTGCGGCGGGCTTAATATCCGAAATGAACAAGGGCTCGCCTATGTCCGCACGACCACGATAGTCGCTGTAGCCGTCGTCTTCGAAATCGTTTTCCCAATCGGTGTCGAATACACCAAACAGATTCGCTAAAAGCTCATAAAACTCATTAATTTGTCTTTTCATCATCGTTACCGCCTTTCTTAATTTGAATTATAGCGGTTTGTCTGTCCGTTTTAACGGACTTTGCCAGACAGTTTGTTTTATGATACAATCTTTTTATTAATAATCAGCGAGGGGTTATGGAAAGAAGCAGCGACGGGCGAAACGCGGTCTTTGCAAGACTGTCGGCTTCGCTGATACTATATATATTGCTGAATTTGTTGCTTTCTTGGCTTACGTCGTTTCTTCGCCTTGAGGGCGCTGCGGCGGCGTCTGTTCAGACGCTTGTTTATTCTGTAAGCATTATTGCGGCAGTGACAGCCGCTTATCCTCGCAAAGAGACGCTTAGTTTGTTTTCCCCGCCGAAGGGCTTTTCCTTCGCAAAACAACTTGTGGTGTTCTTCGGCGTTTTGTTGCTTTGCGTACTTATTAATTTAGGCGTTAACGCGCTGCTCGGCGCGGCGGGCATATCTTCAAACGGCGTTTCGCTTGTGTTCGAGGGGTTCGGCGAGCTTGCCGTGCTGTTCGTCAAATACGTCATTCTTTCAGCCGTTTTGGAGGAGTTGCTTTTCCGCGGCGTGTTTATTAGTTCGCTTCGGGTGTACGGCAACGGCTTTGCTGTTATCGTTTCGGCGCTCGTCTTCGCTTTAAGCCATACCGCCGTGTCCTCGGTGCCCTCTGCATTTCTGTTCGGACTTTTCTTTGGATTCCTGTTTGTGAAAACAAACTCGCTTGTTCCGTCAATTATCTTTCATCTAATCAATAACGCCGCCGCATTTTTACTTCAGTATCTTGCGGCAACCGACAGCGTGGCTTACACGGCGTTTTTTGTGTCTTTACTCACCGTTTCAGCCGTAGCGGGAATTATATGTATTTATTTTTTTATTAAGAAGAAAGGCGGGGCTTTTATCGAAATTATTCGTGACCGAAGGCTTTCGCCGCTGAGTTTCTTTTGCAATTTCTTCTCCGCGGCGTGGTTAGCGTTCGCGTTGCTTCTTATTCTTCGTGGAATGGAGACGGTAAAATGACAAGAGATGAACAGTATATGACCGAAGCGCTTTCGGAGGCTAAGCTTGCGCTTTCTCTGGGCGAGACACCCGTGGGCGCGGTAATTGTGCGTGAGGGCGAGATTATTGCGCGCGCTTATAATACTCGCGAAAGTGAGAACAACGCTCTGCATCACGCCGAAATTTTGGCTATCGACCGCGCTTGTAAGGCGCTTCACGGCTGGCGGCTATCGGAATGTGAGCTTTTTGTAACACTGGAGCCCTGCGTAATGTGCGCGGGCGCAATTATAAATGCGCGGCTCAAACGGGTGGTTTTCGGCGCCTTTGACGCGCGCGCGGGCTGTACGGGAAGCGTATGTAACCTTTTCGAAATGCCTCTCGGTCATAAGCCGATTTTAAAAAGCGGCGTGCTTTCAGAAGAATGCTCAGAGCTGTTAAGCCGTTTTTTTGAAAGTCTGCGTTAGGGTTTTTATTCGTTTTTGTGATAAATTATGTTTGGTTTTATCTTTTTCGTGTTTGAATTATGTCGAAAAAAAGTATATTTAATTCTTTATAGATTACGGCGCGTATAAACCGATTTTTATGCGATTGTTGAAAACTCTGTTGAAATCGTTGAAAAGTGCCCTTTCTGCGTAATCGGTTTTAACCGCTTTCGCGTGCGAAAGGAAAGGCGGTTCAACTTTCCGTTTAAAAAGCGTTAATAAATTTACAAAGCCGAAAACAAAAATAAAGTGGTATTTTATTCAGCTTAATGATAAAATAGCAATAAGGGTAATAGGTTATAATATAATTGACTCGAAAAGGAGCTAAGACAATGAAACTTATTACAGCCATAGTTAATAAGGACGACAGCACCGCCGTGCAGTCGGGACTGACAAGCGAGGGCTTTTCCGTCACCCGCACCGCGACGACAGGCGGATTTCTTCTCGCCGGGAACGTTACCTTTATCACCGCCGTGGACGACGATAAGGTTGACCGCGTAATTGAGATAATCACCGAACAAAGCAAGCAACGCAAACAGCTCGTTCCCTCCACTGCTTCCTACGGTATGGGGCTTCCGAGCGCCTATCCTGTAGAGGTCACGGTAGGCGGAGCCACCTTGTTTGTACAGAATATTGAACGCTTTGAAAAAATCTGATTATTTCACCGCCCTTTTAGGGAACGAGGCGCTTAAAAAGAATATTTCCGAGCTGTTGGAAGCGAACCGCGTCTTTCACGCAAACCTAATTACGGGCGAGGACGGCTGCGGCAAAAACTTCTTTGCGAAGCTTTACGCTGCGGCTTATCTTGAAGATGAATGTGGGCGCGTGGAACGGGGCGTTCACCCCGACTGTATTACCGTCACGGGCTCAGGCGCTTCGGGCGAAATAGCGGTAGACGATATACGCTCCGCCGTATATGAGCTTAATAAGGCGGCGGTAACGGCAAACGGCAGACGCGTCGCAATTATCAAGGACGCTTACAACCTCAACCAAAGCTCCTCGAACGCGCTGTTAAAGGTGCTTGAGTCTCCGCCGAAGAATGTTATTTTTATTATTACCGCGCGGTGCGAAAGCGAGCTTATTGCCACTATTCTTTCCCGCTGCGCGAGATACAGTATGTCTTTGCTTCCCGAAAAGGTTTGCGAAGCGGAGATATTAAGGCTTTATCCATCTTATGACAAAGCTCGAATTCAAGGTCTTTGTTCGCTTTACGGCGGAAGACTGGGGCTTGTAAAGAACGCCCTTTCCTCCCCCGAACGGCTGGCTCTGTGCGACTGCGCGGCGCGGTTTTGTGAGGCGGCGATAAAGGAGGACAGGCTTAGCGTCCTCTCGGAGCTTGAAAACGCGCCGACTAAAGAGGAGCTTCGCGCAGTGCTTTATGACGCCTCGGCTTATCTGCAAGCCATGCTTCAAAAGAGGCCTCAGCTTGCGTCTTCAATTGAAAGGGTATCAAGCGCGGTGTCGCAGTGTTACAGCGATATCGCCCGCAATATTAATTTAAAGTTGCTGTGTACCGAGCTTGCGGCGCAGCTGTAACGGAGAGTTTATGACAAAGGTAGTTGGAATACGCTTCAGAAGCGTCGGAAAGCTTTATTATTTCGACCCGCTCAATTACGAGCTTAAAAAGGGCGATTACGCCGTCGTAGAAACAGCACGCGGCGTTGAATGCGGCACGGTTCTTTTGGGCGTTCACGAGGTTGAAGATTCAGAGATAGTCAAGCCGCTGAAATCGGTTATGCGCAAGGCTACTCCGGAGGATATAAAGCAGTATAAGGCGAACCGCGAAAAGGAACAGAAAGCGTTTTCCGTCTGTAACCAGAAGATAGCTATTCACAACCCCGAAATGAAGCTTGTTGATGTAGAATACACCTTTGACGGACAAAAAATACTTTTCTACTTCACCGCCGACGGACGTGTTGATTTCCGCGAACTTGTGAAGGACTTAGCCGGCGTTTTCCGAACAAGAATAGAGCTTCGCCAAATAGGCGTGCGTGACGAAAGCAAGCTTCTCGGCGGTCTTGGCATGTGCGGACGGCCCTTCTGCTGTTCCACCTTCCTTTTTGATTTTCAGCCTGTTTCCATTAAGATGGCAAAGGAGCAGGGTAAAAGCCTAAATCCCGCGAAGATATCAGGCTCCTGCGGAAGACTTATGTGCTGCCTTAAATATGAACAGGCGGTCTACGACGACCTGTTAAAACAGATGCCGCGCAACGGGACGCTTGTTGAAACCGCCGACGGCAGAGGCGTAGTGGTGGAGATGAACATTATAAAACAGCATATAAAGGTTCGTCTTGACGAAAACCCCGACGCCGCACCGAAAAGCTATGCGGTAAGCGATGTGAAGGTTTTGGGTAAACACGTTAACCTTCGCCACGAAAAGAAAGAGTTTGAAGAACCCGACGAGCTATCCGAGGACGAAGCAAAAAAACTCTTTTCGGAATAACCCTTGAAAAAATATAATTATATGTTATTATTTACTTGTAATTTCATTAGTTAAATCAAAGGAGAAAAACCATGGCCCACGTAATTAATCATGACGAGTGCATTTCCTGCGGCGCTTGCGCTGCGACCTGCCCCGTAGACGCTATCACAAATGTTGATGACAAGTACGACGTTAACCCCGACGAGTGCATCGACTGCGACGCTTGCACGGCAGGCTGCCCCACTTCGGCTATTTCCGCCGAATAACCAGCCGCAAGGTTAGTAAATTAAGAGAAATATATCAGGCGGGCACCATTAGTGTCCGCCGTATTTCTTATAACGGAGGTCATAAGGGTGGTAAGCGAAAAACTACCGCACGGCGCGTGCGTTTACACCGATGAAAACAACAAAATAAGCTTTGACGGTCTGCTTCTTGCGCACTTTTCCAAAATTAAAAAGTTCGACCGTATTCTCGATATTGGTACGGGTTGCGGAATTATTCCGCTGAAGCTCTACGACGAAGGTCTTTTGGGCGAATGCGTCGCGCTGGAGATTAACCCCGCGGCAAGCGTGCTCGCCGAGCGAGCCGCAAGAGAGAACAGCTTTGTTCGTCTAAGCATAATTAACTGCGACGCGCGCGAATTTTCCAGCGACAAAAAGTTTGACGCCGCCTTTTGCAACCCACCGTACTTTAACAGCGGAACGCTGAGCGAAAACGTGCTTAGAAGCAGTGCGCGGCATGAGGTAACGCTAACCCTTCGCGACGCGGCGGTGATAGCCCGCCGTTCCTTAAAGGAGGGCGGAAAGCTGTTCGTATGCTACCGCGCCGAACGGTTGGATAATGTTTTTTCCTGCTTTGAGGAGAACGAGCTTAGAATTAAGCGTCTTCGTTTCGTAAGAAAGTCGCCCGACTCAGAGCCTTGGCTCGCACTTATAGAGGCACGCTACCGCTCGGGCCCCGGGGTCAGCGTACTGCCGGATTTAATAGTAAATAACGAAATTAAGGAATAAGCTGATGGATAACGCGGGAAAGCTTTATATTGTGGCTACGCCCATAGGCAACCTCGGGGACCTTTCTTTGCGCGCTGTAGAAACGCTTAGAACAACTGATTTTATCGCCGCGGAGGATACCAGAGTAACAGCTAAGCTGTTAAACCATTTTGAAATAAAAAAGCCGCTTGTCAGCTACTATCAGCATAATATGTACGAGCGCGGAGAGACAGTAATAAACCGTATCCTTTCAGGAGAAAGCTGCGCGCTTTGTTCAGACGCGGGCACACCCGCCGTCAGCGACCCAGGAGAGCTGCTTGTAAAGCAGGCGATTGCCGCAGGAATTGAGGTTATTCCCATTCCCGGAGCGTGCGCCGCGATAACCGCGCTTTGCGCCTCGGGGCTTGTCACCGGCCGGTTCGTTTTTGAAGGGTTCATTCCAGTCAACAGAAAAAGCAGACGCGAGCGGCTGGAAGAAGTGAAAAACGAAACCAGAACACTCATTTTTTATGAGGCTCCGCATAAGCTGAGAAACACCCTTTCGGACCTTTTAAAGACCTTTGGCGACCGCGAAATCACTTTAGCACGCGAGCTGACAAAGCTTCACGAGGAGATAGTCAAGACCACCTTGCGCGAAGCAAACGAACTCTACGCCGAGCGCGAGCCTAAGGGTGAATATGTGCTTGTTGTTTCCGGCAAAGCTGTTGCTGACAAAACGGAAGAAACGACCGAAGACGACGCAGTTAAGACCGTCGAGCTTCTTTTGGCACAAGGGCTTAGCCTTTCTGATGCTTGCAAGCAAGCCGCGGCAAAAACAAATATAAAAAAAGGAGAGCTTTATAAGCTCGTACTTAAAAACAGGGAAACGGAATGAGAATTGTTGTGTTTTCCGATTCGCACGGAAAGGCGTATCGGTTAAAAAAGGTTATGGAAGCTCAAGAGGGCGCGGACTACTTTATACATTTAGGCGACGGCTACGAAGACGCAGTTATTCTTCGTGAAAGCTTTCCAACGGCGAATATTCTTGCCGTGACGGGAAACTGCGACTATTCCAGCCTTGACATTGACACCAAGCTTATTGAGATAGGCGGCAAACGTGTGGTTTACACCCACGGTCACCGCTTCGGAGTGAAGGGCTCAATGGAAGGCCTTGAGCGGCTCGCCGCCGACAAGAAAGCTGACATTGTTCTTTTCGGGCATACGCATATTCCCTTCTTCGGGATAAAGGATAATGTTTATTATCTAAACCCCGGCAACGCTAACGCCTATGACGGGATTAAATTTGCAACGGTGGATATACTTAAAAACAACGTGATTTGCAACCTTACCGAAATGCAATAGAAAAAGTAAACGCCGACATAAAGTCGGCGTTTTTTTATTTCTTGTTCTCGCGGTGGTATATCTTCTTTTCTCGCGGTTCCTCAAGCGGTTTTACCCGAAAGACCTTCTTTCCCTGTTCGGGCTTTTCCGTTTCTTTATCGTCCTTTTTCTCTGTTTTCTTTGGTGTCACGTTCTTGGCGGCGTTAAGGATAATCTCTTTAATCGGCGGCTTGGCCGATTTCTTAATTTCCTTGTCGTCCTTCTTCTCTGTCTTCTTTGGCGCCACGTTCTTGGCGGCATTAAGGAGGATATCTTTAATCGGCGGCTTAGCCTTATCCTTACTTTTGGGACTGTTCTCCTTCGGTTTTTCCGAGTCTTTCGCGGGCTTTGTCTTCTTCTCAGCCGCTTTGTCTTTTTTAGTCTTTTTCACTTCTTTAGGCTTATCTTCAGCGGTCGGTTCATTTTCAGCCTTGTCTTCATTCGTCGCGTCCGTCTTTTCGGGCTTGGACTTTTCCGCCTTCGGTTTGGTCGGTTCTTCCTTCTTTTCTTCCGTTTCAACCTCAAGTTTGTCTTCTTTGCTATTACGGCGCAGTGCTATCAGTTCAGCCTTTTTCGCTATTTCCTCCGAAAGAGCGGCGCTCTCCACCGTCTCGTTCTCATAAGCGTGCCTTACGGTTTTTGTGTCGGGAATGGCTGTCCCCTCATTATTCCTCGGCTCGGTTCGGTTAAGAAGAAAGTAAAGGAAGCCCTTTACCGCGTATCTTACAGCTATATAGAGTAAAAGCGTTATAGATAAAAACGCCAGCACCTCAGCCGCCTCAGCCTGACGGCGGGGAAACTTTATCATGCTTACAATAAGCGTTACCGCAAGCGGTAAAGCGGGCAGAAGACAGTTTATCCAGTAGAATCCGCCGAAACGCACGCGTGAGCTTTTAGGCTCGAATAAAAGCATTACCGCGTAGAACAACAACGCCGCACCCGGAAGCCAGAAGATGTGTGAAATGACGTACTTCACCACCGAAGCGGAGCCGCCGGGAATAACGCCGTTAAAGTTCCAAAACCATGCAGTAGATAAAAACAAATAGGAAGAAAACGCGCTGATAAAGAAGGACGCCGAAAGATAAAACATTGTAACGTCATAGTACTCGCCGTTTCGCCGCGAATAGATGTTTTTCACCACTGTAGCGATTAGATACAGCACAAAAACAGCTATAAGCAAAGACATATGCACGAGACTGTCTCGGCTGCGTCCGCGGCTTAAAAAGTAGAAGAAAGCAAAGAGTATCTCAAGCCAGAGGGTTATTATTGTTATCCACGTCACGGCACGAACGCCGCCGACGCTGTTAAACATACGCATCTCCGTCGTTACAAACTGCGACATTCTCTGTCTGTTCGGATACTCAAAATTCTTCATCTCTTGTTTATGCCTCCCCTTCTGCTTCGCCCTTTGCGTCTATAGCCTCGCCTCTTGCGACATTGTTGAATACCGCTTGCACAGTGTCGTCCGCTACGCTCATTCTTACCACCAGCTCAAACTGGTCGTCCGCGCCGCTTTCGTCAATGAGCCGACCGAAGCAAACGGTGTAACAGCTTTCGTCAAAGTAAATTGCCGTGGGCATAAGCCCCACAAGCTTCCTTACCTCTAAATAGGACATTCCCTTAGAGACCGTCTCGTAGGCGGTGCCGTCAAGAAGCCCGCGCATATTTATAAACCGCATATTTGTAAAAGAGCACATTCTGAAATGCCCTTTCGTATCGTACCCGAAGGACATTCTCCAAACAGGCGTCTGCGTGTTCGCGATAAGCTCGCTTGAGGAAATCCCGTAAAGAATTGTGCCGGTAGTTTCGCTTCCGTCGTAATAAACAACGGGTTCTGCTCCAAAAAGGTTCTTTACGTCGCCCTTAGTGTACTTCGACTTCATAATCATCATTCTGTCGAAGGTGAATTTATCATTGAGGTAATCATCATAGCTACTGTACTGTTTAGAAAGCGCGGTGCCCTCAAGAGACGAAACCGTTAGACCGTCGCCCGCGCCGTAAACCACCCAGCTCTTGGAGGAAACCTTGGCGGTGTCGGCGTTTAGCGTCACCGCAAACTGACCGCGCCACGACCCGCTGAAATTAGCGTAAGGGTCGCAGTATCCGAAATTCACCTCGGCTATTCGTTCGCCGTTTGCGTCGTAATATAACCTGTACATTGAAACGGGAAGCGCCGCCGCGTCGGCAACTCCTTTAACCGATATCTCGGTGGGATATACGCCCTTTAAGGTGAAATCCTCTTTAAGAAAGGTGCGGGCGCTCGCGATATCGAGATAGGTCATCGAGTTTATTATATGCTTTTCGTAGCCGATTAAAACCTGTCTTGCGGGAGTTCCGTCAGAGAGTTCGGCGGAACAGTATAGAATCTTTCCGTTTACTTCCTCACCCGTAATTCCGAAGATGTTTTCAACCTCGCTTTGACTGAAACCCAGCTCCAGCTTCAAAGCGTTTTCGTAGGTCACCTCGTTTGAATATGCCGAAAGGTCCGCTTGCTCACCGTCATATACCTTAGGAAGCAGATACCTCCAACCGAGGTAACCAGCCGTAGCCACGAGAAGCAGTGAAACCACGACACAAATAATATTTGTTAAAAACGGCGACTCCTTGCCACTTCGTTTCTTCTCGTTCGCCTGCGTTTCGTCAGCGTTCACAGCTTGCTCGTGAAGGGTGCTTGCGCTTTCTGCTTCGTTTTCAAGCCCATATTGAACTGCTTCTTCCTGCGGTAGAGCATAGCTTGCCGTCGGCACGAACTTAACGCCCTCAACCTCCGCCTTTAGTCTGCCCAAAAAGCCGTCCACAGCCTCGTGCTTGGAAGAAAAGCCGCCCTCGCCGCCGCCTATAACGGACAGCTCAACGCCTGTTGACTCGCCCGCGTCGTTAAGTATGATATCTATGTAGCTTCCGCCGCCCGAAAGATGCGCGGCGTTCTCCTCGTAACGAACATAAAAGCTCACGCCTTTAAATGCAACTCGCCTTATAAAACGCGAGTCCTCGGTGTCACGGATAATCTCAACAGGAAAGCCCAGCGCCTTTTCAAGTGTGAGGTCGTTTAGAAGATAACGCCAGACAGTCTTACGCGGCGCGTTAATCTTTATATTTGATTTTGTAAAAACTCTTCCGTCAGACATTATTCTTCCTTCATTCAATAGTTTACGTTTATATCGCTAAGAGAATCGGTCTTTGCGTCAAACACCAAAACCAACTCATAATTTGACGTAAGCCGTGTAAGCGAGGCAATCTTCTTCCCGTAGCAAAGGGTTATGTTGTCGTAATTGACCGCGACAGCGCTCGGAAGCTCGCCAATAGCCGCAAGCACCTCCCTTTGAGTCATGCCCACTCTCAAGCCGTAATCGGTGAACATAGCGAGCATATCCTCCTTTTGCTGAAGGATAAGGTTCTCGAAGCAGACCTCCTCGGCGACGTTGTCGTAAAAATAGTTAATCGTGTATCTGTAGCGGTCGTTCTGAACGCCGTCAATAAGCACATACTTGTTGTAAATGTGCATTTCGCCCTTGTCACTGCTTACGGTTTCCTCATCCTTAGTGTCGAGTACAATGCCGACCTCCTCATAGGTTTTATCGAAAACCAAGAAGGTTCGTTCAAAGGACAGCTTGTCCGCCAAGAACAGCGAGTAGTTGCTATACTGACGGCGAAGGCGCTTGGTAAGCTCGGACACGGCAAGAGGATTTCCGCTGTCGTAGGGGTAATAGAACTGAGCGTCCACCTGTTTGGAGCTTGTGTTGAGCTTAATAACAAGCTCGCTTTTCTGTTCGGTTGAAAACACGCTCTTTGACGTATTAAATGCGCCGAAATAGACGGTAGTAAGACCGCTTTTATCCACAAAGAACGCCGAACACGGCTCGCCGATAGTCTCTTGCACCTCAAGCGCGTTCATACCGGGATATAACAGTCGGTTATACCGCGCGATTTCGCAGTCAACGTTTTGCTTGCTGTAAAGGTAATTTACGTAGCCGAATCGGCGTACCCTTGCGTATGCGTCATATATAACATATATCCTGCAAACAGGCTCGCCGTTCTCGTCCTTTTCAAGCGATTCATAGCAATACTCGTCCGGAGAAAGGCGTCGCCCCGTACAGCTAATCATAAGCTCAAGCTCGTTCTTGCCCTGACCGATATATATGCTCGCGGCGTTTTCGGCGTTAACAAACTCGCTCTCCATGACCGAAAGCCCTGAGGAGGGAACAATGTCGCTTCTTTCAAATCTGAAGGAAATTGACAGCACCAGCGTCATAAACGCAAAAAGCAACACCGCTATTATGCAGGAGCGCGCGGAGAAGCGAACCTCCTGCTCGGTGCTTCCGTAGCTTACCGCAAGCTCCGCCGTCTCGCGGTCAACCTCGCGGTTTTTAACGGGAGATTTATAGCCTTGAAGGATTGACGAAAGCGCGTTCTTCGCCGTGCGCTTCTTTTTGCTCTCCCCGCTCGCCGTCGGCGCGTCGGGAAGGGTTTCCTCGTAACGGTAGGCAACCGATTTCAGCTTGGAAAGCACCTCACGGTTCGCGCTTTCGTGCGCGCTTTCGGTTCCGTTAAAGCTTGCCCCCGAAACGGTAAGTGTTGAAACCAGCATAACCTTACAGCCATAGCCCGTTTCGGTTATGGTAAACTCGTTCGTTTCGTTCGCGGTGCTAATGGCAAGGCGGCTGTTGAGGTCAAACTCGGTCACAACGTGGGTGCGCGCGTCGTCCTTAAAAATAAGCCGCGCTCCGAGTGAAAACTCGGGCACCGTCTCAATGAGGTCGAGCGGCTCGGGATAGCCGTACCACTCTTTATAGGTGGCGCAGGAGGTAAGGATATGCCACACGACGTTTTTAGGGCAGTAGAACTCCGCCGTTTGTGTTTTACAGCTTTTCGCCATGGCTTTTCCTCCTTTGCGCATAGTCTTCCATATTGTTTTATAATATCACGAAGCGCTTTCTATGTAAATAAAAATTAACGCGCGTATTTTTCTTAAGTAAGAAAAATACGCGCGGGTTAACGAGGGAAAACAGTCAGCTTAACCTATATAGGATTTTATATCCTCACCCCTTTACGAAAAAAACACTAACACATATTTACAGCGTTGTCAATTTTTTCATTTAAGTCGCTTTTTCTACACCTCGGCGTGTTGTTTAGCAAGTGAAATCAGCTTGTCTCTCTCGTTTTCGGCGCGCCCCTCAATCACCTCTTGAAGCAGGTACTCAAGCGTCTCGCCCGTCTCCTCGCCGCTTTGAATGCCGAGCGCGCGGTTGATATCCCGCCCGTTCACGGCAAGGCGGGAGAGGCAGTAGCAGTCGCCGCGCTTTAAGGCGAGGTCTACCTCCCGCTTAAACTCGCGTATTTTAATAAGGTGTCGCCTGTACGACCTGTCGTGCGCGAGACAGTCAGCCGTTTTATGGCGTATAACCAAATAGGTGTTCTCCGCGCCCAAACGGTTAAGCCAGCGACGCGCGTCCTCGGGCGTGGGGGAATAGGGCTTGTCGTGGTACTCAATAAGAAGACAGACGGTGTCGGTGAATTTCGACGGAAATTTAAGCCCCTCAAGTATCTTTCGCGCCGTTGTCGCGCTCGCCTGCATATGCCCGAAAAAACGCCCGCGCTCGCCGTCCATAGTGAAGCACGCGGGCTTCGCTATGTCGTGAAGCAGCGCTGTCATACGAAGCACAGGCTTCTTCTCAATGAAATTAACCGTCGCGGCGATATGCCCCAAAACGTCGTGGCAGTGGTAGGGGCTGTGCTGAAGAAAGCCGTCGCACTCCGAAAGCGGCGGAATTACGGAAAAAATTATCTCTTTATACTTTAAAAGGTAATCACCCGCTCGGTCCGCCATAATGAATTTTAACAGCTCGTCGCGCACACGCTCGGCGGAGATGCTATTGAGCGTCGGCGCAAGCTCCTTAGCCGCGCGTGCGGTTTCCTCGTGCATTTCAAAGCCCAGCGTTGCGGCAAACCTCAGCGCCCGCATTATGCGAAGCGCGTCCTCTGAAAACCGCGCGCGCGGGTCGCCCACCGTTCTAATAATTCCGTTTTCTATGTCGGCTTTTCCCGAATAAAGGTCGATTATCCCCTCGTCCTCGCTGTAAGCAAGGGCGTTTACGGTAAAATCCCTTCTTGAAAGGTCGTCTTCAAGCTCGTTTGAAAACTCAACCCCTGTCGGGTGGCGCTTGTCGCTATATCTGCCGTCGCGCCGAAAGGTGGTTATCTCTACGGGTGTTCTTCCGATAACGACACAAACCGTGCCGAACTTTTCGCCCTTCGGAATCAGCTTATACTTAGAAAAAACGCGCTTTGTCTCCTCAGGACGGGCGCTTGTGCAGATATCGTAATCCTTCGGTCTTCGCTTCATAAGCTCGTCGCGTACCGCTCCGCCGACCACGTACGCCTTATAGCCAGCGTCAAAGAGCATTTTAAGAGCTGTTTTTATGCTTTTCGGCAGGTTCACTCACGCCCCTCCTTTCAAAAAATTGCAAATATATGCAAATATTATACTATGACGGGTATAAAAATGACAACAGAAAAATGCAATTGTAATGAGTATATAAATCTGTTAAAATATAAGTTACGTTTTAATCGTTCGCGTTTATAAACGCAAGCGCGAGGAAAGCTAATATTAATCGAAACATAACGGCAGGACGAATATGCTTAGTATTCTTATTTGCAAGGTGCTTTGCTTTATTGGTGAAAAGCTCGGTCGCGGAAGCAGCCTTCCCGGAGCTATTACGCTTAAGCTAAGCCCAAATATTCTCTCAAAAATAAAGCTGCCCGAAACCGTCATAGCCGTAACAGGCTCTAACGGTAAGACCTCGCTTACCGAAATGCTTTGCGCCGAGGCGAAGGCGGCGGGAAAGCGCGTTGTCTGCAACAGCGAGGGCAGTAACCAAATAGAAGGCGTGACAACGGCGCTGCTTCGCGGCTGTAACCTTAAGGGCGAGGTTCAAGCTGACGTTGCGATACTTGAAAGCGACGAGCGCTTCTGCCAGTACACCTTCAAACACTTTGCGCCGAACTATATCGTGGTGACTAACCTTTTCCGCGACCAGCTGACCCGCAACGGAAACAGCGAGTTTGTTTTGGGCGAGGTGAAAAAGGGTATTCCCGCCCAGTCTAAGCTGTTTTTAAACGCCGACGACCCTGTTTCCGCTTCGCTCGGATATAACAGACAAGACGTCGCCTACTATAGCGTCGAGCCGGACGCGATAAAGGAAAACACCGTAAGAAAGCACGCCTACGACGACGGCGCGTTCTGCCCCGTCTGCAACGCGGAAATGAGCTATTCATGGCGAATTTTCAGCCATCTCGGCGCATACCGCTGTAAGAAGTGCGGCTTTAAACGCGAGGATTCGCTTCACTCGGTAACGGGTGTAAAGGACGGCGAATTCATCTTAGACAAAAAGTATTCCGTGAAGCCTCAGATATTAAATAACGTGTTCGCCTACAACATTGCCGCGGCTTTCTCGGTCGCGACAGAGGTGTTCGGGCTTTCCGCCGCCGACGCGGCGGCGGCGCTTTCGGGCTACAAGCTTACAAACGAGCGTATTCGTGAGTTCACCGTCAACAATCACAAAGGGCTTTTCCTTTTAAGTAAGCACGAAAACTCTATCTCCTATGACAGCTCGCTTTCCACCGTCATTAACTCCGACAGCGACGAGATAACCGTCGTGCTGATAGTTGACCTTCTCTCGCGCAAATATATTGCGAACGATATGTCGTGGCTGTGGGATATTGACTTTAATCTGCTTTGCGACAAGCGAATTAAAAATATTATCTTAAGCGGCGGCTTTGCGAACGACCTTGCGGCGCGGCTTCTTTTTAGCGGCGTGGACGAGGATGTAATCTCGGTGGAGCCCGACCTTGACAGAATGATGGAGCTTTTATACGGTACGGCACAGGGCGACGTTTTTGTTATGACCTGTTTTACCGACGTGAACAAGTTCACAGGAAGGCTTCGGGGGTAGGGCGTATGGTAAGAATAGTTTATCTCTATAAGGATTTAATGGGACTTTACGGCGAGTACGCAAACATAGACGCGCTCGTAAAGCGCCTTGAAAGCGCAAAGATTAAAGCCGACGTGGAAACGATAGGCTACGCAGACACGCCGAACCTCAAGAAAACAGACCTTCTTTATGTTGGCGCCGGCACCGAGGGACGTATGCTCGCGGCTATGAATGATTTTTACGATAAGAAGGCTTATATCGACGAGTATACCGAGCGCGGCGGACTTGTGCTTGCCACGGGCAATTCACTCTGCCTTTTTGCGCGTTCCGTCACCGCCGCTGACGGCGAGGTTTATCACGGAACCGAGACGGTTAACGCTGATATAAAGATAGACGCGAAACGCAGATATTCGGAATATATCGCGTCGTGCCCCCTTACCGATAAAAAGGTAATAGGTGCGATTAACACCTCAATAACCGTCAATTCCGACGAGGACAGCCTTTTCGATATCGAGTTTGCCTCGAAGGAAATATTAAAGTCGAAGAATGAGGGCATAAGAAAAAACAATATGTTCATGACTCAGCTTGTCGGGCCGCTGCTTGTGCGAAACCCCGCGCTTCTTGACGTTTTCGCAGAAAAGGCGGCGGGAAAAGAGCTTGCTCCTTGCGATGAAAGCTGGTATAAGTACTGCGTCGCGGGCTATGAGAGCGTGCTTTCCACCCTTAGCGCCGCCGCGAAAAAGAGGTGAGCTGTTTGAACGAGAAAAAGCTCAGTGTCTGCATAGTAAACTACCGCTGTGAGGATAAAATACGCGAGGCATTAAGAACACTTTTTGAATATACAAAAGGTGTTAAGCTTACCGTTTATGTCGTGGACAACGACTCAAGGGACGACGGACTGCAAAAGCTGAAGGCGGAATTTCCCTCAATCGTTGCAATAGAGAATGACAAAAACAAAGGCTTCGGCTACGGACATAACGCGGTTTTGCCTTACCTTGAAAGCGACTACCACGCTATTGTAAATCCCGATATTGTTTTTGACCGCGATGCGCTTTCGGAGCTTATCGGCTATATGGAGAAGAACCCTGATGTCGGCGTAACCACGCCGCAGATTCGTTTTCCCGACGGCACCGACCAGCTGCTTCCCAAATTAAACCCTGTCTTTCTCGCCCTTTTCGGTCGGCATATGTTTAAGAAGAAGCTGAGGCCCGTAGTCGAGCATTATCAGATGCTTGATAAGGACCTGACAAAGCCCACGGATATCGAGTTCGCAACAGGTTGCTTTATCCTGATGCGAACCGAGATATTTAAGAAGATAGGCGGCTTCGACACACGTTTCTTTATGTATTTTGAGGATATGGATATCACCCGCCGCGCCAGAGAAACCGCGCGAGCGGTGTACTATCCATACACCTACGTGTATCACGCGTGGGAGCGCTCAAGCAGCCATAAGCCAATTTATTTTGCTATACTTGTTATCAGCATGTTTAAATATTTCGGCAAGTGGGGCTTTAAAATGAACTTTCCGAAGGAGGACTTAAAAAAATGAAGGGAATAATCCTCGCGGGGGGCGCGGGAACGCGGCTTTATCCCTCAACTATCGCGGTTTCCAAGCAGCTTCTGACGGTCTGCGATAAGCCGATGATTTATTACCCCATGTCCACGCTAATGTTAGCGGGCATTCGCGAGATACTTATTATCTCAACCCCACGCGATATCGGCGGCTTTGAGAATCTTTTTGGTGACGGGGATGAGCTGGGGCTTGAAATCAGCTACGCCGTTCAAGAGAGTCCCCGCGGACTCGCGGACGCCTTCATTGTCGGCGCGGACTTTATCGGCAGCGATAACGTATGCCTTGTGCTCGGCGATAATATCTTTTACGGCTACGGCTTTTCAGAGAGACTAAAAAGAGCCGCGGACCGCGAGAAGGGCGCGACCATCTTTGGCTACCACGTAAGCGACCCGACGGAATTCGGCGTGGTTGATTTCGACAAGGACGGAAATGTTCTTTCCATAGAGGAAAAGCCTGAGAACCCAAAATCCAATTACGCTGTACCCGGGCTTTACTTCTACGACAACGACGTTGTGAATATCGCAAGAAATATAAAGCCGTCCGAGCGCGGCGAGATAGAGATAACCTCGGTCAATAACGAGTATCTGCGCCGCGGCGAGCTTAAGGTTGAGCTTTTCGGACGCGGTATGGCGTGGCTGGACACCGGCAACCACCGCGCAATGCTGGAAGCGGCGAATTTCGTTGACGCCGTTCAACAGCGTCAGGGTCTTTACGTCGCCTGTCTTGAGGAGATAGCCTATCGAAAGAAATACATAAATAAGCAGCAGTTGATTGCGCTCGGTGAAAAACTAAAGAAGACGGAATACGGTCAGTACATACTTAATATTGCAAAAACCGTGGATATTGATTAGGAGGCGCGTTTTGAAGATACTCATAACGGGCTGTAAGGGTCAGCTCGGAAACGAAATTATTAAACAGCTAAGCACAGGCAAAAGCGAGATTGGCGATATTCCTGATATATACAAAAACGCCGAGATTGTGGGCGTTGACCTTGACGATTTCGATTTGTCCGACAAAGCCGCCGTCACCGATAACGTGGAGAAGGGCAGATATGACCTCGTCATAAACTGCGCGGCATATACAAACGTAAACGGCTGTGAAACGAACGAGGACACAGCGTATAAGGCAAACGCACTCGCGCCTATGTACCTTGCGGCGGCGTGCGAAAGAAGCGAAGCGAAGCTTGTACATATATCTACGGACTATGTCTTCCCAGGCGACGGAACCACTCCCTACAAGGAGTATGACCTCACCGCGCCTCAGAGCGTTTACGGCAAAACAAAGCTTGCGGGCGAGTGCTTTGTCCGTGAAAACTGCTCACGCTACTTTATCCTTCGCACCTCCTGGCTGTACGGCTATGTGGGCAACAATTTTGTTAAAACCATGATGAAGATAGCACGTGAAAAGGGCGAATGCACCGTCGTTAACGACCAGCTCGGAAACCCGACAAGCGCGGTTGATGTGGCGCACCACATTCTGCTCGTCGCGGCGACGAAAAATTACGGTCTTTACCACTGCACCTGCAACGGCATATGTTCGTGGTACGACTTTACCCGCGAGATTGTTCGGCTTTCGGGCATAAACGCAGAAGTAAAGCCCTGCTCAACGGCGGACTTTCCTTCCCCCGCGAAGCGTCCCGCTTATTCGGCGCTTGACAATATGGCGCTTCGCGTTACTGTGGGCGACCACATGCGCGACTGGAAAGATGCCCTAAAGGAATACCTTACAAACCTTGAATAAACCTTGGAGGAAGTTATGAAAAACATGCTTGTTACCGGCGGCGCGGGCTTTATCGGTTCAAATTTCATTATTTATATACTCGATAAGTACGACGATATCAAAATCGTAAATGTCGATAAGCTGACCTATGCGGGCAATCTGAGGAATCTTGAAAGCGTAGAGAACGACCCTCGTTACTCTTTTATACAGCTGGATATCTGCGACAAGTCGGGCATGGAGAAGCTTTTTGCCGAGTTTGATATAGACACCGTGATTAACTTTGCGGCTGAAAGTCACGTTGACCGTTCGATAAGCGACCCCGAAATATTCGTTAAAACAAACGTGTTGGGCACGCTCAACCTTCTCAACTGCGCGAAGAAGTATTGGGAGCTCGCCGAGGGAGGCTATAAGCCGGGCGTCAAGTATCTTCAAGTCTCAACCGACGAGGTTTACGGCTCGCTTGGCAAGGACGGCTTCTTTATGGAAACCACTCCACTCGACCCGCACAGTCCGTATTCCGCTTCAAAGGCAAGCGCGGATTTCGTCGTAAAGGCGTACCACGACACCTATGCTCTGCCAACCTCAATTACCCGCTGTTCTAACAACTACGGGCCCTTCCAATTTCCCGAAAAGCTCATTCCGCTTATGATTAACAACTGTCTTAACCATAAAGCTCTGCCCGTTTACGGCGACGGCTTGCAGATACGCGACTGGCTTTACGTGGAGGACCACTGCAAGGCGATTGATATGGTTGCGAGAGACGGAAAGTCCGGCGAGGTCTATAACGTGGGCGGCCATAATGAGCGCACCAATGTGTTTATTGTAAACACTATAATTGATTATATCGGCAAGACCGCCGACAGCACGGTTGACGAAAGCCTTATCACCCACGTCGAGGACAGAAAGGGTCATGACCGCCGTTACGGTATAGACCCCGAGAAGATTAAGCGCGACCTCGGCTGGTTCCCCGAAACCCCGTTCGAGGTTGGAATTAAAAAGACAATCGACTGGTATCTTAACAACCGCGACTGGATAGAGGACGTAGTCTCAGGCGACTATCAAGCCTACTACGCGGAGCATTACGAAAATAAATAAAACAAAGAAGCCCCGCGGCAGAGCCGCAATGTCATTAAGTTAAGCGCTTTCTGTAGGAATGCAAATACAACCTCGTCTTTACGATAAATAGGGGCGGGGTTATTTGTTTTGTATTATTCTTCAATAAACTAATACTATTTGAATATATATTCAGTGCTGAGTTTAATAATTGAACACCACATAGGAGTTTTTCTATTCTTGATGATTCTAAAACCAAATCGCAAGGAAGTCCAGTATCAGTTTTGCTGACTATGATGTGCTCAAAACCGTAGTCTTTATCCATTCTTGTTCTCTTTCTTTCTGATATACCTATCCAGTCTGTATTCCCCGATAAGCGCTTCTATCATATGTGCTCGGTTGTATAGGTTTGTCATGTTACTGAACCAGTAAGCAAGTCGCTTGTCGTTCAGTATATTGAACGCCTCGGCGTATCCGCAGTAACCCAATCCAATTTTCTTTGAAAGCGCGTATGCCTCACGTACCGAAAAGCCCTTTGAAAGAAGCGTGTCAAAAACATCATCGACAAACACGGGAGCGTCGCTGAGAGACAAATTGAAGAATTCTTTTAAATCGTACTCCTGTTCCTCCTCATCCAACACACAACCAGTCTCTAGCTCTTACGGGTTCCTTCTCCGTATCCCATGAGCTTCACCGTTTCATAAAAACTCTTCGGCTTTGTATTCAACCATTGAAATTCATCGGTGAAATCCTTGTAGTTGTTTATCGCGAAGCTTCTGATTTGTTTTGTGTCTATCGTGTTGAACCAGCACTCGGATTTCTTTGGCTTGTAACCCCACACATATAGAGTGAACATACCAATACTATGAAATACTGTTGATTTGTAGCCGCTTGACAGAGCACAACTTAGTTCGGGCAATTCTTCTAAGAATTGACATACTTCATCAAACCTTGTTTCTGGAACGATAAGACGGATACGCGGTTTAAACAGCTTATCAGAAACACATTCTTCGTCCAAGGACCCAAACCAAAAGAACTCAGGCGCGAGGTTGTGTCCGTCGCCGACCATCTCGCTTCCGCAGTCGCAGAGTCTTTTCGGTAGGTCGAAACCGTCCTTTGCGTCATCCGACAAAGTAAATCTCTTACATCTCGGGCAGAAGTAGTGAACAGGAAGTGGATTTGCGTTCGACACTCCAAGAAGATACACAAGAAAAGAATTTGCCGTTGAATACATAGCTGTAAACGGTATCTTGTTCTCGCGAAGAAACTCTGCGAGTTTAGGAACGGCACGGAATTCAGACCCAATTGTTGAATGCTTTAAGAGCGAGAGTTCTCTATTTATACGCTCTTGCACGATTTCAGGCAAATTGTCGCCATATATTTCACAAGCCTTTTTCAGTATAATCTCTTTCATATTCTCTCCTTTGATGACGCTTATGGGGGGCTTATGTCATTAATTCGTTTTTTCTAAGGAGAGCACCTGAATGAATTTCAAAAAATAAGCCCTGTACAATGTACAGGGCAAAGTCTTTGAAAAAAATAGAGTTTTTACTCTATTTTATCCAATGCAGCATCTAAGTAGCTAAACATATACAAGAGATTCTCAAATGTTTTACCTCTAAAACCACCACTGCTTATATTATTATACCAATTTCTTATTAAGGTTGTCAGCTCAGATTCTTGACGAGCGCTGCCCTTTGACTTAATACAACCATTAATATTTCTTGCATTGATTTGATAAATTCCTATAAATTTAATATCATCTTTTATATATTTGCTAAGAAAATCACGATTCACCGTATTATATATCGTCGTCGGCATAATAATATGGGTTGGCTTTAGTATATCTAAATCCGTTTTGATATAGTTTTCAGACGCATTTAGGAGTTCGCGTTTGGATGCATAATCTTTATTAGCTGATGATATTATTTTGCCCGTGTCATCACATTTTTTGCTCTTACGTTCAATTGTAAATTTGCCGTAATTACCAAGAGAAATCATCTCAATAAAATCTGCTGGCATAAGACTATCCGTTACCATTTCCGGAGCTATCTTCGAAACTATATAAAGTGCAGCAAGCAACAGAGCTCCGTCGCTTATTGGTTGAATATGTACGCTTGGATAAAAACGATAATCATCATTTTTGGTATCCTCAAAAAGCTTACGGTGTCGATTAATCGCGAGCGTATCATTATCAAGAATGGAATAATTGCTATTTTCATCTATGTTTTCAGCGCTCGCATAAAGTAAAAACCTATAAGGCTGATTATAATAATTCTTTCCCACAAGCGGAATAGCGCAATGGATTGCCTCGGATTTGTTTGACTGTTTCTTTGCTGCCCAATTCGGGATGTTGCCATTACTAAAATGTCGGCTATACTCATCTTTCAACTTTTGGCCTGCTTGTTCATATTCGTTAAATGTGCTCATGAATTTTCTCCTTTATATCACCAAACACTCCGGCATTTCCGAAATAACCGCAAGCTCATCATTCAAGACAGTATCCTCAAGTTCGCTCCAAGTCTTGTTGATTTCTCCAGAATGGTACATTAGTTTCGCGTAATCCGAGTTGCGAGCGGCAACAGCCTTGGTAACCTTTATTCCATAGTTCACAACCGAGGTTATCTCAGTTACGTTTATTTCCCATGGAGACTTCTTTATAACGACTTTTCCCACATTCACCGCCATGACAATAGAATGTGCCACAAGAAGCATCTCGTGAAGCTTGTCCTTGTTTATCGGCTTGATAAACCTCTTTATTGCCTCAAAGTTTGAATAGTCTTCTTTTATCTCTACTTCTGCGACATACTTCTTAACAGATTGAATACTGAAATATAGCCGAATAATTATTTCGATAATTATAGTGGAGATTGATTGCAGTATTACATTTTTTATGTTGAATCCGTTTTGGTACATATCCGCAGATAATTTTCTTATTCTATGACTATCGCTTTCTCGAAGAAAAGAGTAACCCGGGAAAGGGAGACTATTTTTTGAACACACATCGGCTAACATGTGTTTAGCATATTTTATTGTCGCTTCTAAGGCTGATAATGTTTCGTATGGCTTACCATTTTGATTAAATGCACGAATTACAGTATATGCCATTTTATCCTTATAAGCTATTGCTTCAAACTTACCCTCCTTAAACATCCTTATTCCTTCAATAAATCGAGCTAAATCATGACCTTTTGACAATTCTCTATGAAAACCGCGACCACGTTCATCAAATGAAAAAATGTGAGTGTCTCCTGAAATTGATGTTCCTTCAGCAACGCCTTGAAAATCAATCGGTGCACCGCTATCGTGTTTATGAAGTTTTGCTAATTCTTTAGATAATTCTGAATTCTTGTCCCGCGAACCAAGAATTATGTCCGCAACCGAGCCGACTGAAGCCGCAATAAAGACAACTATAAAGTCTGATTTCTTCCACTTGTCCTCACGCGGTAACGGTGCGTTAAGCTCCGCGAGCGTTTCCTCAAGTTCCTTATCATCCAACAAATCATTAAAGGAAATCGAGTCGACATCAAGACCTCTTTCTGCAAGCGAAATGCAAGCTGTAGCATACAGCTCATCGTAGTTCACTTCTGAAGCAGTATCTTCCGGAACGGGTTTATCTTCAGCCTCATTTGTTTGTGACGGAGCAATCACTATCTGCGTCTTGCCAGTTTTCTTGTAAAGCGCCGCAAGTTGCTCCTGCATTTTTGCAAGACTGTCTTCCTGTTCATCATTACTTGTCTTTAGGTTATCAATTTCGCTGCCTACATTATCGGCCTCAAGCTGTTCATATTTAAGTATAGTGCTGTCTTTATCCATATTCTTCACCTACGCCGTCTTTGCCGCTTCAGCGACATCAACCGTCAGCATTAAGTCGGATATTTGCTCCTGCAAAAGCTTTATCATATCTTCGTTTTTTTGGTTTCGCTCTTTCTCCGCCTGTAAGGCTGTTTTCAAGCTCGTAATCTTTGAATTCAGCTGCAAAACTATTTTTTGCTTTACCGCTTCGCTTAGTGTTATCTTCTTAAGCTCCTCACGAAGATTTTTGTTTTCTTCTTTTAGCTGCTTTGAGTTTGCGATAGTCAGCGATATTTTAGAGCCTACCGTTCCAATACCGCTTGCTACCGATTGCGCAATCTTCTTTCCGCCTTCAACACTCTTCTCACCAAGTATGTTAAGCTTTTTTCCTAAAGAGTTCATTCCCGATTTCATCGAATTAACCGCGCTAAAAGACTTCTCAAGCGTGTCCAGTTCTTTGGACTCGAGCCCGAGAATGATACATAAATCGCGCATTCCTTGTTTCTCTACAATTGTGTAGACGCTGTCAGCGTAACAAAGCACAAGCAGTTCATAAAGCAGCGACAGTTTAGTCGCTTTTTCTTGAAGCTTGTTTGTAACATCATTTATGGTTTCTGCTTTACTGAGAACACATTCCTTCGCGAGTGAAAAATCTTCATCACTAAGCCCAATTTTCTTACCAATTCGCTTTAAGTATGCTATCTCCTCATCGTCGATATTGTCATCAGATGCGGCAATAAGCATTATCGTTTTTATATAGGGCGCTCTTTCGTTTGGTTTCATAAATTACACCTCCAAAATTAGATTCATCTTTAGTTATTGTTGAATAAAACACACTCAACTCATTTAATTCAGCATCTTTATTATGTGTAAAATATAATCAAATTACATGAAGCTGGTTGTCTTTACAAAAACAAAGTGTACTCAATAAAAAATAGTTAAGATGTTTTCATGACTTCTTTAATTAATCTATACATGTTCTCATAATCAGCTTTGATTGCGCCAAGTTTTAAGAGCTTCTTAATTCCAATATGCTTTTGCCCTCCGCACGCCTCATTGAGTTTGTTCGTCTTTAGTATGTAAAACTCCCACTGTTTAAGGTCAAGCGTATTCAGCGTTTCTTGCTCCTTGTGGTTTTGTACACAGAATACATATACATCTGATTGGCGTACACTTGCTTCCGCGAAAGTGCTGTTCACATCATTGTATTCGTGGGTAGGCTGTATCCCGAAGCTCAGTGATGAGAGTTTGGTTTGCCCCCACGCCTGAATATATGCCGATGTCTTTACTTCAATTTTTATACCTTCTTGAGAAAGCAAATCGTACGGCGCCCAAGAAGGAGTAATCTGCTTTTCAACACCCAGTGCGAGAGCGACAATAAACTCCGCGAGCTTACCACGCTCCATATTATCTACTAAATCGGAATGAGCCCAACGCCAAAAATCGAGTAAGGTCGCGTCCGTACCGATGAATTCCTCATAGCCAGTTTTCTGCTCGGCGACAATTCGCGGATAACAAATCTCCATAACATTCTCTCCACTAAGTTTTAATTAATAAATGTTAAGCTTTTGTATTTGAATTTGCTTATAGCTTCGCTTTTACCAAAGTGATGGTATTCAAAAACCTTTCTTGCATTGTCTCAAAATTTGTATTGTCCACCTCGCGCGTATGTCTTTTTAACGCCTTGAGGAATTCGCGATAGTATTCATCGCAGTCTTCAGAATATCTATCTTGATTAAAGAAATCAAGCAAATTGCTATAGGTAATAACTGAATATCCGGAGCCTTCAACTAACGATGACGATTGTATTTTGCTATAGTTTGGACATAAGACGAACAACGAAATCTTTTTCTTGTTTCCAGCGAGTTTTTTTGCCATTTTCTCATAGTCGTTCAATTGGCTTAACAGCTCTTCGCTGTCGGCATCGTGGCGAATGCCGTGTATGCCGGCTTTAATCTTGTTTTCAAGAACAATAACATTACAGTCGTCGAATATAAGGATATCTATCCTCTTTCTTTCGTCTGGACAGCTTTTCTTTTCACCGCAATACTCTGCCTTAACTGAAAACCGATTGTTTATAACAACCTTTAGTACCTGTTCACAGAAATCAACAGTTCTGTTTCTGTCTGCTTCAAGGAAGTGCGTTATCATGCTTGAATAGGCAACTTCGTCGTGCTCTTTACCTAATATTGATATAAAGTCAGATTCAATATCTTCTGCCTTTCCTGATTCAGATACAGTCTTCGTTGTGTTGCTTTCTTCCCATAGAGCTTTATTGCTCATAATATCCAACAGTTTTGCGTAGGCTTCGGGCGTTTCGCTTTCATTAATATATCTGCGAAGACTCTGATTTGCAAAATGCCCGCCGCGCATGTCGAGACTGTACATAAATGCTTCTTTGTCGTTGTCCTGATACTCAGTAATGTATACGGGATGCTTAACTTTTATCACTCGCTCCGCTTCAAAAGTCAGAAACAAAGAGTGCTCATCTATCTTATCTTTATACTTGTTTTTTTCAAAAATTTCATTCAGCCAAACTCCATCGTACTTTATATTGTTGTCCCGAATAAACTGAATTTGAAGTTCTCGTGCAGTTTCTTTACTATACTCTGCAAAGTCTCTTTGCTGAAGATTTTCGGCTTTCGCAATTACTTCGTAAACACCCAGTTTTATTTGACGAACAAGTAAAACTGCAACAATCTTGCTGTTATGTATCTTCGGCAGGAAACCATCCTTATTAAGATAGATATAGTTCTTACCATTATCGGATTTGTAGAGATTTATTATCTCGTGGCCTATGTTATCTCCATCAAGATAGTTACCGGCATACATCTTATTAATTGCTATTTCCATGAGTAATTTTACCTTCCTCTATTCTCAATATCGTCCTGTATGGCGCGGCTCCACTTTGCGGGAATTTCAGAACCCAAGCGAACCTCAGAGACAACACTGCTTAACTCTCTGAAATTTAACTCCGTTCCCTTGCTGTCGCTACGGTAGGTCTGCGCGCGGTTGTTCGCAATGCCGAAACGCGCGGCGGTCTCAACGGCGTCAATATTCGCACCGAGGAAGATGAACTCCCATCCATACTTTTCCTTTTGACGCTCTATCATCGCCTTTACCTTGTCGGAGCTGTACTCACGACTTGAGTTCTCTTCTCCGTCCGTGATAATTACAAACAAAACTTTTTCTGCTCTGTACTCCTCGGCGGTGTGCTTCTGAGCGTTGCCTATCTTGTTTATCGTTCTTCCCATAGCGTCAAGAAGCGCGGTCGAGCCGCCGACGCAATACTCTTTTTCGGTGATAGGGCTTACTGCTCTTATGTCTATTCTGTCATGAAGCAGCTCATAGGTATTATCAAACAATACTGTTGAAATTAGGCATTCGCCTTTCTCTTCTTTTTGCTTTTCAAGAAACGAGTTGTAACCGCCAATCGTGTCCTTTTCAAGCCCGCTCATTGAGCCGCTTTTATCGAGTATAAATACAAGCTCCGTTAATCCCTTTTTCATTGTTGTTATCTCCTTCACTGTTTTGTGACTATATGATAACAACTAATGAAGCGTGGAAGGTCGCTTTCAAAGCGACAATAGTTCAAAAGGAAAGTCTCGAAAAATGCCTGCTCCAGTTGCCTTTCAGCATATGGTCGATACACTTATTGATTGTTTGAACATGGTTTGATTGCATAACAAAGATATAATCTCGAATAGTTCCCCGAGAAAATTTAACTCCTGTAATCGTAGCGCTACAAAGCGTCTGCTCGTTATTCAGCCATTCAAAGCGTTTTTAATAAACCTTTTCCTGTTCCCTACAGCGATGATTATAGAAAATCACACTCTTCCCTTGCTGATAGTAATCTATGATTTCAGAGCGTGTAACAAACTTAATACTCTTTGCCGAGCTGATTGATACGCTTTTAGGTAATAGACCATTATCGGGGTCGAGAAAAACAATATCAACTGTGGCGAAAGTCTGTAGAGCTCGTTCGTGCCATTCTTTTCGAGAAAAACCTTTAGAAGGAATACCCAGTACGTTATGTTCATAAACGGCATCTTTTATAAGCTGCATTTCTTCCAAAGCACGAACACAGCGTTCGTTCGTAACAACCTGCTGAAGCTTGTTCTTGAGAGCGTCATCGCAGCCGCTAAACTTTGAGTCATTAAGGTAACCGATATGCCTCCCGTCATCTGTGCCGCTTTCATCAGGTACCAGATACCAATTGATTCCTATTTTTAACCCTGTCGCTGAAATCTGCCGAAGCAAACCAAGCTTTCCGAAGTCCCCGACATCACCTGCGTACCTGTTCTGCATTGTTAACCTCCAAGTAACGGCTGGTCGTATTTGAACAGCACCTCGTTTATCTCGTAAACATCATACCTCTTGTTCATAATGAAGTACTCGATAATAACATCGAATTTCTGACTGTGCGAAAGAGTAAAGCCCGCTCGCTTCAGTAGGTCTGTCGCTTCATCTATGTTTAGCTCCAGCGCGACTGCAAGAGCAAGCGCGGTACGCTTACTCGGAACATATCCTTTGCCTGTCCTTATCTTTGAAAACAGCTTTCTGTCGATATTAGCCCGCTTATATACCTCAACATCAGTTTTGCCCTTCGCGTCTATAAGCCTTAAGAGCGTCGTGCCGAACGGCTCGTCGAGATTGCCGATTGCCTTGTCCAAGCTGTAAAGCGGCATAGACATGCTTGCGGTATGTGGCTCCGGTAAATTCAAGTCTTCGATTTCTCGCGTGGACAGCTCACTGAATTCGCTTTGAATTAGAAAGCGCGGACGGAAGTGAAGCTCCTCTATGTAGTGCTCGTCAATATAGCTCTCGATTTCACCGAGAAGTTGCTCGCTTACGACAAACGAATCCCCGTCAAACACCGCGAGATACACATCAATTTCATTTTCTTTTAGAAAGCTTTGAATAGCGTCCGTCGCAACAGCTAAGGCTTCCTTCTTTGGGTAGCCATATATCCCGCTTGAGATAAGGGGAAAGGCAACGCTCTTGCAGTTATTTTTGACGGCGAGCTTCAGCGACTCCGTGTACGCTGAACGAAGTAACTTTTCGCTTTCTTCAGAACTGTGTCTATTGTAAACGGGCCCCGCCGCATGAATTACATACTTACACGGAAGCGAGAAGGCAGGCGTTATCGCCGCGCCTCCGGTAGCAATAGGCGCGACCTTATCACACGCCGCTTGCAGCTCCGCCGCGCCCGCCGTTTTAAAGATAGCGCCGCAAACACCGCCGCCCATAGCGAGCCGTGTGTTCGCGGCGTTTACGATGGTGTCAACCTCCATCTTAGTTATATCTTGTCGGACGATTGTAAAGGGCATCTCTCATTCCTATCTACTTTCATTTAATACTCACGATACACTTGCAATGCGGATATCTTGAGCAACCCCAGAATTCTTTTCCTACATTAGTTCCGCTTTTTGCGGTTCGCTTTACCATTTGAGCTCCACATCGCGGACATATGTTGATAATATCTTGTTCGTCACGAGTTTCGGAAACTGCGGGGTGCGACATATATTTTCTTTCCGTCGTGTCGGAGTAAGAACTGTTAATGTTGTCAATGTGTGCTTGTTTCTGTTCATCGCTTGTTTGTGTGCATGGGTACAGTCTTTCATAGATTTCGTCTATTTCTGTTGTTGTTAACCTTTGCCCGACTGAATCAATATTGTTTTGAATGCAATACTTAAGATTGTATCTATTAATAACAAAATTTCTATTGCTTGTCAGCGTGATATCTTTTAGGGTGCATCGGTCGCTAAATACAATATACGAGTACACCGGCAAGGTCTCGTCTTTACCTAAATAATTTAACATCTGCTTAATATGTGTTTTGTTTTGCATTATTGGATTGTAAAAATGCGATTTCTGAGAACGCCCTCTTCCTACGGGTAAGGTTTGAGTCCACTGTTTCTGCGTTTCAGTTCCGAAAATCCAACCGCTGTAATTCTTTGATTCAAAAACATAAATGCCTGATTCATGTAAAAGAATAACGTCAATCTCTGTAGTCTCACCGCCACTCTTTGGTAAGTAGCAGTTGAAGATATATCGCTTGTATCCATCTATCCCTTTGGAATAGGTGTATGTACAGTATTCTCCGTATCGTCCTTTATCTCGTCTGACATAAAAGAACGAAAAATGCGTTTGTTTGTAGTACTCCGACTTTTTGTAGGCTATGCTTTCAAAAATGAATATAACGATTTCAACGGCGACCGCCAGTGTAAATAGTAGTAGCATTATTGCAATGAGCTTCATTTTGACCTCCTTAAGAAACGGGTATAAAGTTTAGCTTGTTGTTATAAGAATCTCTCAGCAAGTTCATCAAGTTGTTTTTTTATCATGTTCCACTCACAGTTTAAATCAAGCGTTTTAACTCCAAATCGATTACCACCTATCATGTACTCATTGTTGGGAGTTAACGCTTCATCGGTTTTTGCATACAGCAGCACACCGCTAACATTACCGCTTTTGTCACTATCTCTATTTTTAACATATGTGTAGATTTGATATAGATTTGCTGAATTAATGCTATCGCTACCATAAAGTTGATTATGTTGAAGCGTACTATGATAAAATTTAGTATCAATAATCAAAGTTTTGATATCACTGCACAGAGTTATATCCGATTTCATCATTGGCAAGAGGAGTTTTTCACTTTCTTCTGGCAAATCCCAGTTAATAAATGCTGCTGTTGTCGAATACTCAGAGTGCTCTTTTTTGTAATATTCAAGTACAAACTTTTCAAACAACCGGTGCAATATCTCTTCATCAACTATGAACTTCGAAAGAGCAACCGCCCCATCATCAGTTGTTTGCAATAAGCCTTTATGGAGCAACCAACATATATTGATTAACAGCCGATAACCAGAATTGGTCCTGTTATATTTAACCGAACTCCAATTAATATTTCTAAGGTTATCTTCTTTCACTCCAGAGAAATACAAAAGCAGACTACGTAATGCTTTTCTGTTTTTTGTTTTTACGTCTCCGTGTCTTAAAAGTAGTAACATTGAGGTTTTGAGAATACGGTTCAACAATATGTCTTTTGAAAACTCATCAAATTGACATGATAATCGGTGTACAGTCATAGTTTGCTGTTTTATTGACTCTGAAAAATTTACCTTACCTTTTGGATAGCTCAAAGCATCATATTCTAAGATATAGTCTCGACTCAACCCGCGCTTAATTTGCGTGGATATACCTTTAATCAAAATCGCCGCAAACAAATCGTGAATATTATCAAAATCTTCTGTCCCAACACTACTGTAGCCATCTTCATTCAATGTCTGATACGCATATGACAGCATGTAGTAAATATTCTTTATTAGAATACTACTGTTCATTTTACAGCCCCACGCAGTCTTTGAGCCCATTTGTCAACCTTCGACGGCTCGTCAAACCAGTACTCCTTAATTAATGGAATGAGCTCATATTCAACGACATCTGTTAACCATTCATTATCTATCTTTTCATTTGTGCAGAAATAGCTGTGTCCTATACGAAAACCACTTCCAAGAGAAACATCTTCAGCGATGTAATTATTCATTGAAACCACGGTATCTATAAGCGAATTAAACTTTACATTCTCAATCAATGATTGATACTTCTTAAATCCGTCTGATAGAAAAGCGGGTTCGAATTCAAAAAACGCAAAGCGTCGACGAAGAGCGTAATCAATCATTGCAAGACTTCTATCCGCAGTATTCATCATGCCAATAATGTAAACATTATCAGGGACGAAAAACTGCTCGTTTTGATAAAGAAGTCGTAGTGAATGACACTCACCCCTCTTGTCTTTCTCAATTAGCATCAAAAGCTCACCAAAAATTTTGCTAAGGTTTCCGCGATTAATTTCGTCGATAATAAAGAAATATTCTCGGTCGTCCGGTTCTGCTTCCTTGCAAAAAGAATAGAAGGGACCCTTTTCAAGAGAAAACCCATTTCCGTCAGGACGATAACCCATAATGAAATCTTCATAACTATAGCTTTGATGGAATTGAATTACCTTTACGCGACTTCTGTCCTTTTCACCCATTATAGAATAAGCCAATCTCTCTGCGGCATAGGTTTTTCCAACGCCCGGTGCGCCTTGAAGAATAATATTCTTTTTCTTAAGTAATAGTCCCTTCAAAATGTTATATCTTTCCTCAGACATAAAAACATCCGAAAGAAAGTCCGCAGAAGTATATTCTTCAAGACTTGCTGTTTCTGGTTCATCATTTAGTACTTTTTCAAACATTTCTTCAAGCTTACTACAGTAATCTGTGTATGGCGTTATGTTCGCCAGCGTTTTTGTTACGGGTTGATTTTCAATATCCCATGTACCTTTATCTGTCCACTCAACCTCTCGGATATTCTTATACTCGTCTCTATCTGTATCAAAATAATATTCAGAAGTAATTACTCCGCGACCAACAATCTTATGAAGACCTTGCTTTACATAGATAATATCATCTTGTTGCATTTCATTTGCAAACTGCCATGCGGCATAACCAGAATTTTTATAAGAAGCCTCCTCACCATATATTTCCTTCATCTTTTCTTTAATTGCTTCTTTTGTTGCATAATCAGATAAATCGCCCAGCTCATCCCACCCAATGCCAATAATGCCGTTCTCATAGAATTCATCCCACCATCTTGAATTTTCACCGGGTGAGTAAAGCCAGTATCTTTTTTTATTAAAGCCCTCATACAGACCTTGCGAAAGTATTTCTTGACTATTCTTCAGATTACTACGCGATTTCAAGAATATATAACTCGCAAGTTCATCGGTCATATTAACCGATAACCCCTTCTCGGTTAATGTCCAAACTCCTCTCACAGATTTATCTATAATATTTTCATATACGAGATAATTGCGAGCCCACGCTACTTCATTATCAAATTTCCTTTGTTTTGTTTCACCGCGAGTTTCGCTTAGTATCTCTTGTGAAAGATTCATATCTTTTGCGATTTGATTGCGAGCTTCCTCTGGCGTTGCGCTTCCTCCAAGTTCTTTTAGTGCAATAATTAAAGGTTTGAACCACTGAAGAAATGACGCATTAGAGCGTTTTGTATACTCGTTAGCTGTTTTATATTCTAAATTGGGATTCTCCGATAATTCTTTCAGAAAACGACTGTACTGTATCATGCTGTTAGAGAATGTTTTATGCCCTATAGAAATATCAATTTCCTCAAAATTTGGTGCTGCAAGTATTTGCTTATGAACTTTTTCGAACTCCGAACATTTTGAGTAATTGAATAAGTCTGTTAGAATGTCATCTTTAAGATTAAGCTTTGCAGCATTATTTTTTAATGCTGTAGTATACGCATCAATAGTTGTTTTTTTGTATGGCTCACCACTTGTTTTTTTCTGAGAGCTCATCCAATTTCTAAATGCTGTTCTTAGATATGTTTCATTCATAGTACTACTCCATCAACAATTATTTCACTATCATAATACAGTACCGATTGTGCTATTCGCAGGACAGTCATAAAAGTAAAGAGTCAAGGCAAAACTGTGCCTTGACTCTTTCTATTCCTCGTCGGGTGTGTAAATCAAAATATCGGAAAGCGGGCATTCCAACGCCTTGCAGATTCTATCGACTACGCTGTAGTCGATTTTTTGTACTCGGTCGTGATACATGCCGAGTATCGTTGTTTTCGAAACGCCGGTCAATCGGACAAGCTCCGCCATTTTAATTCGTTTCGCTCCAAGTACAGTCGAAAGGGTACAGTGTATCGCCATAGCAATACCTCCATAACGTTTACTACATTTTAACATAACCATCAAGCAAATACAAGCTTTATGGTAATTTGGTATTAGCAGGTGATACAAAAGTATTGACAGACGGTATTTGTGCGTGGTATAATAAAGGCAACAAGAGGTAAGTTGTATCATGTGCGAACACCATTAAGCAGAATATTAGTGTAAGGAGATGTTGAAATATGAAGAAAAGCATAGATGAATCAACTGTTGTTGGGCTTGACTACTCGCAGAGTAAGCTCTATGTTGCCTCGGATGGTACAGACGGAAGAAATCTTTCAGGCAATCGCACAAACTCCAGCTCAACATGGAGCCGTGATTCGGCGCTAAGAATATATCCGCGAAATAGATTTTGGATGGACAAACAACGCAACGCTTGGCATAAAGAGAATGCTGAAAGAATATCTACGCTGTATCCTATCGTGGTAGTAGAGGACTTGGATTTCGAAAGAATGAAGCAGAACCGACCGCTACTTGCGGCAGCAATTGAAAACAATCGTCCGCTCGATTTCTATAACCTTCTTAGGAAAAAAATGCAGGCATGTTATAACTTTGGACCGCTACTTTGCAAGTTCGCAGATATGTAGCAAATGTCAATATCGTGTGGACCTCTTTCCGATTGGTGAAAAGGTCTTCTTTTGTCCTAAGTGTGGAAACTGTATCGACAGAGACTTGAACGCCGCAATTAACATTAAAAATGAAGGTATTAGACTCATTAACTCGACGAAAGTATCGTAAACGGTGTTGCAAATAAAGCTCTGACGATTACCAGTATTCGTCAACTTGACACGCCCCCGAAAAGCTCCTTTAATATGTAATATAAAAATTTTAATAAGAAAGGAGGAGAGCTTTTTGACCATAAATGAAGTAAAAAATAAAGTAGAATTAGCGGTGACAGAAATGGTAGCTCGGAAGGACAATTATGTTAACAATCCGGGCAAGGATTTTTCTCGAGACAGAAAGCTCTCCCTCGAGAAGCTGTGTCAGTTTTTCTTTACTGCTCAAGGAAGCTCCATTAGCAAGGAACTTGAAAAATTCTTTAACTTTAGCATGGATACTCCAACGGCTTCAGCTTTTATTCAGCAGCGCGCAAAACTTAACCCTCAGTTTTTCCTTGATTTATTGCGTACGTTCAATTCTTTGTGTAGCGATGATAACATGCTTAATGGATACCGTGTATTTGCTGTAGACGGAACCACGCTCAACATTGCCAAGAATTCGAATTCCAGTTCGTTTATTAATAGTGGCTGTGGATATAATCAATTGCATATATCCGCCGTATTTGACTTGCTCAACGGTACATACTGCGACGCAGTTATTAAATCTATAAATGAGGCTAATGAAAGAGCAGATTTAATTGATATTTTACATCGAAACACTTTTCTTGAGAAAACCATATTTGTATTAGACAGGGGTTACCCGTCTCATGAAATAATCGCAACTTTTGATAACACTCCAAACGCAGACTATCTTATTCGTGTTAATCAGGGTAATGATACATTTAAGGTTATACGAGGCCTTCCAATGAAAGCGTTTGATATAAATGTTGAGTTTGAGATTACTACAACACAGACAAATGAGGATAAGGCAAAGCAAAGGGTACATATTAGTCTAAAAAAAACATTAGCCCGCAGCGGCAAGACTATTGTTCGGGAATGGAACTTTCCTTCACCCTACACGATGAGATTTCGCGTTGTTCGTTTTATGATTGCGAATAAGCCTGATAAAAACGGAAACATTGTCTCAAATCCCGCGAATTATGAAACGATAATTACATCTTTGCCCTCTGATATATTTTCTTTAGATGAAATTAAGAGACTTTATGGAATGCGTTGGGGGATAGAAACTTCGTTTAGATGTTTGAAGTATACAGTGGGAATGGTTAACACCCACGCGAAAAACGAAGCATATATTATGCAAGAAGTTTATTCAAAACTGTTTGCATTTAATGTGCTCACAAGAATAACAAAAAGCGTCGCAAAAATAGTAAAAACAAAGCATACATACACCGTTAATATATCGTTGGCAAGCGATTTTGTTCGTCTTTTTGTACTCTCGCGGTTAACGAAAAAGCTTTTATTGGAAAAGTTGAAAAAGTATGTAGTACCCATAAGGCCGGGGAGGAAGGATAAAAGAAAACTAAAAACAAAAGAGTGTGCTCCCTTTATTTACAGGGTGGCATAAAGCTTAATAAGTAAGGACAATAGTTCTTGCTTATTAAGTCTACTCTCTAACAAATGAATATAGATAAAACACGAAAAAAGACGCCTAATCAAATTGATTTAGGCGTCTTTCATTTGATTTGAATAGTTATGCATTCTTAACTTAACGAGTTATTGCTAAATACATCGCATATTCTGCTTTTTTTAGTTGAGGTGGTCTTAACTTAATGACATTGGGCAGAGCCGCGGGGCTTTTCACTTAATATCTATTCTTCGTTTATCTCCATAATATATGTAACGTAGAAGCCAATAGAGAACGCCCAAAAGCAAACGCAGAGCAGACGCACTGTGACCAACAGCGCACTGGGGATATATCTAAGAAAGTGGAAGGTATAGAGAATATAGCCCGCGAAAACAAACGCGAGCAACAGCACAAGAGTTGCGAAAAGAATCCTCAGCGGCTTGTTGCTTAATTTCTTTTTCTCTTTTTCCGTCGCTATCATCTTTCTCTCCTATTTTTCAAGAGCCATAATCTTCGCTACGCGAGTCGCGTGCCTTCCGCCCTCAAAGGAGGTGTTGAGAAACACATCGACTATCTCGGCGGCAAGCCCTGCGCCCACGACGCGTCCGCCGAGACAAAGGACGTTTGCGTCGTTATGAAGACGGCTATACTTTGCCGAAAAGGTGTCTGAGCAAGCCGCGGCGCGTATTCCTCTTATCTTGTTCGCCGCCATAGAGATACCCATGCCAGTGCCGCAGAAAAGTAACGCCTTCTCCGCTTTTTTTGCTATAACCGCTTCGCATGCGGCTTTTGCAAAATCAGGGTAATCGCATGACTGCTTGTCATAAGTTCCGTAATCGGTATACTCTATATTCTTTTCCTCAAGAAATTTAATTATCTCGTTTTTAAGGTCGAAGCCCGCATGGTCGCTCGCTACTGCTATCATGTTATTTTTCCAGCTTTCTTTGAAGATTTATCTCGGCTGAGGAGAGCTGTACATAGCTTGGCTTAAGCTCGTTAGCCGATACCGTGTCGCCTGCGTCTATATGGACAAGCGCCGCCGCGGCAACACTTGAAGCGCGAAGAAGTCTTTGCGAAACGCAAAGGTGTGCGCAGTCCAGCTTTTTCGCTAAATAATTATAGCATATTTCCGCCGCGTCGCCAACAAAAACAACCTTTTTGCCTGAGAGGCTCTCGCCGAGCTCATCGAGCGTCAAAATTGCGTCCTCGTTTATTCGGTGCACCTCTTTTTCACAGGAAAACGAAGCACAGTAAACGCGACTTCTTCGCGCGTCGCTCACCGTCACTACGGTGCGCTCAGCGCCGAGCATACCGTACGCAAGCGCCTCAAAGGTCGGCACGGCGACACAGGGCTTATTCACGGCGAACGCGAAGCCCTTAACAACACCCATACCTATACGAAGCCCCGTAAAGGAACCGGGTCCCGAGGTTACGGCGAAATAATCAATGTCTGCGGGGGTAACGCCCGCTCTTTTAAATGCCTCGTCGCAGATAGGAAGCAGTGTTTCAGAATGGGTAAGCCCCACGTTCGCGAAGCTTTCGGCGCGAAGCTCGCCGTCGGCTATCACAGTCGCACTTGCCGAAACGGAGGACGCGTCAACCGCGAAAACCGTCATAGTCCGTTCGCCCCCTCAATAATAATCTCGCGCTCCGTTTCCCCTCTTGCCGTTATTGTAACCGTTATATGCGGAAAATCGAGCGCGGAAGCTATATTCTCCGTCCATTCAATAAAAAGCACCTTTTTACCGTCAAGGTAATCGTAAAAGCCCGTGGAATAAAGGTCATCCTCGGTTTCTATTCGGTACATATCAAAATGGGCGGCGATAATTCTTTCGTTTCTGTATTCGTTTACTATCGTAAAGGTTGGGCTCGTTATATGTCCGTCAAAGCCCATTTCGGTAAGCGCACCGCGTGTAAAGGCGGTTTTCCCGACACCGAGTTCGCCGTAAAACGCCACAACGTCGCCCGCCTTCAGCGTTTTCGCAAGACGCGCACCCAGCGCTTCTGTTTCCCGCTGAGAACGGGTTATAAAGCTATGTTTGTTCAAGGCGTTTCGTCCTCCTTAAACACGGGAACCGTGTAATCTCTGCCGCGGCTCGCGGGCTTTAAAAGTGAAAGGTTGAAAATGTCCGTCGCGTGCGCCTCAAGCTTTGCGGTTTTCAAGGCGTTTTCGCCCGTCTTGGAAAGCTCCTTGAGACTTCCCGACATTGGCAGCGTTCTCGTCTTACCCGCACGGTTCAAAAGCTCCTGTGCGTTTCTGCCTATTGCAAGAATACGAATATACGGCGGCTCAAAGAAATAGCTCGCATCTATACCGAGCAACGCATAAAGCGCCGCCCTTTTGACCCGAGACATTGTGTATCGCTTTGTCTTTGCGATATTAAATATCTCCTCAAGGTCTCCCGTTTCCGCCGCGGCGTTATATATTCGGTTACCGAGTCCATCGCCGCAGTCGGGCAGAAGGGAAAGCTCATCGCGGCTGAGCGTTCTTAAGCTAAAGAGAATCGCTTGCGTCAGCGCCGCAAGCCCACCGCTCTGCTTACCCTCGCTGCACGCCTTTTCGAGCGCAAGCTTTGTTTCAAACGGAACGTAATTGATTATATCCTCGCCGTGGATAATTTCGTCGCGAAGCATACGCGCGGACGCGAACGCGCCTTCTGCCTTATCGCTGTCGTGCGGCGCTCCCTCACGCCGAAAGGTTATCGGCTCAATCTTGCTCTTTCGCTCCCTGAGCGCCTTAATATACTCCACACCGAGAATGTTGTTTGAAGTTCTCAATATCTCGCTTATTTCTTTACCGTATAGCTTTTCTACAACCGTTTCACGCGCGGCGGGATAGCTAAGGCCTGTTTCATAAAACTGCCTCGTAAGGGCAATTACGTCCTTGTCGCAGACGGCGTCCGCGGCGGCGCTGAGCGAAGGAATATCGCCCGCTTCGGAGCCGAAGGATATCGAATCCACACAGCCCAGAGCTTCAAGCAACGCCACAGCGCCCTTCGCAAAGCGCTCGGACGAGCTTATTGCGTACTGTACGGGCAACTCTATTACAAGGTCGGCGCCGCCGAGTATGGCAAGACGCGCACGCTCAAATTTCGTAATTATGGCGGGCTCGGCACGCTGGACAAAATTGCCGGACATCACCGCTACGATATGCGTAGCGCCCGCCCGACGAGTTTGCTCTATATGATACCTGTGTCCGTTATGGAACGGGTTGTACTCTGCTACAATACCGCAGACCTTCATAATTGTATCCTACCGCCTTGAAATGAGGTTTTTTTGCTGATATAATAATACAGTTAAAATCGAATAATGTAAAGATACCATATAATTGAAAGGACAGAATTAGTAATGAAGGTTTTGGTCATCAACGCGGGCAGCTCCAGTCTTAAGTATCAGCTTATCGACATGGATAACGAGGAATGTCTCGCAAAGGGCAACTGCGAAAGAATAGGCATTGGAGGCTTCATCACCCATAAGGTCACCGACGGCGCGAAGCTTGAACAGGAACGCGATTTTCCGACACACAAGGAAGCGTTTATGGCGGTAGTCGAGATGCTGACCTCGGGCGAAGGAAATGTTATAAACTCAGTTAACGAAATTTCCGCCGTAGGACACCGCGTGCTCCACGGCAGTGAGATATATAAGGAAGCGACCCTTGTCACCGACGAGGTTATCGACACGGTAATGTCGCTTAAGGAGCTCGGACCCCTTCACAATCCGCCGCAGGCAATTGCTATGCGCGCTTGCAAAGAGGTCTTTGGCGAGAACACCCCCATGGTGGCGGTTTTCGATACCTCCTTTCACCAGACGATGCCTGCGAAATCCTTCATCTTTCCGATACCTTACGAGTACTACAAAAAATACTCCGTTCGCCGCTATGGCTTCCACGGAACAAGCCACCGCTATGTAACAAAGCGCTATTTTGAGATTACGGGCAAAAACCCCGAGGGCACAAAAATAGTTACCTGCCACCTCGGCAACGGTAGCTCAATTTCAGCCGTAAAGGACGGAAAATGCTTCGATACCTCTATGGGTCTTACCCCGCTCGACGGCTTTATCATGGGCACGAGAAGCGGCGGAATCGACCCCTCGGTCGCGACCTATATCGCTAATAAAGAGGGTCTTTCCCCCGACGAGATGAGCAATATGCTTAATAAGAAATCGGGCTTTCTCGGCGTTAGCGGAGTTTCCAGCGACTGCCGCGACGTACAGACCGCGGCGCGCGAGGGCAACGAGCGCGCAAAGCTTACAATTGATATCCTCATTCATCAAATCAAGCGTTACATCGGCGGCTACGCGGCTGAGATGGGCGGCGTTGACACGATAATCTTTACGGGTGGCATAGGCGAAAACGACGGCGGCGTGCGCGAGCGCGTCTGCAAGGAGATGGAGTTCTTAGGTCTTAAAATAGACAGTGAGCTTAATAAAGAAGCCTCCCGCGAGGAAAGATTCTTCTCAACGAAGGACAGCCGCGTTGAGGCAATGGTACTTCCCACCAACGAAGAAATTATGATAGCGAGAGACACCCTTGAGGTCATAGCGAAATAATTGAACTTAACTAACGAGCAAGCGCCGCTCTGCGGCGCTTGCTTTTTTATGCAGAGTTTTTGTTATTCTCTTGCCTTATTTTACAAACAGCGGTAAAATATGAAAAACAATACTTTGGAGGGCTTATGAAAAGGCTATTTGCGGTTTTAGTTATAATCTCGCTCATTCTTTCTCTTTGCGCCTGCACAAAAAACCTTAGCGGAACGCTTGAGCAAGGGGCACAAACGATTGAACAGAAAGACCCGATAATTGAATGGGAGGACCCGACAATCGAGGGTTTTGTGCGGGAATACTTAGGCAAACCTGAGGGTGAAATTGCCGAAAGCGAGTTGGACGGTATTACGGGCATAGCTGTAGTGGGCGGACTTTACCGCTTCTTTCGCTCGGACGCTACCTACGACACCTATAATCGAGCTGTCGAAGACCTTTACTTTTCTATATGTGACAGTGGCGAAAGGAACGGACCCGTAAAAAGCCTTGCGGACTTTAGGCATTTTAGGAAGCTTACCCTTCTCACCTGCCGCAACAACAGCGCAGTGAGCGACCTTTCGCCGCTCAAAGACATGACAGAGCTTACCGATTTGAGTCTCAGCTCTAACTCTGTAAGCGATATTACAGCGCTTTCTAATTTGACTAAGCTTACCTGCCTTGATTTGCATTTTAACAGTATAGTTGATGTCTCTCCGCTTTCTGGACTCACGGAGCTTGTTACGCTTAGACTTCACGAGAATAAAATAAGCGACGCGTCGCCGCTTTCTTCGCTCGTTAAGCTTTCAACGCTAAATCTAAGCTTCAACAATATCAGCGACGCGTCGCCGCTCGCCTCGCTTACCGCGTTAACCATGCTTAGCATTAACGATAACCCGTTAAGCGACCTTTCGTTTGTAAAAACGCTTGCAGAACTCGATTATTTATATGTCGGCGGAGATAATCTTACAGACCTTTCACCGCTTGCGCCACTCACTAAGCTGCGTGTTTTAGGACTTACCGGTAAAAACCTAACCGACATATCTCCCCTTTCGGGACTTAAAAGCCTTGCTGAAATTAATATTTGGAACTGCTCAATAACTGACATTTCGCCGCTCGCAAAAATTCAAGGCCTAACCGACATTTGGGTGATTAACAGCAGTGTTACGGATGAATCAATCGCTGCAGTAATAAATGCGCTTCCAAACTGCAGCATCTATCTATAAGAGTAAATACAGCTATAAAGCCCCGCCGAGTATTTCAGCGGGGTTGTTTTTTACAATAATTAACGCTTGCCATTATTTACACGAAAAGCTATTATAAACTTTGTTGCAAAACTATAAGTTCAAACTAACGGAGGAAAAATGATGAAAAAAGTAATTGCGGTTTTACTTGTTCTTGTGCTTTCCCTTTCCCTTTTCGCTTGCGGCGGCTCGGCCGCCGAGGAAACGGGAGGCTTGGTTTTTGAGGACGCGACGCTTGAAATGATAGTGCGCGAATATCTCAAACGACCCAAGGGCGCGATTAAGGAAAGCGACCTTGACGATATCGCTAAGCTATATGTTTATTCCAACTCTTGCAGTATCGAGTTAGCAAACGAAAACAGCGACTTTATAAACTTCAACTTTGAAGAAAGCTATATGATGTCAGCGGCGGATTTAAAGTATTTCAAAAACCTAACATTCTTTAGAGGCTTTGGCGGAATAACCGATATTACTCCCTTTTCCGAGCTTACAAACCTTACAAGCTTAGAGCTTTACACAACAGCGCCAGACACTCCGAAGATAAGCGACTTAACGCCACTCGCCAATCTCAAAAACTTAACGACACTTAAGCTTTCAAGAAACAGCATAAGCGACCTCAGCGTTCTTTCAGGAATGACTAAGCTTGAATATCTTGAGCTTAACGAAAATGAGATAAGCGACTTAACGCCGCTTGCGGGGCTTACAAGCCTAAAAGAGCTTACTTTGTACGAAAACAACATAAGCGACCTTTCGCCAGTTTCGAAGCTCTCTAATCTCAAAAAGCTTTCCGTGTTCGCAAACGAAATATCCGACCTCTCACCGATATCCGGCTTAACCGGTCTTGAGGAGCTTTGGTTAAGTACAAACAACATTACCGATTTAACATCCATAACAGGACTTACAAAGCTAACCTATCTCTCCATTTCCGGAAAGGAAATAAAAGACCTTACGCCGCTCGCCGGTATGACCGGTATGAGGCACCTCGGTATTGCTTACACCTCTGTCAGTGACCTTACACCGCTTGCTGGCATGACCGAGATAACCTGGCTCGACCTCAACGATAACCAGATTGTTGACATTTCGCCGCTCGCGAAAATGACAAAGGTGGAGAACCTTAACCTCGACAACAATGCCGTAAACGATGTCTCGGCGCTTAGCGGTATGACAAGCGCGACCTACCTTAGCTTGGATTATAACAACGTAAGCGACGTTTCACCGCTCGCGGGGCTTGTTAGCCTTGACTATCTGTGTTTGGATAATAACCCAGTCAGCGATATTTCCAGCCTGTCGGGGCTCTCTATTCTCGCTGATTTGTACGTGCAGGATACAAGCGTAAGCGCTGACGGCGTAGCTTCGCTTCAAGCAAAGCTTCCAAACTGCGATATACGCTCCGATTTCGATTAATAAGCGAAAACGACCCCGCCGAGTATTTCGGCGGGGTTTCATCTATTCAATATTTTGCTACGATACTTTCGGGTTGAAGCCCTTCTTGCGAAGATATTTGAACGCCTTTTTAACGGTCATGGCATTTATTACACCGACAAAAAGCGCGCATATCCACAAGAGGAGTTTTAGGCTTTTTCTTTTGAGCGTAAGAGCCTCTGCAAAAATCCGTCGCGTCGTGCGCTTAAGGCGTTTGCTAACGGTTCTTTTCTTTTTCACAGCTGTATGCCGTAAATATGGCAATTATCGCCGAAAGTCCAACAAGGATATAGATAATGCGCGAAAGAATGCTCATGCTCCCGCCGCATATCCAGCCAACAAGGTTGAAGTCCAGTGCGCCTACTAAGCCCCAGTTAAGCCCGCCGATTATTAAAAGGGTTATTGCAATGTTTCTTAATATCATTTTCCTCATCTCCAAACGATTTGATATAGCTATTCTTGCCCAAAAAACGTCGTATATTCATAACGCGCGGTTTACTTTACTTTAAAATTACTATATAATAGTTAGAACATATTTTAAGGGGGATGTATTTATGGATACGCTGCTTAAACTTTTAGCCGAAAACGGACGTCTTTCGCTCGAACAGCTCGCAAGTCTCACGGGTATGACCGAGGACGCCGTCGCCGCGAAGATGGACGAATATCAGTCAAACGGCATCATTGCGGGCTATCAGGCGATAGTCAACTGGGAGAAGGCGGGCAGCGAGCTTGTCCAGAGCATTATCGAGGTTAACATAAGCCCGAAACGCGACTTCGGCTTTGACGAATTTGCCTCAATTATCTCCAAATACCCCGAGGTTGACAATGTCTATCTTATGTCCGGCGGCTACGACCTTTCGCTCACGGTGCGGGGAAACTCCTTCCGAGATATAGCTATGTTTGTGTCCAAAAAGCTTTCGCCTATGGACAGCGTGCTTTCCACCGCCACACACTTTATCCTTCGCGTTTACAAGGAACACGGCGTTACACTTGTAGGCGAGCAGGGTGACGAAAGGGGTCTCACCTCGCTGTGATTAATTACGAAAAGCTTCTTAACGACAAGGTTCAAAGGCTTAAGCCTTCTGGGATACGCCGCTTTTTTAGCCTTGCCGCTGATATGCCCGAGTGCATCTCGCTCGGAGTCGGCGAGCCCGACTTTGTAACGCCGTGGAAGATACGCGATGCGGGCATTACCTCACTGGAGCGCGGGAAAACGTGGTACACCGCAAACGCGGGTATGAACGAGCTTCGCGAGGAAATTTCAAAATATATGCAAAGGCGCTTCGACCTTACATATGATTCAAAGAGCGAAGTGACCGTAACCGTCGGAGGCTCCGAGGCGATTGACCTATGTATGCGCTCGCTTATTGAGCCGGGCGACGAGGTTATTATACCTATGCCAAGCTTTGTGGCGTACGAGCCTATTGCGCGCATGTGCGACGCTAAGGTGGTTATTGTTGAAACGAAGGCGGAAAACTCCTTCCGTCTTACAGCGGACGAGCTTAAGTCTGCCATAACAGATAAAACAAAGCTTCTTATCTTCCCCTTCCCTAATAACCCCACGGGCGCTGTTATGAGACGGCGGCACCTGGAGGAGATAGCGAAGGTGCTTGAGGGCACAAATATAATGGTACTTTCCGATGAAATCTACGCGGAGCTTACCTACGGAGAAGCGAAGCATGTATCTATCGCCTCGCTTTCTCAGGATATGTGGGACAGAACTATAGTGGTGCAGGGCTTTTCTAAGGCATACGCCATGACGGGCTGGCGTTTAGGCTATGCGTGCGGACCTGCGCCGATAATAAAGCAGATGCTAAAGCTTCACCAATTCGCGATTATGTGCGCACCGACAACAAGCCAATACGCGGCTATAACCGCTCTCGCGGAATGTGATGACTCGGTTGAGGCAATGGTAAGCGAATACGCCATGCGCCGCCGCTTCGTTGTCGATTCCTTTAATAAGCTCGGGCTTACCTGCTTTGAGCCAGAAGGCGCTTTCTACGTCTTTCCGTCGATAAAAATAACGGGATTGACCTCGCTTGAATTCTGTGAAAAGCTACTCTATTCAAAGCATATAGCGGTCGTGCCGGGCGACGCCTTCGGTGACTGCGGCGAGGGCTTTATCCGCGTTTCCTACTCCTACTCCGTCGCGCACCTTGCCGAGGCGATAAAGAGGATAGGCGAATTTCTTACGGAGCTTCAAAAATGAACGAGGTCATCATAAAAAACACACCCGAATATAAACAGAATGCCGTGGACGAGGCTGTAGAGCTTATCTTTCAAAACAGCGGCATGGATAAGCTTTTGAAGCCTTCCTCCCGCGTTGTGGTAAAGCTTAATCTGCTCATGAGAGCGGCGCCCGAGGAGGCGGTGACTACCCACCCCGCCGTCGTGAGCGCGGTAATTTCCGCGCTAAAAAAGCGCCGCGTTAAAAGAATACTTATTGCCGACTGTCCGTCGGGTCCCTTCTCAAATTCCCGCATGAAAAGCATATATTCGGGCTGTGGCATACTGCCGCTTGAAGGCGACGGAGTTGAGCTCAACTATGACTTTACAAGCGTTTTCAAAACATGCGGCGCACATCGATTCGAGATAATAAACGCCATGCTTGAACGTGACGTTTTTATTAACGTCGCAAAGCTAAAAACACACGCTATGGCGGGAATGACCGGCGCTGTTAAAAACATCTTCGGAGTAATCCCCGGGCTTCAGAAAACCGAACATCATTTTCACTTTCCGGAGCGCGACATCTTCTGCGGCTCGGTCATAGAGCTTTGTGAACTAATCAAACCCGACCTTTCCATCATCGACGCGGTGGTCGGTATGGAGGGAAACGGTCCCTCTGGTGGAAATCCGCGCAGCTTCGGCTTTATTATCGGCGGAACAAATCCCTACTATCTTGACCGCGCGGCGGCACATTGTATCGGAATTCCGCGTAAGGTTGCCGCTACCGTAGACGAATCCATAAAGCGCGGTCTTGCGCCTGAGAACGTCCGCGACATTACTGTAATAGGCGACAGAACCCTTATTGACTCGCCCATTACCGATACGGTGCTTCCCTTTACCCACGCGACAGACTGCACCGACGAATTCCCGCGACCGATGAAGAAGGGCTTAAAATATATTTTCAGAAAGAAGCTTGTTTCAAAGCCCTACATTATGAAAGAAAAATGCGTTGGCTGCGGTAACTGTGCAGAGGTCTGCCCGCAAAAAACAATAGACTTGGTTCCTAAGAAAACGGGCGGAAGATACGCGAGCATTAAACACAAGGCCTGTATCAGTTGTTTTTGCTGTCACGAGGTCTGCCCCGAAAGAGCGATTGAAATACGGAAAAGTCTTGTTTTTAGGGTGCTTCGCTGATGAGAGAGATTAAGCTTTCCGCTAACGCTAAACTTAACCTTACCCTCGACATCACGGGTGTTCGCGAGGACGGCTATCACCTTTTGGAGATGGTCAATATATGCGTCAACCTTTCTGACGAGCTGGTTATCAAGCGCACACAGAAGGACGGCGTTCGCATTACCTCTAATGCCCGCTTTCTTCCGAGATATGAAAAGAACCTTGCTTATAAAGCGGCGGCGGCCCTGTTCGAATCGCTCGGTCAGCCGCTTCCCGGTCTCGAAATAGAAATAACGAAACGTATTCCAACCAAAGCGGGGTTAGGCGGCGGTTCAGCCGACGCGGCGGCCACCCTTATCGGCTTAAACAGGCTCTTTTCACTCGGTCTTACCGAAAGCGAGCTATGTAAAACAGCCGAACGCATCGGTGCTGACGTTCCCTACTGTGTAGTGGGGAGTCCCGCGCTGGTTTCGGGTATAGGCGAGATAATTGAGCCTATTGAAAACAACGCCGATTTCAGTCTTGTTATTCTAATGCCGCGAAAGGGACGCTCCACCACGGAGGCTTTCGCTCTTTTTGACAGCGGAAAGCAGTTTGAACGGCCCAAAACCGAGGATATGCTCGCGGCTCTTAAACGCGGCGACGCTTCCGACGCAGCGGCGCTATTATGCAACTCCTTTGCGACAATAGAAAACGACGAGACCACCGAAAAGCTTATTTCCACCTTGCTTACAGAAGGCGCGCTCGGCGCGTCACTTACAGGCAGCGGCGCGGCGGTTTTCGGTATATTCCCTGATATGCTTACAGCGAAAAGGTGTAAAACAAAGCTTTTCGGACACGGTTTTTTAGTTTATGCGGCGCGTCCCGAAAAGCAGGGTGTACGAATAATTTACGAAAGATAGTTGAATATTATTTTTAATAACGCCAATGCTCTTTTCAGAAACGAAGCAGCGAAAACCCAAGCTTCTCAGAATGAAGGGCAGGCGTTTTACTTATGAAAAAATTAGAGCTTTCACTTATCTTCGCGCTAATAATCGGAATAGTATCGGTTGCGGCACAGCTTCCCTTTTCAGCCGCATGCGAAGAACTACGCGGCGACACTCTTAGGCTTCATATAATAGCGAACTCTGACAGTGACGAGGACCAGTCGGTTAAGCTGCTTGTTCGCGACGCCGTTTTAAGTAAATCGGCGGCTCTGTCAAAAAGCGCGGTCAGCAAAGACCAAATGCTCGGTGCTTGCGAGCTTTCGCTTCCCTCTTTTAAAGAGACCGCCGAGAGAACGCTTTGCGAAAACGGCTTTAACTATGGCGCAAGCGCAGTTTTGTGCAAGACGTATTTTGACGAAAGAAGCTACGATGACATTACGCTTCCAGCGGGAGAATACGACGCGGTGAGGATTGTTCTCGGAGATGGCGGCGGAAAAAACTGGTGGTGTATGCTCTACCCTGCCGTCTGCCTTTCAAGTGCTGTTGACGAAAAGCCTGATGCGCTGGAAAGCTATACCGACGAGGAGCGCTCGATAGCGACGGGCTATGAGGAATTCGAAATACGATTTAAAATTGAAGAACTGTTTCAGGAACTGTTTAAGAAGGAATCCGCACGCTGACAAGGCGCGCGGATTTTTTTAGGCATAATCCCGATTGAAAAAGAACAAATGTTATTATAGAATTGAACTATCACATTGAACGGAGGCGGCGCTGTGTTAAGACTTATTATCGGTCGTGCGGGAAGCGGTAAAAGCGAAGCCGTTATGAGAACGGTAGAAAAGAAAGCCGCCGAGGGTAAGCCCTGTCTTATCGTCGTGCCGGAGCAAGCGTCCTTTTATTTCGAGCGCAACCTTGCGCTTCGCTTGAACGGTAAGGCTTCATCACTCGCCGAAATTAAAAATTTCAAGAGACTCTGTCGCGATATTTTCAACGAGTGCGGCGGTGGGGTAACGCGAATGATAAGCGACCCCCTTCGCGCGGTGCTGTTAAGGCAAGCGGTGCACTCGCTTGGCGGCGATATCGTTTTCTATCGACGCCACAAAAACGACCCAGCCTTTTATTCTCTCGCCGCCGACGTAATTAACGAGCTTAAAAACGCGGGCGGCTCAAGCGAGCTTCTTTTAAGCGCCGCAGAAAAGGCACAAAGCCCACTTTCAAACGCCAAACTCAAAGAGCTTTCGCTCATCTGGGCGGCATACGAGGGAATAATCAAAAACCGCTTTCAAGACAGCGCGGACGAGCTGACCCATGCGGCGCGTCTTTGCGGGAACGCCGATTATTTTAAAGGCAAGACCGTCTTATTTGACGGCTTTACCGGCTTCACTGAGCCTGAGTTTCAGATGATTAGCGGGATAATTTCAGCGGCGGACGAGGTTTACTGCACCTTTTGCTGTGACGATATCTATTCGGACGCAGACGACAGCTTCAGCTTTGTTCGCAAAAATGCGCGGCGGCTTTCCTTCCTCGCGAAAAAGCGGGGAAGCGAGGTTTACATAACCAATTCGCTAAACAATCTGTATCGATATAAGGCGGACGGCTTGAAAGCGGCGGAGAGCTTTTTCGCAAACGGAAAGAAGCTTGACGCTTCCACCGACGGCATTTATAAAATCGAAGGGCGCGACCTTTATTCCGAGGCGGAGGCAGTGGCTGACGAAATATCCGCCCTTGTGCGCGACGAGGGCTACGACTATTCTGACATCGCTGTCGTTGCGCGGGATACCGCACGCTACCGCTTCGCCGTTAAGCGCACCTTTGAGCTTTATGGCATCCCGCTATTTCTTGATGACAACGATAATATGCTCGTGTCACCCGTGATACGTTTTTTCCTTTCAGCTCTTTCCATTTCGGACGGAATTTCCACCGAAAAGCTTATATCCTTACTTAAAACCTCCTTGTTTGATATTTCCGACGAAGCCGTTGACCTGCTTTCCAACTATGCTTTTGTTTGGAACATAGACGGCGGCGCTTGGTATGCGCCCTTCACAAAGAATCCCGACGGACTTGACGCAAAGCCCGACAATGCTCGGCTTCAAATAATCGAGTCGGCGCGCGCTCGTGTTTCAACGCTTGTAAGCAATTATATTGAAAGCATTAAGGGCGTTTCCGGACGCGAAGCACTGAAAATAGTATATGATTTGTTTGAAAAGGCAGGCGCACCCAAAATAATTGAAAAGCTCGGCGAGAAGGAAATTTCAGAGGCTTCCGCGGCACTCAACATTATTGATGAGTTATATGACACCTTGGGTGACGATGATTTCTCCCTGTCGGAAATTAAGCGTTATTTAACGCTTATAGCCTCCGCGACTTTGCTTTCTGATATCCCTCCGTCCTTGTGCGAGGTCACCTTCGGCGCGGCAAACCGAATGAGAATGAACAACCCGCGTGCTGTTTTCGTGCTGGGTTTAAACGACGGGGTTTTTCCAAAAAACTCATTTGACGCGCCGCTTCTTTCCTTCTCTGAGCGTGACATTTTAAGCGGCGAGGGGGTAAGTCTCAGTCGCTGCTTTGAGGACTCCGCGGCAAGTGAGGAGCATTATCTTTACCGCGCTCTTACCGCCGCGAGCGAACGGCTTTATCTTTGTTATGCTAAATTCGACCAAAACGGCTCAGCGCTTTCGGTAAGCGCGAAGGCCGCCGCGTTCCTTGAAGGGAACGCGGCAGGCGCGCCGCTTTCCGCGAAAGCGGCGGCGCGTTTCGTCGTGAACGACGAAACGGCCCTTCGCGCGTATGCTCAAGCCTGCGAAAAGGGCAACACAGTCTTAATGAAATCTTTAGAGGCGTCCGCGGCAAAATCCGCCTCGGCGCTTGCAAAAAAGGCGGCGGAGGACGCTGTCCACATAATAAAAGACAAAAGCGAAATGGAAGCTGTGTTAGGTCAGGATTTGTATCTTTCTGCAAGCAGAATTGAAACCTATGAGCAGTGTCCCTTTAGCTTCTTTATGAAGTACGTGATGAAAGTAGAACCGCTGAGGAAGGCAGAAATATCGCCGATTGAAGCGGGCACCTTTGTTCATTCCGTGCTTGAAAACGTAATGCGCGGCTTAAACGGAGAGCTTACCTCTACGGACGAGGAAACACTACGTCAGCTTGCATACGACTCGGCAGAAACGGTTATTTGCGAGAGAATTGGTGACCTTGCAAAAACAAATCCCAGAATACGTTACCTGCTTGAGCGGCTTAAGGCACAGTCGGCGAGACTGTTATTGCGGCTTCGCGAAGAACAAACTGTCAGTGAATTTCGTCCATGCGACTTTGAACTTCCGATTTCCGACTCAGAGGGATTAAACCCTATTGTCTATAAACTTCCTAACGGAAAAACCGTTCGCGTTGTGGGAAAGATTGACCGAGTTGACCTCCTTAACGCAAACGGAAAGAGTTATATCCGCGTAGTGGATTATAAAACAGGTGGAAAGAAGTTTTCGCTTAACGACGTTTTTAACGGGCTGAATATACAGATGCTTCTTTATCTTTTTACCGCCTGCGACAAGGATAACGGAAGATATGAAAACGCCGTACCCGCGGCGGTTATGTATATGCCCTGCGACCCTCAGCCCGCGTCCGATTCAAAGAACGCGGAGGATAGCGCAAAAAAGGCATATCGCATGGACGGGCTTGTATTTGAAGACGAGACCGTTATAAAGGCGATGGAGCATTCGATTGGCGGGGTTTTTATTCCCGTTACTCTCAATAAAGGCGGCACTTTGAAAAGCTCGGAAAAGCTTGCAACCCTTGAAAAATTCGGACTTATTCAGCGGCATATCGACGGTATAGTCGCTGAAATGGCTTCGGCTCTATATGACGGTAACATAGCGGCGTTCCCTGTTGAAAAAAGCGAAGGGAAGCTTGTGTGCGATAATTGTGATTATGCTGCCGTTTGCCGAAAGGACAGAGTTTGCGAAACTCGGAAAATGGCAAGTGCTGAAAATCTTTTCTGTGAATCATCGGAGGAGGGAGGCGAAAAAGCATGAGCGAAAAAGTGTTTACCGAAAGCCAGCTTCACGCGATTGAAGCCCGCGATGGCACTGTTCTTGTTTCGGCGGCGGCCGGCAGCGGAAAAACCTCTGTGCTTGTTGAGCGCATTATGCGTATTGTCTGCGACGAGAGCCTTGACGTTGACGCCGACCGCTTTCTTGCCGTAACCTTCACTAATGCCGCGGCTGATAATATTGCCGCGCTTCTTCGTTCACATCTGCAAGCGAGGATAAGCGAAGACCCCGATAACAGACGGCTTAAACGTCAAAATCTGCTCTTGAAGCGTGCGTCCATTAGCACCGTTCATTCCTTTTGCATAGCTCTTTTGCGAGAGTATTTCAGTCTTTTGGATATTCCCTTCGATTTTACCGTCTGTGACGCGCTGACAGCCTCGTCGCTGAGCGACGGCGCCATGGAAGCGGCGCTGCTTGAATTGTACGGTGACGACTCAAGCGGCATTAAAGAACTCAGCGAGCTTTTCGGCAAGGCGAGAAGCGATAACGCAACCGCCGAGCTAATATTGAAGCTTGATAGGTTTGAAAGCAACCTCGCCTTTCCGAGCAACTGGGAAAGTGAATGTATCTCGGAGCTTTCAAGCGAACTTCCAATTCAGAAAACTCGCGCAGGGATGATGCTTCTTACATATACAAAAGAAGCTCTCGACTCGGCAAAAAGTTATATTCTTGAGGCTCTTTCGCTCTGCGCTGACGACCCTTGCTTTTCAAGCACTCAAGATACGTTGAACGCTGACCTCGACTGCGTCAACCGCCTTTCAGCCTTTGCCGATAAGGGGGATTGGGACGGCTGCTTTTTAGTCGTTAACTCCCTTAACTTCAAACGCTTTTGCTCAGGCAAACAAGCTGACGAAGACGTAAAGGAAAGAGTAAAAACACTTCGAGATAAGGCGAAGGATATAGTTACAAAGCTTGCAGAGACCGTTTTTGTAAGTAACGGTGCGGATTATTTTTCCGACCGCAGTGCCGCCCTCTCAGCGGTGAAAACTCTGTTTTTCGCGGCTAAACGATACCGCGAACTGCTTTTTGAGGAAAAGCTCAGCCGCCGCACCTTCGATTTTTCTGACATTGAGCGACTTACTCTTAAGCTTCTTTGCGGCGAGGACGGAACGAGGACTAAGGTCTGTGACGAAATTTCCACACGCTTTGACTTTATACTTGTTGACGAGTATCAGGATACAAACGAGATACAAGACCTCATCTTCAAGCTGGTTTCACGCGATGAAAAGAATCTTTTCTTTGTCGGTGACGTAAAGCAGAGTATCTATAGCTTCCGACGCGCCGACCCCACAATCTTTGTTTCGCGCCGAAACGCATGTTATCCGGATGAGGCGGGACTGTATCCCAAAAGAATTGACCTTACTAATAATTTCAGAAGCTCTCTTTCGGTTATTGACGCGGTAAATACAGTTTTCTCAAAAATTATGTCCGATAAAGCCGGCGGCACCGACTACGACGGAGAAGCTCTTATGCCCTTTGACGCGTCGCCGAACGACGACGAACACGGGCTTGAACTGCACCTTCTTGACAAGCTCTGCGTCTCGGAGCCGGTCCAACTTGCGAGAAGAATCAAAGAGCTTATCGACGGTGGCTACAAGGTCCGTGATAAAGAGGGGCTTCGTCCTTGCCGTGCGGGAGATTTCTGCATTCTGTTGCGTTCCGTAAAGGATAAAGCGGCGGCTTACAAACAGGCTCTTGATGAGAGCGGAGTTCGCGCGTGGACAGACAGCAACGACAACTTTTTTTCCTCAAGCGAGGTTGCCGTCGCTATGGCGCTGCTGAGAATTATTGATAATCCGAGGCGCAGTCTTGAGCTTTGCTCGGTTATGCTCTCTCCCCTATTCGGTTTCACAGAGGACGAACTCTTAAAGCTACGTTGCGGTGACAAAACCGCGCCGTTTTATACCCTTGTGTTGCGAAATCGCGACCCTCACTGCGTAGACTTTGTCCGCACACTCACCGAGCTTCGCTCCTTTGCGCGTTCCTCCTTGCTCGCGGAAACCGTACGCTTCGCGCTCGACAAAACCTCAAGCGAGGTGCTTCTTTGCGCGGGTGCGGACTTTAATGCGCGGCGGAATAATTTAAGGCGGCTTGTTGAGTATGCGAGCGCGTTTGACAGGGGCGACAACAGCTCGCTCTCGCATTTTCTTGCTGTTTGCGAACGCGCCGCGCGCGCCGACAAATCGCCTGATACAGGCGGTTTTTCCCCGCCTTCCGACGCGGTTTGCGTTATCTCCGTACACAAATCAAAGGGGCTTGAGTGGCCTGTTGTAATTCTCGCCGACGCGAATAAAAACTTTAACCTTCAAGACAGCACCGACAGCCCGCTTTTGTTCAGCGCCGCGCTCGGCGCTGGATTAAAAAGAAAGCAACCTATGCCCGATAAGGTATCCTTCATAGCAAAGAAAAGCGTGGGTTTTGCGGCTTTGAGTCTCGAAAGCCGACTCAACACGAAAAACGAGGAAATGCGCGTGCTTTACGTCGCGCTTACAAGGGCAAAGCAGAAGCTCATTGTCTGCGGAACTGTAAACGACGTGAGTAAAACTTTGGACGCTCTTTCTCTGACAGCGGCGCTTGGAAAGCCGCTTCCGTTTGCCGTAAACTCCTACAACTCATTTCTTGATTGGATACTGCTCGGCCTTCTTTGCGACCCGCGAAACTGCTTAGTTAAAGCCCTTAACGCAAGCGACCATGTTTGCGGCTTTCTTGAGGTGCGCCTCGGCGCTTTGCCTACGGAATCTCAAGTAGAGACAAAGGAAACCGCCGAACCTGACGCAGACCCAAAAACAGTAACGGAAATAGACAGAAAGCTCAGCTTCCGCTATAAAAACGAGGCTTTGTTCGGAATACCCACCAAGCTTTCGGTAAGCGAGCTTTCACATAAGTCGGGCGCGTCACTTTATAAACCGACCTTCGCGAGAGCTGCTCTTTCTGGCGCGGAAAAGGGAACGGCAATACACCTGTTTATGCAGCTCGCCGACTATCGCGCCGCCGCGGTATCGGCAAAAGCAGAGCTTGAACGGTTGGTTAAGGGAGAATATATTGACCCAGTTTCGGCTGAAAGCGTCAGCATTGAAAAGCTGGAACGACTGTTTGCGGGCGAGCTTGGCAGACGAATAGTTGCCGCGCCGCGCTGTCTTCGCGAATTTGCGTTCATTGACGCCGTTTTCGCTTCCTCTATCTTTCCGCTAAGCGGTGACACAGACGGAACCGTGCTTATTCAGGGCATTGCAGACTGTGTTTTATTAGAGGAGGACGGCGCGGTTTTAATAGATTACAAATCGGACCGCGTTAAAACAGCTGATGAGCTTGTCGACCGCTACAGTGCGCAGCTTTCACTTTATGAACGCGCGCTGAATAAGCGGCTGGAGAAGCCCGTTAAGGAGATAATTATCTATTCCTTTGAGCTTAACTCTTTAGTTCGTCTGAAGTAAGCTAAAGTATTGTTTTGAAACCTTGCTTAATGGCAGGGTTTTCCTTTTTATGTCTTTTGCTGACTAAAAATGATAACTTTAATTGTAAGCATTTACAAACCGAAATAAATTGTGTATTATATATAAAATAAATAAAATATATATAATATAATTGAAAACATATTACAAGCTATGCTATAATTAAGCGAATTATCAAAAGAGGGGTTGAACGATGGCAGATAATTACTATAATCCGAATATGCCGTACTATTCATATACTCCCGAGACGGAGGAGCCCGCGAAAGCGCCCGAATACGGCGCGTGGAACGCGGGAAACCCGAACGAAACTGACGTAAATACACAAGCTCAGCCTTATTATGCCCCCTATGGGCAGGATAACGGCTTTAATCCTTATGCGGCTTCTAACTATCCGCAAGAGAGCTATTACCCGACGCAATACCCCTACACTCCCGCGCCGGACTATTCACAAAGCACGCCTCAGCCGAGCGCTTTCCCTTATGCGCCGCAGACCGATTATTACGGCGGTTATGCTCCCGCTCAGCCCACCGCACCGATAATGCCCTCACCGACTGAGCCCTACGCTCAACCCTACGTTGCGCCGAGCGATTATACAAGCTATTCGCCGCTTCCCGAAGCGGAGCCTACAGCGCCCACATATGAAAACGGCGGCTACCGACCCATGCAGACAGCGCCTGTCGATTACGCGCAATATAATGGCTATCAGCCCACTGAGCAGACAGCGCCTGTCGATTATGCACAATATAACGGCTATCAGCCCACGAGCCAAACGCCGTCCGCCGATTACGCCCCATATAACTATCAGCCCGCTGTACAGCCGCCGCAGGCGAACAGCTACGCCGGTAACGCTTCCGCACCTGTGTTTCAGCCTATAACAGGTCAGCCGACGGCACAGGCGACTGTCGCACAAACCTATGCGCCCAATAGCGCGACTGTCCAAAGCGAGCCTTATGCACCATACGTTCCTCGTTTTGAGGAGAACTCATTTACGAGAAAATATGCGATGCCCGTATATGATGATTATAACTCGGCAACGGCTCCTCCCCCACAGCAGTCTGTTCACACGGAAGAAGCCACACCTCAAAGAGCGCCCGAGCCTGTAGAGCATCAGCCTCTTGAGGCTTCTGCCAATATAGAGAAATCCGTAGAGGAATATGCGCCAGCCGCATTCGAGGAGCCCTCAAGTGTTAGCGCACCCGCACCAGCCGCATTCGAGGAGCCCTCAAGTGTTAGCGCACCCGCGTCCGCGGCTTTTGAAGAACCGACAGTGACAGAAACGCTGCTCCCCGATGCTTTCGTACCCTTTGAAGCCCCTGCCGCCGCTTCACAGCCTGAGGATATCTTCAGCAGTCTTGTACCTCCTGAAATATACAGTGAACCCGAAGCGACAGTTGAAGATAAAACAGTAAGCAACAATACCGCGCCGCCGATATTTAATGATTTTGACACCTCTTACGGTGAACAGCCCACTGCATTTGAACATTTGATTAATGAAGAATTTGCAAACGATACCGCGGTGGAAGCTGTTCTGAATACCGAACTTCCTGAAAGTATTACAGAACCTGATTCTCTTGCGCAGGAAGCCGCTTTAAACGATGCGAACGATAGCACCGAGCCAAGCGTCGTAAATGAGCCGCCCGCTTCCAATGTACCCAACGGCTTTCCGCAGTTCGCCTCCTTCGGCGCTGTCGCCACCGACACAGCCTTGTTGGATAACGTCAGCGACGTACCAAATGATTTTACTCAACAAGCGCAGGAAACTGAACCGCAAAACGACTTTGAATTTGAAGCCGAACCCGAAAGCGCACAGGAGAATGTGCCGCAATTTGAATTCAGCGATGATTTCGAGACTGCGCCCATTGCCGAATCGGATAACAACGCAGAAAGCCTTTCCGGCGCGATAGAACGTATTGCCGCACAGCATGAAACACCGCAGAACACAGAGGAAATCTTTAAAATAGCCGAGGAAATGAGCCGTTCGGTTCTCGCCAACAGCTATAACAGGGTTTTTAATGAGAATAACCTTGCACCAAGTAAAAAGGTGTTTTGCCTAAAGGCGAGCGGATTAAGCGCCGACTACTACCTTTTAAAAAGCGGCGGTCAGCCGTATCTTATGTACGATAACGTCGATATCACCGTTCACGCCTCAAGCTGCACCGCGCTAATAAGCGACGTTAAGCTCGCAAGCTACGCGCTTTCAAAGGCTATCGGCGAGCTTGCCGATTACAGAAGCGACGAGGTTGAGCTTAGCGAAACAGAGGGCGGCTATGACCACGACGTGCTGTATATCGGTAATGATTCTATGCTTCCGACAGAGTTTACCGTTATGGAGTATCTTCTTTTCGCCTTAGGCAACATAGACCTTGCGGGTGATAACGAGGATTACGACAACGAGGATATGCTTCAAATTCTGCTTAGCCAGATGGGAATTTCCGACTGGGCAGACGTGGGCACAAAAGAGCTTACCCATAACAAACGCATACTTCTTTTAGCGCTATCCGCGGCGTTAAACCCCTTTGTAAGCTGCATAATAATCAATGACCCGCAGTTTAAGGTAACACACGCCGACGATATGCTTGCGCGCAGAATCTTCGCCAAGCTTATGAGCGAGGGAAAGGGAGTTCTCCTCTCAAGCTGCTCTGAGCACCTTATGGCGACGGTAGCGAACAGGGTCATCGCCATTCGCTCGGGAAGGGTGGTTTTTGACGGCAGCTATAAACAGTTCCTCGACAAGTTCTGTCTTGGAATTATGTCCTTCACCAGTAGCAAGCCTGACGAAACGGTCGAATTCTTTGTTCAGCACTACCCGAATGTTTCGGCGCTTACCAACGGCAACCTCGTTTACCTTCTTAAAAAACACGAGGGAGATATTGACCTCGATTCACTTTTAAAGGACGCGCTTCGCAACGGGGCGGACCACCGTTCAATTGTTCTTGACGAAAAATCCTTTGAAATTGCAAGTAAGGAGGTGCTCCGCGGTATATGAGAAACTCTCTTTACGGTCTTTTCGCAAAACGCTATAAGGCGACGATAGGCTACGTAATTTTCTACGGCTTCGTTCTTGCGGCGGTTTCCTTCGGTATAGTGAGCATTCTCGCCCGCTACAGCCCTTACCTACCCTTCGTTGTTGCGGAATATCTATTCAGTGATATGACCGGCGTAATGTACGTTTACACATTAACGGCGCTTACGCTTATAACCGTTTCCATGCTTTTCGTTCCCGCTATTCTCTGTGTGGACGGCATAACGAACAACCGCTGGTATCTCTTTTACAAGATGGGTCTTGGCACGGGAAGGATAGTTTTTAACCGCTTGACGCTTGCGGTGCTTGCCGCGGTTCTGTCCTTCGCTTTTGGCTTTGTATTTATGCTCGGCGTAGGCTCCTTCACTCTCTTTTCTTTCTATTCCGCCGAGGTATCGCTGCTTATACGTTTGCTTGTTATCGCGGTAATGTATCTGCTTTGCATAACAGTGGCGCCGCTCGCGGTAACCACCTCGCTCAGCAAAAAGATTATAGCAAGCCTCACCGTGCTGATAATGGGCCTGGCGCTTACCTTCTATTTTAATTCCTGTGGCTTTTTTGACACCTCTACGCCCGACACATTGTCGCAATCCATACACACTCTCACCTCCTTTGGCATTCCTTGCTTTATACTGATAGCCCTTGTTGTTCTTGCCATATTCCTCACCTGGCTTTTCACAAATTCTTCTAAGCGCGCGCAGGTATATGTCGAGGAAGAAATAGACGAGGAGCTTCTGCCGGACCTTGGTATCGAAAGCGATATGCTGGTGCTTGAAAAAAGCGCTCATAAATATAACGTCATAATTTCAGGACCTGATATCTACGGCGAAAACAGAAACATCGCCATTCCAAAGCTTGCCGCCGAGGAAAGATACGACGATTACGACGAGGATGAGGAAGAAGCGGACGAGGACGACTTCGAGGACGACGAAGAACCCGTGCTTTCCAAAAAGGAAGCACGTGAGGAGATGCGTCTTGCAAAGCTCGCCGAAAAGGAACGTCTTAAAGCCGAAAAGAAAGCGGCGAAACAAAGCCGCCGCGGTAAACAGGTCGAGGAAGACGACGAAGACGACGAGGACGAAGATTAGCATTATTTAAATATTTAAAGCCGCACCTTAAGGGTGCGGCTTTTCTTTCACCTTGAACGCTTCTTCCTTCTCTTTCGCTTTTGTCGCGGAACAAGCACCTTCATATACCATATATAGAACAGCACGATTATAAGTATAATCAGGTAGATTATCTTCGCTGTCTTTGAAGTGAAGATGTCGGCTAAATTCTCCATTATATACGAAAACCTGCTGAACTCTATCGCTTCTTTTGAGACGAGCGGTATCACTCCGAGACTCTCACCGTTATATATAACCTCTGCTTCGCCCAGTTCGTCGCCAGCCTCTATCGGCGCCTTAACGCTCTCTGGTACAACAGGCTTAAACTCAACCGTCGGCTCCTCAGCGTTGTTCACATTCGCAAGGGTGTAGATGTCGGCTCCTGGATAGAGTATGAGGCTGTCTCGCTTCGAGGCATACTTCAGTGATATCTCGGCTATCGGCACTGTATCCGCTACGGCGGACTTTAGTGTAAGGTTCTCGAACGCCCAGTCGTAGATGAGCCTTGTGTCGGTGTAGCTTGAAACTCCCTCTCCCCAAAAACGTGCGCTGGCTTCAATCGGCGCGCCGAGAAGAACAAGGATATATGTAAAGCCGTCCTTTTGCGCGGCGGAAACAAGATAGCGTCCTGTTTCAAGCGTTCCCGTCTTTATTCCCTTTACATAGCTTGTATAATAGCCGCTGTTAGGCACCAGCATTTTATTGGTTGACGGATAGGTTCTTTCCTCGTCGCATTTATTTGTAGCACGAAGCGTAAACTCGCTTTGCTGTGATATCTCCCAAAAGCCCGGTATTGTGAGCGCCCACTCGGTTATAAGATACATATCACGCGCACTGGTGTAGTGATTCTCCGTAAAAACGCCGTGCGGATTCGTAAAGTGGGTGTTTGTGCAGCCGAGTTCCTCCGCTTTAGCGTTCATCTGCCGCACGAACTCGTCATAGCCATAATAGGACGCTACCATGCTCGCCGCCTCGTTCGCGGAAGGAATAAGCATGCAGTATATAAGCTCGCGCATCGTTAGCTCCTCGCCGCCCACAAGCCCGCAGGAGGAAACATTAAGTCCGGTAAATTCGTCCCAAAGGTCGTCCTCAGCCGTTACCACAGTGCCGTCAAGGTCAGCGCAAAGCGACATAGCAAGCGCCGCTGACATAATTTTGGTTGTAGACGCGGGGGTTACTCTTTCCTCCGCGTTCTTTTCATATACCACCTGCCCTGTATCGCGGCAGACAAGATACACACACTCGGACAGCGGTTCATCTATATCAAAGCCGAAATCGAGCGCAAAAACGGGCGAAGCGCAGAGCGCCGCCGAAATTATAAAGCATAGTATTCTTTGTAGATTCTTTTTTATCATTCTACACCTCGTGTCAGTTCAGGGTATCGCCGCTTTCGCTGAACATACTAAATACTTCGCGACCAAGTCCTACATGTCTGTCCAGCAAAAGCTCCGGGTCGCTTTCAAAAATTTCTGTCGCGGCGTCTGAGGCGTTCTTAAGCACACGTTCGTCACTTGCAAGGTCCGCAATTGAAAGCTCCGGCAAGCCGTGCTGACGCTTCCCGAAGAAGTCGCCGGGTCCGCGGGTGGCAAGGTCAGCCTTCGCTATTTCAAAGCCGTCGCCCGTTCTTGTCATTATCCTTAGCCGTGCCTTCACATTTTCACCCTTCGCTGAGGAAACCAGCACACAACAGCTTTCGTCGCCGCCGCGCCCGACCCTTCCGCGGAGCTGATGTAACGTGGAAAGTCCGAACCGTTCGGCATTTTCAATTATCATTACCGTGGCGTTCGGCACGTCCACACCCACCTCAATAACCGTTGTGGAAACGAGCACGTCAATCTGCTTATTCTTAAATTTGTCCATAACCGCCGCCTTATCCTTTGGCTTCATTTTGCCGTGAATAAGCCCAACATTTAAGTCGGAAAGATATTTGCTCTCCAGCTCCTCCTTGTACTCGGTGGCGGAAAGGGTGTTCTCAAGCGCTTCGCTCTCCTCAACAAGCGGACAGACGATGTACGCCTGCCGCCCCGCAGCCACCTCCTTGCGAACATAGCCGAGATACCGCTCTCTAAGCTCATCCGACACAAGATATGTCTTTATGGGTTTTCGCCCCGGAGGCAGTTCGTCGAGCGTTGATATATCAAGGTCACCGTAAATTATCAAGGCAAGCGTACGCGGAATAGGCGTAGCCGACATAACAAGAAGATGTGGATGTTCGCCTTTCTGTGAAAGACTCGCGCGTTGACCGACACCGAAGCGGTGCTGTTCGTCAGCCACGACAAAGCCGAGCTTATTAAACTCCACCGCATCGCCAATGAGCGCATGTGTGCCCACGACAAGGTCGGTTTCGCCGCGCCGCACCGAATCAAGCAGAAGCTCACGCGGTTTTCCTTTAACAGAGCTTGTAAGAAGCCCCACCGTCACGCCAAACGGTGAAAGAAGCGCTGAAAGTGTGTTGGCATGCTGATTGGCGAGAATCTCGGTCGGCGCCATAAAAGCGCTTTGAAAGCCGCTTTTCTTCGCGCAAAAGATACCCGCCGCCGCAACTACCGTCTTACCGCTTCCTACGTCGCCTTGAAGCAATCGGCTCATTGGGTTCGGCTTTATCACGTCCGCCTCTATCTCGTCAATACAGCGCCTCTGAGCGCCTGTCAGAGCGAACGGAAGCGAGTTTTGAAATTCGTCGGAGCAATTATGTGAAAACCTAATTGAAGTAACGGCGCGTTTGCGCCTTTTCATAAGCCTCAGGCCTAATTGAAGGGTAAGCAGCTCCTCAAAAATAAGCCTGTCCCGCGCGTTCTTCGCGTTTGCTTGTGACGCAGGGAAATGTATGTCGTGTACCGCTTTTTTCCTTTGTATGAGATTGTATTTCTCGGTGATATCCCGAGGCAGAGTCTCCTCAATCTCATCTTCGTAAAGAGAAAGTGCGTTTTTTACGCAGTTTCCTATAACTCGCGAGCTTATTCCCGCCGTCAGCGGATATTGCGGAATGAGCGTACCTGCCTCCTCGCGTTTGATAACAATAGGATTAATTATTTCACGCGAGAGAAGATTTCCCGAAACTCGCCCGTAGAAGATATAGCTCTCGCCTATTGTAAGCGCAGAGGGCGCAAATTTGTTGTTGAAATAGGTAATAACAAGCTCGCCTGTCTGGTCGCCCGCTTTAACCTTAATTATCGTCTTGCCGCCGCGTACCCTTACGGGCGCGCCCTTCGCGTACACGGTAGCGCGAACGGCGCACGGCTCCGCAAGCGGAGCCTCCGCGACGGCGCAGGTCTCAGACAAATCAATATAGCTTCGCGGATAGTAACGCAAAAGGGCGCCCACGGTGGAAACGCCGAGCTTTTTGAAAAGCTCGGCTCTTTTTTCTCCGACGCCCTTTAAATATTTAATATCTTTTTCGTTGTAAACCGAATCCGACATAGGTCTTTATTCTGCTGAGATGTAGTAATAATAAACGGGCTGTCCGCCGTTTACAAGGGTAAGCTCCGCGTTCGGGGAAAGGGTTTTCTTTATAGCGTCGCCGACCTCCTCCGCCTCAGCCTCGGAGATGTCCTCACCGTAGATAACCGTTACAAACTCGGTTGATTTCGTAATTATCTTTCGAGCAAGCTTTATGGCAGACTTTGAAACCTCCTTTTCGGTGAAAAGAAGCTTACCGTTGGAGATAGCAAGGATTTCGCCCTCTTTTATGTCGTGCCCGTCAAAATCGCTGTCGCGCGCGGCAAAGGTTATCTGTCCGGTTGTTACCCTTTCAGCCGCCGCATTCATAGCTATAAGGTTATCCTCAAGCGAAGCGTCGGGGTCAAAGGCTATCATAGCGGAAACGCCCTGCGGAATGGTGCGCGCCATAAGCACAACCGCCTTACGGTCGGCGAGCTTGCAAGCTTGCTCCGCCGCCATAATTATATTCTTATTGTTAGCGAGAACCAGCACATTCTTCGCCGCCGTCGCTTGAATCGCACCCAATATGTCATCGGTTGAGGGGTTCATTGTCTGCCCGCCGCTTACGACCTGATTAACTCCAAGGTCGATAAAGAGCTGCTTTATTCCTTCGCCGGTGCAAACCGACACAAAGCCGAACTCAACGCTCTCGTCAGGCGCTACATAAGGAAACTCGGCGGTTTTATCGCTCTTTGCTTCCTTTTCCGCGGCGGCGCGCTCCTTTTTGAGCGTGTCATTCTGAACGAGCATATTCTCTATTTTCAGCTTTGTAAGCTGTCCGTGAGTCACCGCCTCGCTGAGCGCCTTGCCCGGGTCTTTGGTATGTACGTGGCACTTGATAATCTCCTCGTCTTCTACCGCAACGACGCTTACGCCAATAGACTCAAGATAAGCGCGAAGACGCTTGTAATCAGCATTTTTGTCCTTAAGAACGATAAACTCGGTGCAGTAATGGTTAACCGCATCAAACTCGGTGTCGTCCGAATATGCGCCCCTGTCGAACTTCGGAGCAGAGGTTTTCGACTTTTTCTTCGGTTCGTCGTCACTCTTTACTATCTTGCCTGTTTTAAAGAATGTGAGCATACCCTCGAAGATAAACACAAGTCCCTGTCCGCCGGAATCAACCACGCCCGCCTTTTTAAGTACGGGAAGCATTTCGGGTGTGCGAAGCAGGGTTTCCTTGCTCTGCTCCACAATAACCTCCCAAAGCTTTACGGGTTCAATCGTTTCATAAACGATAGCCGCCTTTTCGCTCGCCTCACGCGCGACCGTAAGTATCGTCCCCTCGGTAGGCTTCATAACCGCCTTGTATGCCGCTTCTACGCCCTTACAAAGAGAAAAGTATAAATCCTCACTTGAAGCCTCGTTTTTGCCCTGAAGGGCGCGTGAGAAGCCTCTGAAAAGAAGGGAGAGGATAACGCCTGAATTTCCGCGTGCGCCGCGAAGCAACGCCGACGCGGCGACCTGAGAAGCCTGTTCGACCGAGCAGCTGTCGGGAAGGTTTTGAAGCTCGGGAATAGCCGAGCCGATGGTCATAGACATATTTGTGCCAGTGTCACCGTCGGGAACGGGAAATACATTAAGCTCGTCAACCGAGCTTTTTAAGTTAATTATATTGTTGGCGCCGGAAATAATGGCGTCGCGTAACTGTGCTCCGCTTATCATATCTTTTAATTCCTCCGCTTGTTATTCCGCCGCCATCTCGTCAACGAACACGTTTACCGTACCAACGGTAAGACCTGTCGCTTCCTCTACGGCATACTTCACCTTATGCGCTATGCTATCAACAATAGCGGAGATATTTACTCCGTAAACGACCTTAATGTGAAGCTCGATGTAAAGCTTTTTTTCCTGCTCGAAAACCTTAACTCCGCGTTCGGGAAGATTCCTTCCGAAAAAAAGCGCTCTAATTCCGTCCGCAGGTCCGCTCGTTGCCATACCCTTCACTCCGTAGCAGTCGGAAGTGAGGTTACCGACGAGCGACGCGAAATAATCGTTTGTCAGCGTAACTTTACCCATTGGGGTGGCGATTTTTATCATAACGACTTTCCTTTCTGAATTGATTGCCGTTCATATTTAATATATAAATTAAATCATACTTATATTACATATTATAGCCCGCTGTGTCAAGAAAAGCTATATCTTAAGCTTCATCCATTTGCCGCGTTTGAAACGAACTGAGGTCATAATAAGCCGAACAAGCTGGTCAACCGCTATGCCTGCCCACGCGCCGACAAGACCTAAGTTAAGGATATTACAGATGATAAACGCGATGGCGGGGCGAAGTATACCGATATTGAGGAAGGAGACAAGTGCGGTAAATTTCGCGTCGCCGCTTCCGCGAAGACAGCCTGAATAGATGACCTGAGAAATCTGAAAGAAGACGATAACGGTAAGAATCTTCATAATTAGCGCGCCGTCCTCGATAATCTGCGGCGTATCTGAAAATAGCATAAATATCTGTTTGCCTAAAAAGATAAAGATTAAACTAAGCACCGAGGAGCATATTACGCCGCACCGCTGGCAGTATGAGCCGTATATCTGCGCCATATCCGGGCGCTTTTCTCCGAGGGAATACCCGACGAGCGCCACAGACGCCACGGAAAGACCGTCGCCGAAGGCAAAGGAAATCGTCATCATATTCATTCCTATTTGGTGGGTGGAGAAGGCGGTCATGCCGAGATTCGCAATAATGACGGCAAAAACAAGGAAGCCGAAGCGAAGGAAAAGCTGTTCAAGAAAGGTGCTTGAGCCAATGGAAACCAGCGACTTAGCCGAACGCGCCTCGTAGATTCTATCTGTTTTTAACCCTATAAAGATATAGCCGTCGCGGTGGAGTATTGACGCTACCGACATACAGAACGCCACTATTGTACCGATTACCGTCGCTATAGCCGCGCCTCTCACGCCAAGCGCCGGAAAGCCCAGCTTGCCGCCGATAAGAAGATAGTTGAAAACTACGTTTACAAGGTTGCTTGTAAGGTTTGTACGCATAGCTATCTTCGTGTTGCCTGTTCCTCTTTGCGCGGCGTTTATAACCATTGAGAAAACATTAAAAACGATACCGCCCATAATTATACGTGTGTACTCTACGGCGTATTCGTGGGTTTCGGGCTCTGAGCCGACAAGATGCACTATCTCGTCTGCAAAGTAGACGCTAACAAAGGTTACAACCGCCGTAAGCACCGCCGTTACCACAAGCGACATCTTCAGTACCCTTACGGCGCTTTCTCTGTCGCCCTCGCCCTTTCTTCGCGCAACCAGAGCGGAAACAGCCGCCGAAAGCGCAAAGAACACCGCAAGCCCCAGCATTTTAGGCTGGATTGTAAGCCCCACGGCGGCTATAGCATAATCGCCAAGCTGGCTTACCATAAGGGTATCAATAACCCCGACTACAGCAATAAGAAAAGACTCCAGCATAGACGGCCACGCCACTTGAAGGGTACGCCGAAGCATATCCCTGTCACTCGGACGCTCACCGCACGGCTCAAAGTCCTTAAGAATCCTCTTTGAATTAAAAAATGTGTTTACAAATGAATTCATTATACCTGTCCTGCAAAAATTCCGTCATCCCGCGAAGCGCAGGATGACGGAACAAGTCGCTTTGCCGTTTTACTTCGCGTAGTCGATTGCTCGGCTCTCGCGAATTACATTTACCTTAATCTGACCCGGGTAATTAAGCTCGTTTTCAATCTGCGTTACTATGTCGTGAGCGACAATCGTAAGCTTATCGTCGTCGATAATATCGGGCTTAACCATAATTCTGACCTCGCGTCCGGCTTGAATGGCGAAGGAACGCTCGACGCCGTCGAAGCTGTTCGCTATCTCCTCAAGCTTTTCAAGACGCTTGATATAGTTGTCGAGATTTTCGCTTCTCGCACCCGGACGCGCCGCTGATATTGCGTCCGCCGCCATAATGATATAAACCAGTGTGGAATGTGCCTCTACGTCGCCGTGGTGCGCTTCAATTGCGTGGCAGATTTCGGGGCTTTCCTTATAGCGCCGCGCCACTTCAAGACCGAGCTGAACGTGGGTTCCCTCCATCTCGTGGTCAAGCGCCTTGCCAATGTCGTGAAGAAGTCCCGCGCGGCGCGCAAGCGTCGGGTCAAGACCTATTTCTGAGGCTATCATTCCCGCAAGCAAAGATACCTCTACGCTATGCTGAAGAACGTTTTGTCCATAGCTTGTGCGGTAGCAAAGGCGTCCGAGAAGCTTAACAAGCTCGGGGTGTATGCCGTGAACGCCGATTTCGAGGACAACCCTTTCGCCCTCTTTTTTGATTCTCTGGTCAACCTCGCGCTGTGCCTTATCGACCATTTCCTCTATGCGCGCGGGGTGTATGCGCCCGTCAAAGATAAGCTTTTCAAGCGCAAGACGCGCAACTTCGCGTCTTATGGGGTCAAAGGAGGAGACAGTAATCGCCTCGGGTGTGTCGTCAATAATGAGGTCAACGCCCGTTGCGGTTTCAAGAGCTCTTATGTTTCTGCCCTCTCGCCCGATTATCCGACCCTTCATTTCGTCGTTGGGAAGCGCCACGACCGAGACGGTCGCTTCCGAGGTAAAGTCGGTAGCGCAACGGGAAATCGCAAGCCCGAGAATGTCGCGGGCCATTGAATCGGAATCGTCCTTAAGCTGCTGCTCGTAATAGTTTATGCGCACCGCCTTCTCGTGGGAAAGCTCGCTGTCGAGTTGGGCGAGAAGAAGCTCCTTCGCCTGTTCCGCCGAGAATTTCGAGATTCTCTCAAGCATCTCGAACTGGCTCTTTTTTACGGTTTCGACCTCCTCAAGCTTTTTATTAAGCTCGGATACGCGTTTTTGTTGTTTTGCCTCGTCTGCTTCAAACTGGGTAATCTTTTTGTCTAAGTTTTCTTCTTTTTGAATTATGCGGTTTTCCTGACGTTGAACCTCGTTTCTTCTCTCGCGAAGCTCTCGGTCGGATTCGTTGCGCATTTTGAAGATTTCATCCTTTGCTTCAAGCACAACTTCCTTTCGCTTTTGTTCAGCGGATTTTATAGCGTCGTTTACTATTCTCTTAGCTTCATCCTCGGCCGAGCCTATTCTTGCTTCGGCAACCTTTTTGCGATATAGAACTCCTCCATAAAAACTCGCCGCGCCGACTATAAGCGCTGCGACAACCGCTAAAACAACATAGAGTACTGCGCCCATTGTTTTATGGTCCTTCCTGATTTGTTTAGTTTGGTATGGTTAAAACAAGGCAAAATAATAATACGCCTTGTAATAAATATCCTTATATATTGTAAAGGTTTTGTAACAGCTTTGTCAATACCAAAATAGGGGACTCCCCTTTCGCTTGACAAAGTGGAGAGTAATGTGCTATAAATCAAACATAAATTAAAGCGTTGACGACAGACAAACGCCCGCGTAACGGTAAAGAGAGTGTCCGAATGCTGTAAAGGACATACCGCCTAACGGAAACGCACCGCTGTTCGAGCGCGCCGCAAAACGGCGCCGTTTTCGCGGGACGTTACACCCGCTTTCGAGGGGCGCGTTTGCGCAAATCGGGTGGAACCGTGGAGCTTTCGCTTCATCCCGTTTTAGGGATGAGGCTTTTTTATTTTTCCTTTTCCCGTTTTACACATTGTAAAATATTATTATTTTATACTCGGAGGATATATTATGAGCGCAGTTAGAGTATCACTTAAGGGTGACGTAAAGGAATTTGAAAAGGGCATAAGCGTAGCGGAGATAGCGAAATCTATCGGCATGGGACTATACAAGGCGGCGTGCGCGTGCAAGATAGACGGCGAGCTTTGCGACCTTCGCACCGCGGTGGAAAGGGACTGTGAGGTGGAGATACTCACCTTCGACAGCGAGGGCGGAAAGCACGCCTTTTGGCACACGGGCAGCCATGTTCTCGCCGAGGCGGTTAAGCATCTTTATCCCGACACGAAATTCACGATTGGTCCTGCTATAGAGAACGGTTTCTATTATGACATAGACTGTGACACTGTGCTGACTCCCGAAATTCTGGAAAAAATAGACGAGGAAATAGCCCGTATAGTTAAGCTTGACGAGCCGATTTCGCGTTTCGAACTACCTCGTGACGAGGCGCTTAAAAAGATGGCTGGCAATGAATATAAGGAGGAGCTTATCCGCGAGTTGCCCGAGGGCGCGGCGATAAGCTTTTACGAGCAGGGCGATTTCTGCGACCTCTGCGCAGGTCCTCACCTTATGAGCACGGGTGGGCTTGCGGCTGTAAAGCTCTTGAACGTAACGGGCGCATATTGGCGCGCGGACGCGAAGAACAAGATGCTTCAGCGCGTATACGGCATAGCCTTCCCGAAATCCTCGCAGCTTAAGGAATACCTCGAAATGCTTGAGGAAGCGAAGAAGCGTGACCACCGTAAGCTCGGACGCGAGCTTGGCCTTTTCGCTTTCCGCGACGAGGCTCCCGGCTTCCCCTTCTATTTACCGAACGGTATGGTTTTAAAGAACACCCTCATAGACTATTGGCGCGAGGTTCACAAGAAGTGGAACTATCTTGAAATATCAACGCCGCAGATTATGCGCCGCACCCTTTGGGAGACCTCCGGTCATTGGGAACACTATAAGGACAATATGTATACTACCGTAATTGATGACGAGGATTTCGCCATTAAACCGATGAACTGCCCGGGAAGTATTCTTGTCTATGACCTTGAGCCTCACTCTTACCGCGACCTTCCGCTTCGTTACGGCGAGCTTGGTCTTGTACACCGTCATGAGCTTTCGGGCGCGTTGCACGGAATGTTCCGCGTTCGCTGCTTTACACAGGACGACGCACATATCCTCCTTACCAAAGAGCAGATAAAGCAGGAGGTTATACGCATTGCCCGACTTTTCGACGAGGTCTATTCTCTCTTTGGGCTTGAGTATAAAATTGAGCTTTCCACAATGCCCGATGACCACATAGGCTCCACGGAGGATTGGGATATAGCGACGGCGGCGCTTGCGGACGCAATAACAAGCATTGGCAAGGAATACACCGTTAATCCCGGCGATGGCGCATTCTATGGCCCGAAGCTTGACTTCCACATTAGCGACAGTCTAAAGCGCACCTGGCAGTGCGGAACAATTCAGCTTGATTATCAGTTGCCCGGACGCTTTAATCTTGAATATGTCGGTGAGGACGGCGCTAAGCACTGCCCCGTGATGATACACCGCGTGGTCTTCGGCTCTATCGAGCGCTTTATAGGCATTCTTACCGAGCACTTCGCGGGCGCGTTTCCGCTTTGGCTGTCTCCCGTTCAGGCGATGGTCGTACCTATCTCACAAAACCATCACGACTATGCCGACGAGGTGGTTAAGCTTTTGAGCGGCGCCGGCATACGCGTAACAGCCGACAAGCGCAACGAAAAGATGGGCTATAAAATCCGCGAAGCACAGCTTCAGAAGATACCGTATATGCTCGTTGTTGGTGATAAAGAGGCGACTGAAAAATCAGTTTCCGTGCGTTCTCGCAAGGAAGGCGACGGCGGCGCAATGCCGATAGACGACTTTCTTAAAAAGGCGCTGAGCGAAATAGAAAGTAAGGCGCTGTAGACGCAACTGAACTAAAATTGAACAGTCCGTATTCGGCACTCACCGATACGGACTGTTTTTCATTCAGAATTACACATAACCTAATTAAAATCTTATTGACAACATTAGCCGTTTTTGATATTATAGTAAGGCTCTTTGAGCATTTTTTAATATGAGATATTAGCTCAGTCGGCAGAGCACCTGCCTTTTAAGCAGGGTGTCCGGAGTTCGAA
>CAZUOY010000002.1:33927-85949 GCA_964622315.1 uncultured Oscillospiraceae bacterium | reverse complement strand
CCTTGCAACGACGGACCCGGCGCTTATGTGCGAATGGGACACGGAGAAAAACAAAGGAATCATGCCTGAAAGCATTTCGAGAAATTCACTGCGCAGCGTCTGGTGGAAATGTGCTTACGGGCATCAATGGAAGGCGCGCATCCGCGACAGGGCAATAGACGGTTTAGGATGCTCGGTTTGTGAGAAAGAGTTCCATGAACTTGTACCTCAACTTCTCATCATCCTTTATGCCGGTCGCCAAGGCATGAAGCCTATAATCAATTCTGACGCAGAGATTGGCATTCCGCTCGAAGCATATATCCCGGAATTAGGGCTTGCAATAGAGTCTTCCGGTGCAACAAGAGCTGGAGCTGTTAAAGATTACATATGCAGCAAGAGACACATCAAACTGATCCGAATCCCTCACAATAAGGATATGAAAGAGACGGCATACGCCCGTGAGATAAAGAAAGCTTTCCAGAAAGCGCACATATATATTTCATCTGACGAGGACGATGATCTTGCTGTTATACATAAGAATTTCTCGGACTGGCGATCAAAAATAAAGGAATCCGTTGCGGAACCGAGATAAATATGGTACAATACTTTCGCGTAATTTCTGGTGCCTCACATTTGAGGCTTACACCACTTACGCCACGATTTACTCCACGGCCAACAGGCCAAAGGTAGAACACCAAAGAGTATCGTTAAACCGTCGCCGATGGGCTGATTCAAAAGGTAGGGTATCGTATGATGTTGTATAGTATTGAATGTGACGCTGCTAAAATCCCCACAATGAAGCCGCTGGACTGAGCGGACGCGAAAAAGTGCCTAAAATAGGGGGATATTTTAAGAAAGCAAAATGCAATTGTGCTAAATTGACACCATTTTGACACCAATTTTTGAAAGAGGTCTCATAAAAAACAAAGCAGAAGACGCTTGAATAAAGCTCTTCTGCTTTTTGCATTTTGGATTGCTCACTTTCGCTCAAAGTGATATACTTTTAGTAAACGTAGAACCCCAGCTTATTGAAAAGAGGTTTTTGTATGCTGTACTTAGCGCCTTGCATTATCGGCTTAATTATTCAAATTGCCTTTATCGTGGTTGAAAGCAAAAAGAAGTATCTTCCGGCGGTTGTTTTAAAGGGTTGTGCTTCGGTTGTATTCGTTATTATTGGGTTCCTCTGCGCGACGGTATCTGACAATGCTGATTTTGCGCGGCTAATCACAATAGGTCTGTTGCTCGGTGCGCTCGGAGATATCCTTTTAAACCTGCGTTTTTTGTTTGAAAAGAAGGGTCAGACTATCTTTCTTGCGGGCGTGGCGGCGTTTCTCGCAGGGCACATTTTGTATCTTGCGGCATTGATAACAATATCAAGCTATCTTGTCTGGAGCCTGATAGCAGGATTGATTCTCGCGGCGCTTCTTCTTTTATGGATATTTAAAACGCTCGGCGAAATCAAAAAGTCTTTCAAAATTTTTGGTATTCTGTATATCGGAATCATCTCGGTTATGACCGCTGTTGCCGCGGGCAATCTAATTTCCGCATTCGGCAGTCAAACATTATTATCAAGCAGTCTTCTGTTCTTTATCGGCGCGGTGTTGTTCCTTGCAAGTGACGTAATTATGATACTCAACACCTTCGGCAAACAGCAAAAGCAAGCCTTCGCACGGCTAATCTGCTTCTTTACTACGTCGGTCAGCTGCTTATTGCGCTTTCTCTATTATATTTTAGATAGTATTAGCTTTTGCTTACTCAACAGACAACGTCCGCCGCATATTTGCGGCGGACGTTTATTAGTAAGCTATTCGTAGCGTCTTTGGGTTTAGTCTCCCCTTGCGGCTTTTGCTCTTTCGTGGTAGACTTTTAGAAAGAAAGAGGGGCGAGGAATGAAAAGCTTTTTCAGTGGCGAAATATGCCATCACCCTCCCAAGGAAACCTTTGATGAAAACGGAAGGCGCGATATAATTCTTCGCAGTCGTCTTGCTCCGCTCGAAACCGAAAGCTACGGTGAGCTGAAAACAGGTGGCTATTATCACGAGATGCGCGATATAGAACCTTTCGATATAGTCGATTATGTAAAGATAGATTGGCGCGAGATGGTGCGTGCCATAGAAGAAGAAATGAAAATTTGTATTGATTACCGCCGCCACGATATCGCGGCGCTTCTTCAAGCAAAGAAGGAAAGAATAGAGAAAGAGGAAAAGGAATGAAGATTTTGGCGGTAGATTACGGCGATTCCCGCACGGGGCTTGCCATGTGCGACAGGTTTGAGACGTTAGCCTCGCCGCTCGGAATTATCAGCGAAAAGAGTCTCCCCAAAACGGTGGAGAAGATAGTTTATGCCGCGAAGGACTATGACGCTAAGATGATAGTTGTGGGGCTTCCGAAGAATATGGACGGAAGCGAGGGCGAGCGCGCACAGAAGTGCCGCAAGGTGGCGGACCTTATACGCAACATTCTTCCCGACATACCCGTTGAAATGTGGGACGAACGAAACACAACGAAATCCGCTATCTATTATATGAACGAGACCGACACGCGCGGAAAAAAGCGCAAGGAGGTTCTCGACGCGGCGGCGGCGGCGATTATACTTGAAAGCTACCTCGTCTATCGCGCAAACCAAAAGGATAATAAAAAATAAGGAGAAAGCGGAATGAACCTACTTTACTCTCTCGCAGAAATCAGAACGCCGTTCTGGGATAAGCTGCTTCAGCTATTCACACGACTCGGCGAGGAGTCTGTAATCATTGTTCTTTTTGTTCTGCTGTATTGGTGTGTAAACAAGCGCCTTGCGTATATCGTCGGCTTAGGCTTCTTTATTTCGGGCCTTTCGGTGCAAGCTCTAAAGGTAGTTTTTAGAATAGACCGTCCGTGGATAATCGACCCCGCGTTTAAGCCGGTAGAAAGCGCTATTCCCGCCGCGACGGGTTATTCATTTCCGAGCGGTCACACGACAGGCGCGGTTTCCTTTTACGGCGGTATAGGGCTAAACGCAAAAAAGCCATGGGCAAAGCTTTTATGGTTTATTCCGCCTATAGTCGTCGGCTTTTCAAGAATGTACCTCGGCGTTCACACGCCGCTGGACGTCGGCGTAGCCTTCCTTTTAACTCTCGCGCTTTGCGTGTTATCCAAATGGCTCTTTGACAGGCTTGAGAACAACCGCCGTTTTGATGTCGCGGTGCTATTTACGGTTGTTATCGCCTCCGTGGCGGTCTTTGCGCTTTCGGCGTACGTCTATTCGCTCGGCGATATCGAACTGCGGTATTTAAACGATTGCGTAAAAGCCGCGGGTGCGGCTGTAGGCTTCGGTATAGGTTTTTATATAGAGCGGAAATACATTAATTTCAGTACAAAATGCAGTAAGCTTTGGAAACAGCCTATAAAGTTTGTTATCGGCTTAGCGGTGACCCTCGCAATAAAAGAGGGCTTGAAGCTTGTTATCGGCACCTCGATTGTTGCGGGCGCTGTGCGCTACGTTCTGATAATGCTCTGGATTTTTGCCCTATATCCGCTTGTCATCAAGAGGTTCTTTCAGGTGAAGGAGCAGTAATATACAGATAGTATAAGTGTTATTAAATATACAAACAACAAACGGCGGGGTTTTACCCGCCGTTTCTTATTTGACAACAATTTTATATAGCCAATCTAAGAGTAATGACACAATCCTTTCAAAGATGATGCTAATAAGCACTATTACGAGGGTGTAGGAAAAAAGCTCCGGAATGTTAAGATAAATCTTCGCGTCGTAGAGCTTTTCGCCGATGGATTTTGACGCAAGCCCAATTACCTCAGCGGCAACGCCCGCCTTCCAGCTTAAGCCTAACGCAACGCCACAACCCGCCTTGAAGAAGGGGAAAACCTCGGGAAAGTAGATGTAGCGAAAACGTGTTACGCCGTCCATACCGTAAACGTCAGCCGCCTCAAACATGGTTTTATCTATTGCGAGCACGCCTGAAAGGACGTTGGTGTAAACTATAGGTACCGCCATAAGAAAGGCGATGAGAGCCGAAAGATTCTTCGAGCTGACAAGGATAAGCGCAAGAACTATGAAGGAAGCAACAGGGGTCGCCTTGATTACCGACATAAGCGGACGAAGCAGCTCGCGGGCGACCTTGAAGCGTGCGGCGAGCGCCGCGAGCGCCGCGCCGACAAGTACCGACATCAGGAAGCCCGACATGATATGTGTAAAGGAATTAGCGATTGCAAGATAAAAGTTGTTTGTTCCAACAAGCGTCCAAAGCGTTTTCAACACGCTTGTCAGCGACGGGAAGAAAAGAGGTTCGTTAATGAGTGCCGCCGCAAGCTGCCATATACCAAGCCACACTATTGCCGCGGCGAAGGAAATTAGCTTTTTACTGTGCTTTGAAATAAAATTCTTCATCGGGAAGCATACCTCCGACAGCCTCGGGATTTTGTTCATAGAGTGTTTTGAGATATTCTGAAACCAGCGTTTCCATCTCGGTTGAGTCAATGAAGGTGATGTTGCAGTAGGGTAAAGCGCGCTTTGCCACCGCCGCCTTAGCGACAATGCCGTAGCCCTCTATCAGTGCCGCCGCTTCCTCAGCGTTTGCGTTAACATATTCAGTGGAGTTCTTGTAATCCTCAAGGAAGCTGTTAAACGTTTCGGGATGTCCCTCAATGAAATCCGCTCTCGCCACAAGAACGCCCGTTACAAGCTCGCCGTCGGAAGCGCTGCGCCATTCCTCGGTAAGGTCAAGCGCGATGCGTACATTCTCGTTACTCATCAGCACCGTGGTTACATAGGGTTGTGGAAGCAGCGCGATAGCTGAGGAGTTCTCTGCCGTAAGAATAGCCGCAATTTCGGTAGATTCCGACTTGTATTCTATGTTAAGGTCTGTGTCGGGGTCAATTCCGTTCCAAAGAAGAATACTGCGAAGGGCGTACTCTGGAGTGGTGCCCTTGCCTGTTGAGTAAACCGTTTTGCCCTTTAAGTCAGCGACCGAGTTCACCGTCTCGCCGTTCTCAACAATGTACAGCACACCAAGGGTGTTGATAGCCGCCGCGCGGATTTTGCCGCCCGTCTTATTGTATAGTATCGCCGCAAGGTTTGCAGGCACCGCGGCGGCGTCTATGTCACCGTTTATCAAAAGACCGGTAATTTCGTCAGCGGCGCCGTATATGTTGTTTTCAACGTCGTAGCGAAGCGTACCCGCCTCAGCGTCGCTCAAAAGCTTCACAAGCCCCATTGTGGTCGGCCCTTTTAGGGTTGCGAGGCGTATTACCTCCCGTTCCTCAGGTATATCCGTCTTGGGCGTTTCGCCACAGGCGACAAAAGCCGTAAGAGCCATTAATATAGTAAGCATAAAAGCCATCAGTCTTTTCATTAGTACAATCTCCTTCTGTTTGCATTTCTATCTTTATTATAGTAATATTAATTAGAAAGTATGTTGCTATGGCAACGGAGGCGCGATGACAGAGAACGAACGCATTGAGATTATACAAAACACTAAGCTTTTCAGCGGCATATCGCAAGACAATGTAAAGGCTTTTTTTGCCTCGGCGGCGCTTCGAGTGCGCTATTTTAAAAAGGGCGAGCTGATAATCGGTGAGGGCGAACGGTGCGACGAGGTGTTTGTTCTCCTGCTTGGCAGAGCGACAGGCGAACGAAGCACAGTTGACGGACGGACGATTATTGTGAACGAGATGTCCTGCGGCGATGTATTCGGCGACCTTATTTCCGGTGCGAGCGAGAAAAGCCCCGTGGACGTTACGGCGAACACGGATTGTGAGCTTCTGTCCTTCAATATAGATAGCATACTTCGTCCCGACGACCGTTTAGGCGCGGCGAGAAGCCGTCTGCTTCGCAACCTTATACTTGTCATTTCAGACAAGTACTTTGTTTTGAACAGGCGACTGAAAATATTGGAGAGCGGCTCCCTTAGACAGCGTGTAGCAATCTATTTATATGAGTTATACCAAAAGACAAAGGGCGAAAGCCTAAAATTGCCGCACAGCCGCGAGGAACAAGCGCGTTATCTCGGCTGTGACAGAAGCGCCCTTTCGCGTGAGCTTTCGCGAATGGCGAGGCAAGGGCTTATTAAATACACAAAAAGAGAATTTCAAATAACAGATTTAAACGAAATTAAACGGCTCGCAACAGGCAGATGAACGCCTTTGCGGGCTTTTTTCCTCTTTTTTCAAAAAATATTGCAAAACTACTTGACAAACAATATTATACGCCATATAATATTGTTTGTGATAGAGAAAAGGAGGCAGAGTATGTTTACAGTAAATACGGCGCTGCTCGATGCGTTTGTGCTTGCCGTACTCTCGCGAGGCGATACCTACGGGTATGTGCTTACGCAGGCGGTGCGAAACAAGATAGACATTTCAGAGAGCACGCTTTACCCGGTACTGCGGCGGCTTCAAAAGGGCGAGTATCTCGAAACCTATGATGAGCCGTATATGGGCCGGATGAGACGGTATTATAAAATTACTAAATCGGGTACTAAACAGCTTGAGACCTATAAAGCGGAATGGGAAGACTACAAGGAGAAGGTCGACAGCGTTCTTGAGGACGGGGAGGAAGACAGATGACAAGGGATACATACTTTAAAAAGCTAAAGGAAAGCCTTTCGCCCATTCCAGAGGCGGAGCGTGAGGAGGCAATCAGCTTTTACAGAGAATACTTTGAGGACGCGGGAAACGACGAGGAGGCGATAAAAACTCTCGGCGCTCCCGCAAGACTGGGCGCTCAGATAGTCGCGGAATATGCGGCTGACTATCTTGAGGAGAAGGCGGCAAGGAAGAAGGAAGAAGCCGCCGAGGACGAGAAGAAAGAAGAAGTAAAGAAGAACGAAACGGTGGCGGCAGAAAAAGCCGCCCCCGCAGAGAAGACTCCTGTTTCCTTTGCGGAGCTTTCGCCCACGGCACCCGTCGGTACGGCGGGCGAGGGCATTGCAAGCCCATATACTAAAGCGGGCTTTACTACGGTTATTCAGCCTGTAGCAACAGCGGTACCGACGGCGGTATCGACGCAAGCTAACGGCACAATAACCCAGTCGCCGTATGCGGGCGCAAAGCCACAAAGCAGCACAAAGGCTATATGGTACATAATTCTCGGTATCTTTGCCCTTCCTGTAGGACTTCCCGTAGCAATAGCGGCGCTTGCAATTATTATTGCCGTAGCGGCGGTTTGCTTTGCGATAGTTATTGCTCTTATCGCTATTATCTTTGCGCTTGGCGCGGCGGGTATAGGTTCGCTCTTTTTCGGTGCAACCAGCACGATGATGGGAGCGGGAGCGGTGCTTCTATCTATCGGCGGCGCACTTATCTCGGCGGGGCTGCTGCTGCTCCTGCTGCCGCTGTTTGTTAAGCTTATCTCACTGCTTGTAAACGCAGTGGGTAAGCTTGTTTCAAGAATATTCAACAGATTAAAGAAGGGAAAAGATAACAATGAGCAAAAGAACGACTAACACGCTGCTAATTATCGGCGCGGTTATTTTGGTAATAGGTCTTATAATAGCGGGCTTTGGCATTATTCGCGGCGGAATAAACGCGGCGGTGGACCGTTTCCATTACTATCAGGGCAAGGCTGAGAAGATTAGCCCCGTTGTAATCGAGGACGGCCAGGGAACTGAAGTAGGTGAGCATTTCGCGGAGCCTATATCGGACGCAGAGATTGAAGTAAGGGTTAAAGCGGCGAACGTCAGCATAGTTAAGGACACCGAAACGTGGGTTGAGGCAAGTAATTTCCGTCAAGGACGCCTAAGCTGCGAGGTGGAAAACGACAGCATAAGGCTTATTGACAGTGAGTTTGACGATGACTGGAGCAATAACAGCTACAGCCTTACAACTACAGGTTCAATTAGGGAGACGATAGTAATACATGTGAACGCCGACAGTGTAAAGAGCCTTGACCTTAAGTTTGGAGCGGTTGACCTTCGCGTGGACGATTTCAACGTGGAAGATGATTTCACTATACAAGCGGGCGCGGGCAATATCGCCGTGGCCGGCGGTTCGGCTAAGGAGCTTGAGCTTCAGTTCGGCGCAGGAAACATAGTTTTCGACAACTACTCGACGGGAACCCTTAAAACAGAGCTTGGCGCGGCGGCTATGAATTACGACGGCGAGATAACGAACAAAGCAAAAGTAAGCGTCGGCACGGGTAACGTCGAGATGGACGTTGCAGGTAACGTGAATGATTTTTATGTCGAAGCAGAGGTTGCGCTTGGAACGGTAAAAGTGGACGGCAAGCAGAGCGCGGGTATCGGTGAGTTTGATTTCGGAAACAGCAACGCATCGAAAGAGATGAAACTGGAATGTGGTCTTGGAGTGATTGAAATAGACTTCAAATAGTCCCCATAATAGAAAACGGCTTCGGAATTAACCGAAGCCGTTTTTGTTATTCTGTTCGTTACTTCCAAAGGTCTATCATTTCGTCGTATAGTGCCATATAGCTCTCCGCCGACTGTGTCCAGCTAAAGTCACAGGAAAGCGCGCGTTTTACAAGCGCCGCCCAATCCTTTGGGTTTTCATAAACAGCCTTAGCGCGAAGGCACGCGTCCAGCATATCGTGCGCGTTGTAGCTTTTAAAGGTGAAGCCGTTGCCCTCGCCGTCACCGCTGTCGGTCACGCTGTCCTTCAAGCCGCCCGTTTCACGCACTATCGGAAGGGTCCCGTAACGTAACGCTATCATCTGAGAAAGCCCGCACGGCTCCGATTTTGACGGCATGAGGAACATATCAGAACCGGAATAGATTTTGCGGGCAAGCTCGGGGATAAAGCCAATCTTTACGCCGCACATATTCGGATAGCGGTTCTGAAAATCAAGGAAACAGTTCTCGTACATATATTCGCCCGAGCCCAACACGACAATCTTCATTCCGCCAAGAATTATATACTCCAGAACATGTTTTACAAGGTCTATGCCCTTGTGTGCGACGAGGCGCGATACAATGCCTATAATGGGCGCGTCGTTGTTCTCAAGGTGGAAGGTTTCATTAAGCGCTTTCTTACAGCTTGCCTTGTTTTTAGGCTCGCTTGCCGAGTAGTTCGCCGCTATAAACGGGTCGGTTTCGGGATTGTAGGTTTCGTTGTCGATGCCGTTGAGTATACCGCAAAGCTTATACTGCTTATCGCGGAGAATACCGTCAAGACCGTGGGCGAACCACGGGTCAAGTATCTCGCTTGCATAGGTCGGACTTACGGTGTTTACCTTGTCTGAGCACTCTATCGCGCCCTTTAAGAAGTTAATGCAGCCGCCGTACTCAAGGTCGCTCGCGCTGCCCTCGGCTATTCCGACGACCTCCTTTAGTATCTCTTTGCCGTACTTGCCCTGGTATTGAATGTTGTGTATTGTAATAAGCGTTTTAATTGAATAGAATTTCGGGTCGTCACGGTAGAACTTATTAATATATACGTTTGCAAGCGCCGTTTGCCAGTCGTTCGCGTGAATAATCCCGGGCGCAAAGTCTATGTGGCGCAACATTTCAAGTAGCGCGCGAGAGAAGAAGGCGTACCGCTCACCATCGTCATAATACCCGTATAGTCCGTTGCGCTTAAAATACTGCTCATTATCCAGAAAGTAATATTGCACTCCATCATAACTCAGAGTAAATAAACCGCAGTACTGCTCGCGCCATGCGAGAGGTACTTGAAAGTTGGTTACATACTTCATTTTTGAGCGGTATTCCTGCTTAATGTCGCCGTAGAGCGGCATTACCACGCGGCAATCCACGCCTTTTTTGTTCAACGCCTTAGGAAGCGCGCTCGAAACGTCGCCGAGCCCGCCCGCAGACGCGAAGGGATAGCACTCGCTTGTAGCAAACAGTACGTTCATCTTATGCCTCCTTATACCTTGCTGGCTTTTCTTAAGTAAAGCGGATAATTCGTGTGTCCTTTCAAATTACAGCCGTTTCCGACAATAACGTCCTTGTCGGTTACGATTGATTCGAGTGAAGCGCTTTCGCCGATAACGGTATTCTGCATAATTATCGAGTTGTTTATTCTTGCGCCCGCGGCTATATTTGCGCCACGGAAAAGCACGCAGTTTGTTACGTCGCCCTCAATTACGCAGCCGTCCGCGACAAGACAGTTTTTCACTCGCGCGTTAAGTCCGTAGCGAACGGGAGCCTCATCTCGCACCTTTGTCAGCACGGGGCGCGAGGGAACGAACAGACTGCTCAGGTTGTCGGGATTAAGTAGGTCCATATTTGCGTCGTAATAGCTTTTAAGGGAATAGATTCTCCTCACGAAGCCCTCGTGCACGTAGCACTGAATATTTAGGGTTTCAATGTTTGCGAGCAGTACGTCGCGCTCAAAGAAGACGAGCATCGAACTCATAGCGTCGTCTATCATTTTAATTAAAAGTTCCTTGTCGATAACGAAGACGTTCATACTGAAAAGGCAGCCCTCAAAAAAGCTGTTAATCATAAGCCCCTTAGCGCGACCGTTTGCGTCAGGCTTAACCACTACGCAGGATTTCAGCATATCCTCGTTCGGCACCGCGTTGTAGCAGACCATTGTGACATCTGCGTTCGTTTTCTCGTGGTTCTCCAACACAGAGTTAAGGTCGATGTTCGCTACATGGTCACAATCCATTAGCACGACATACTTTACGTCTGAGGATTTAATATAGTAAAGCGCGTTGTAAAGCGCCTGAATACGCCCGTGATAGAGGGTTTCCGTTTCCTGCGCCGAAGCGCGGTATGGTGGAAGAATTGAAAGACCTTCATTCTTTCTCGCAAGGTCCCATTCACGTCCGCTTCCGAGGTGGTCCATAAGTGAGTGATAGTTGCTTTTGGCTATTACACCGACCTTAGTTACGCTTGCCGAAACAAGCGACGAAAGAGCAAAGTCTATCATGCGGTAGCGCCCGCCGAAGGGAAGCGACGCCATAGAACGCACCTTGGTTAGCTCAGCTACGTTTCCGTCATGCATATTTCCGAAGATTATTCCGAGGGCTTTTTTGTTTGTCATATTCTTTCGCCCTCCTTGACGTCATTATAAATCATTTCCTTAGCCTTAATGATTGCGCCCTTGCCTATCCTCGCGCCGCTGGCTATAACAGTTACGCCCCAGCGGTCGATATCGTCTACGTGCTCGGGTCGCTCGCCAATGACGGCGTCTCTTTCTATAACAGCGTTCTCAGCCACTATTGCGTACTGAACAACCGCGCCCTCCTCTATAACGGTGCCGGGCATAATAATACTGTCGCGTACGACTGCGCCGGGCTTAACGGTGACGCCCTCGAAAAGAACCGAGAAATCAACCTTGCCCTCTATTTTGCAACCCTCTGTGACGATGGAATTCTGAATTTCAGCGTTTTCGGAGACATAGTGCGGGGGCATTCCCGGGTTTCGCGTGTAAATTTTAAACCTGTTCTCCCACAAATCGAACGGGACGTTCGGGTTAATCATATCCATATTCGCGTCCCAAAGGCTGTCGATTGTGCCGACATCCTTCCAATAGCCGTCGAAGCGGTAGGTAAACACCTTTTCCTCGTTCGCAAGCAGCGCCGGGATAATGTCCTTGCCAAAGTCGTTATTAGTATCCTCACGCTCACTGTTTTTTATAAGGTATTCGCGAAGCTTTTTCCAGGTAAAAACATAAATGCCCATTGAGGCGAGGTTGCTTTTCGGCTCCTTTGGCTTCTCCTCGAACTCATAGACCGAGCCGTCGCTTCTTACGTTCATAATGCCGAAGCGCGACGCCTCGTCGTAGGGGACCTCGTGCACCGATATGGTGCATGCGGCACCGTTAGCCTTATGCTCAGCGAGCATAAGCGCATAGTCCATTTTATAAATGTGGTCGCCCGAAAGCACAAGCACGTGGTCGGGGTTATAGCGGTCAATGAAGTTAATGTTTTGGAAGATAGCGTCCGCCGTGCCGAGATACCAGTTGCTGCCCGTTGCCTTTTGATAGGGGGGCAGAATATGTACGCCGCCGCCCATTCGGTCGAGGTCCCACGGGCGTCCGTCGCCGATGTAATCGTTAAGCTCCAGCGGTTGGTATTGGGTCAGTACGCCAACAGTGTCTATACCCGAGTTTATGCAGTTGCTCAGCGGAAAATCAATAATTCGGTATTTGCCGCCGTAGGGCACCGCGGGCTTTGCGACGTTGGTGGTAAGCGCGTAAAGACGGCTTCCCTGTCCGCCCGCGAGTATCATGGCTATGCATTCTTTCATTCGGTCTTAGCTCCTTTTGCTTTGCTTTCGTTCTGCTTAGTTTGGTTAGCTTTATACTTCGCCGAGCCCTCGCTGTCAGGGAGAGCGGCGTTGGCCTTCGGTACGCTGAAATACATAGTGGAAAGCGGGGGAATAGTCAGTACCAGCGACTGTGTGAAGCCGTGGCACGCAACATTCTTTGTAGTATAGCTTATCTCCTCCTCGGGCAGCTGTCCGCCAAACCTGACGCTTTCGCTATTCAAAAGCAGACGATAGCTGCCGCGCTTTGGTGCGCCTATACGGTAGCCGGTGCGTTCCACGGGCGAAAAGTTGCAGACGACGAGAATGGAGTTTCCGCTCTTATCCGTTCGGACAAAGGAGATAATATTCTGGTTAGCGTCATCGTTGCTTATCCAGCAAAAGCCCTCCCAAGAGTCGTCGATTTCATAAAAAGCACGGTTGTCAAGGTAAAAATGACTGAGTGTTTTGGAAAACTCAAAAAACTTTTGGTGTGTCTCGTAGTCAAGCAGCAGCCAGTCCAGCTGTTGGGCAAAGTTCCACTCGATAAACTGGGCGAATTCCTGACCCATGAACATAAGCTTTTTGCCGGGGTGCGCGTACATATATGCGAAGAAGGCTCGAAGACCGCTGAATTTTTCGTCATAGGTTCCGGGCATTTTATTTATGAGCGAGCATTTTCCGTGAACGACTTCATCGTGAGAAATGGGAAGTATATAGTTTTCGGAAAAGGCGTAGGCAAGCGAGAAGGTAAGCTTATCGTGGTTATCCTTACGGAAGAAGGGGTTAAGCGACATATATTTCAGAATATCGTTCATCCAACCCATATTCCACTTGAAGTTGAAGCCGAGCCCGCCCGCGTCGGTGGGCTTAGTAACAAGCGGCCAAGCGGTGGACTCCTCCGCTATCATAAGCGCATTGGGAAAACGCTCAAAAACCGCGGTGTTAAGCTTTTGAAGGAAGGCAACAGCCTCAAGGTTTTCCCTTCCGCCGTGGCGGTTAGGCGACCACTCACCGTTCTTGCGTCCGTAGTCAAGGTAAAGCATTGACGCCACAGCGTCCACGCGTATTCCGTCTATATGATACTTCCCAAACCAAAAAACGGCGTTGCTCACAAGAAAGGAGTTAACCTCGGGCCTTCCGTAATCGAAGACGCGGGTACCCCATTCCTTATGCTCCATCTTAAGCTCGTTTGAGTCCTCGTAACAATAGCCGCCGTCGAACTCGCAAAGACCGAAAGCGTCCTTGGGAAAGTGTGCGGGAACCCAGTCGAGAATAACGCCGATACCGTGCTTATGCATAGTATCAACAAAGAACATAAAGTCCTGCGGTGTGCCGTAGCGAGAGGTTGGGGCATAGTAGCCCGAAACCTGATAGCCCCACGAGCCGTCGAAGGGATATTCGCCAATCGGCATAAGCTCTATATGCGTATAGCCGAGCTCCTTCACATATTCTGAAAGGCTCTCGGCAAGTTCACGGTAGGAAAAGAAGGTGCCGTCGTCGTGGCGGCGCCAGGAGCCCGCGTGTATCTCGTAAATATTAACGGGCTTGTCAAACAGCGTGGTTTTTCCTTTTAGCCATTCGCCGTCCTGCCAGTCGTAGCCCTCAAGCTCATACAGCTTAGAGGCGTCGGCGGGCCGAGTCTCGGCGTGAAAGGCATATGGGTCGGCTTTGTATGCGCACCTGCCGTCCGGACCCTCTATATAGAATTTATATGCGTCGTACTGCTTCGCGCCGGGGCAGAACCGTTCGTAAAGACCCTCGTTATTCAGCTTCTCCATAAAGCAGGAGCAGTCCCAGCCGTTAAAATCGCCGGTTATAGAAACCTTCCTCGCGTTAGGCGCCCAAACTCGGAAAACAGCACCGTCCTCGTCGCCGCGTCGCTCAAAGTGCGCGCCGAGATATTTATAGCTTTCGTAGTTGGTTCCCTGATGAAACAGATAAGCCGGGTAGTTTCCCTCGATACTCTTGCTCAATGATTTAGCGCTCCTATCTCTTTAACTAAAAATATAATATCAGTAAAATAACTACAATTCAAGTAAACGCTATGTAAAATATACAACTACAATAATGTGAAAAGTGACAAATAAGTGCAAATTGACAGAATTCCAAGAAAAATTACACAAAAAAACAATCCCCCTTTCGGGGGACTGTCAGTTGCCAATTTTAGATACCCTTAAGTAAGCAGGAGATTGCAAGAAGAACGAAGGAGCCATAAAGAAGATAATCCTTAGCTACTCCGATTCCGAGCGTAGGTGCAAAAATACCTACTAAAAATGCTACGATGCAGATAATAAAGGTTACCATTTTAGGTGCAGACAGTTTCATAGTTTGTACTCCTTTTAATAAATTTGCGGGTATGCTATTATTATAAACATGTACAGTTGTTATTTCAAGGAATATGAGATATTTCGTCAAAAGGACAAAAAATATGGTAAAAAATCGACTAAAAAGAGAATTTTTCGAGCGGGAAACCCTTATTGTGGCGAAAGAACTGTTGGGGAAGACGCTTGTTAGGGTAACCGACGAGGGAACGGTGAGCGCGAGAATTGTAGAGACCGAGGCATATCTTGGCGAAGCGGACGACGCGGCGCACACCTATAAAGGGAAAAGCGAGCGTACCCGCGTCGCCTATGGTGACAAGGGGCTGGCATATATCTATCTAATATACGGCATGTACTGCTGCTTCAATATTACGTCAGGCGATAAGGGCAAGCCCGAGATGGTACTTATTCGCGCGCTGGAGCCGCTTTCGGGCGAGGAGCTGATGATGAAGCGCCGTGTGAAGGCGAAAAAGCGGGAGGACATAGCAAACGGTCCGGGCAAGCTCTGCCGCGCCCTCGCCGTTGACCGAACGCTTTACGGTGAGGATTTGCTAACAAGCGAGCGATTCTATATTGAGGACGGCAAGGCTTCCGACGAGGTAGGCGTGGGCACAAGAAAGAATATTGACTACGCCGAAAAATGTAAGGACAAGCCGTGGCGGTTCTATTTAAAAAACAGCAAATATATATCAAAATAGAAAAGCTCGCCCGAATGGGCGAGCTTTTTGTGAGCGAACGCTAAGTTGTTCACCCCTTTGCTATTTTATTCTGGCGCCGAATGGGAACAGAGCAAGCCGCGCGAACTTGAACGCCTGAATACCAAAGGGTATGCCGACGATAGTCACACAGTAGACAAGACCTATCGCCAAGGCTGTTACGGCAAGCTCAAAGCCGCCGAAAATTAGCCAAAAGACATTAAGAATAAGCGAGCCGAAGGTTGTGCCGTAGACAATGTCCTTTCCGAAGGGGAAGAAGGCGAGCTTTGCGAATTTAAAGCACTGAACGCCAACGGGAATACCTATAATTGTGACGCACCATAAAAGCCCGATTATTGCCCACGCAAGCCCCAGAAGTATACCGCCGAGAATAAACCAAAAGAAGTTGCCGATTAGTTTCATCTTTTTAGCCTTTCTTGTTTTATGCCGTTACTATACAGCCGTATCATATAAAGCAAATTAAGCAAAGATTAAAATTTGATTAAACCGTCTATTCGGCGTTCTTTTCTTTTTCGGCGAGCAGAATATAAAGCTCGTCCAGCTGTTTTTTGTCAACCGTCTGTGGTGCGCCCGACATAAGCTCGCTTGCGTTTTGAACCTTCGGGAAGGCAATAACGTCACGGATATTGTCGAGCTGTAAAAGCAGCATAACAAGGCGGTCAAGTCCCAGCGCAAAGCCTCCGTGAGGCGGTGCGCCGTACTTATATGCATTAATGAGGAAGCCAAACTGTTTCTGCGCAAGCTCGTTCGTAAAGCCGAGCGCACGGAACATTCTCTCTTGAATTTCTGGGATATTTATACGTATTGAGCCGCCGCCGAGCTCCACGCCGTTAAGAACAATATCGTATGCTTTTGCACGGCACGCGCCGGGGTCGCTCTCGACCTTGTCGAGGTCCTCGTCCATAGGCATAGTAAACGGGTGGTGCATAGCGACAAAGCGGTTTTCTTCATCGCTATACTCAAAGAGCGGGAATTCTGTTATCCAAAGCAGATTGTAAACGCCTTTTTCGATAAGGCCGCACTTTTTCGCAATCTCACAGCGAAGCGCACCTAACGCGTCGAAGGTGACCTTTGCTTTATCCGCAACGAGGAAAATTGCGTCGCCCTGCGAAAAATCGAGAGCATAATCAAGCGCGGACAGCTCGTCAGGTGTTAGGAACTTTTCAAAGCTGCTTGAGCGTCCGTCCGCCGTCCAGCGGGAATAGGCAAGACCTTTCGCACGGTAGGTTTTTACGAACTCCGCAAGCTTATCTATCTCCTTGCGGGAAAGCTTGTCAGCAAGACCCTTTGCATTTATTGCGCGTACCGCACCGCCGCTTTGCACTGTACTTGAGAAAACCGAAAAGCCGCAGTCTTTAACCGTTTCGGAAACATCCCTTAGCTCAAGCTGGAAGCGTGTGTCGGGCTTATCCGAGCCGTAACGCTCCATAGCCTCTCGCCAGGTCATTCGCTTAAGGGGCAGCGATATGTCGATATTCAGAATATCCTTAAAGAGCTTCTTCATAAGCCCCTCGCCCGTGGCGATTATGTCGTCAACGTCCACGAAGGACATCTCAACGTCTATTTGGGTGAACTCAGGCTGTCTGTCAGCGCGAAGGTCCTCGTCGCGATAGCAGCGAGCCATTTGATAGTAGCGGTCAAAGCCCGAGAGCATAAGAAGCTGTTTATAAAGCTGTGGTGACTGGGGCAGAGCATAAAAGTGTCCGGGCTGTATGCGGGAAGGCACAAGGTAGTCACGCGCGCCTTCAGGCGTTGACTTAATTAGCGTAGGCGTCTCGATATCTACAAAGTGGTTAGCGTCAAAATAGTCACGCGCCGACTTTGTTATTTTACTGCGCATTACAATATTCCTTGTGAGCGACGGACGGCGCAGGTCAAGGTAACGATAGGTGAGCGCAAGGTCGTCGCGCACGGATATCTCGTCGCGTATCTCAAAGGGGGCGAGCTCCGCTCCGCTAAGCACCCGCATCTCGCTAACTTCAATTTCAAGGCTGCCCGTTTCGATTTTGTCCGTCTTGCTGGAGCGCTCGCGAAGAATGCCCTTTGCTATTAGGGTATACTCGCTATGAACGCCCTTAGCCTTTTCAAAAAGCGCACGCTCGGTCTTGTCGCCGAAGGCGAGCTGCACTATTCCCGTGACATCGCGAAGGTCGATAAAAATTAGGTTTCCGAGGTCGCGCTGACGGGCGACGAAGCCCGCCACGGTTATTTCGGCGCCCTGTTTTTCGTTAAGTATTTCGGCGGCGTAGTGGGTTCGCCGCAAATTTCCTAAGCTTTCCATATTAACAACTCCGATTTAATCATAATTATTGTTGAAGTGCGGCCGCAAGCCGCGCGGGGTCGGTGTCTACGGTAATCGTGCAGCCGTCCTTCATATTCTTTAGTTCAGCCTTTCCTGAGGTGATTTCGGTTTCTCCTAAAACAAGCGAATACTTAGCGCCCGTTTTATTTGCAAATTTCAGCTGTGCCTTAAGGCTCCGTGCGTTAAGGTCATACTGCGCGGCTATTCCGCTTGACTGAAGCCCGAAGACAAGCTGTCTAACAGCGCTTCGCGCCGAGTCATCGGCGGCGCAGATAAATATGTCCGCCGTCTTAGGCTCAGGGAAGGCGACGCCCTCGGTTACTGCCACGTCTAAAAGGCGCTCAAGACCCATTCCGAAGCCTATACCCGCCATAGGCGAGCCGCCGAGCATCTCTATAAGACCGTCGTATCGTCCGCCGCCGCAGACGGTGCCTTGCGCACCCGCCGCTTCGTGGATAAACTCAAACACGGTTTTTGAGTAGTAGTCGAGCCCGCGGACTATGCGCGGGTTTACGGAATATTCAATGCCCGCCTCGTCGAGAAGCGCCTTTACCGTCTCAAAATGCTCCCTGCATTCGTCGCAAAGATAATCGAGGCACAAGGGAGAATCCTTGGCGATTTCGGTGCATACGGGGCTTTTGCAGTCGAGTATGCGAAGGGGGTTGCGGTTCAGCCTGTCACGGCAGGTGTCGCAAAGCTCGTTCTCTCGCGCCCTAAAATGCTCAGTGAGCGCGGCGCGGTATTTCGGGCGGCAGTCCTTGCAGCCTATCGAGTTGATTTCGAGCCTTACGTTCTTTATTCCAAGCTCCCTCAGAGCCGTGGCGGCAAGGCGAATAACCTCGCAGTCGGCGTCGGGCGTGTTGGAGCCGAACATTTCTATTCCAAGCTGGTGAAACTCGCGGTAGCGCCCCGCTTGCGGTTTTTCATAACGAAAGCAGGGGAGAATATAGTAAGCACGAACGGGCAAAGCCTCGTTGAGTACGCCGTTTTGCAGGAAGGAACGCGCCACGCCCGAGGTGCCCTCGGGACGAAGGGTGATTGAGCGCTCGCCCTTATCAAGGAAGGTGTACATCTCCTTGCCGACTATATCGGTTGTGTCTCCCACGCCGCGCGCAAAAAGCTCGGTGTGCTCAAAAGTGGGTATTCGCACCTCGGTATAGCCGAAACGCTCGCAGACAGCGCGCAGCTTCTCCTCAAGAAACTGCCATCTGCTTACCTCCGAACCGTATATGTCCCTTGTGCCGCGAGGGGCGGTTATTAACTGTGCCATAGAAACTCCTTTTTCTCAAAAATGTCCTTGCCCCCGAAGGAACAAGGACTTTAGTTCGCTTGCTGTTCGTTATCTGTCGTTTCTTTGAAGCTGTGGGTTTACGATATTTCGCCAGTCGAGGTCGCCGCGGTTTAGACCGTGGATAAGCACCTCTGCGGTTGCGATATTTGTAGCTACCGGTATGCTGTGCATATCGCAAAGACGAAGCATTGTCAAAGTAATTTCGTCCGCCTCAAAGCTTTTTGTTGAAAGCGGGTCGCGGAAGAAAAGAAGCAGGTCTATCTCGTTGCAGGAGATACGTGCGCTTATCTGTTGTGTTCCGCCCTGAGCGCCCGCGAGAAACTTTTGAATGCTAAGCCCCGTCGCCTCGCCAACCACCTTGCCGGTAACTCCCGTAGCACAAAGGTTATGCTGGGAGAGAACGCCGCGGTACGCTATGCAGAACTGAATCATCAATTCCTTTTTGGAATCATGCGCTATTAATGCGATATTCATTTTCTACTGCTCCTTTTGGGTTATTGTACGGCAAGCGGAACATCGTTTCCGTAAAGCCGCTCGGCTATGTTGGCGAAAACCGCCTGTGCGAGGGTTCGGTTTTCAAGCGGCTCGCCCATAGCCGAGGCGAGCGCAATCTCGTCATCCTCGGGAATTACGCCGATAAGCTGAAGACCGATGTTATCTATGCAGAAATCAAGGTCGGGCACAATGCCCGCGTAGATTCTCTCAGGGTTGACCCTTCCGAGAAGAAGCCGAAGGTTAGGTACCGAAAGGTCCTTTAGCCTGTCGGCGACAATGCGTGCGTCGCGTACACCCGCGGGGTCCGGCGTCGCTACCATTAGGGCATTCATCGCAACGGTACTCGCCGCGACTTGAATGTCCGTAAAGCAAGCGGTGTCGATAAGTATATTGTCGTAGCGGGAATTAAGCGCGGTGCAAAGCTTAACGAACTGCTCGCCTTTTAAGGATTCATAATTATAGGGCGCGGAAAGCACGTATACGTTATTTCTCGGAGCGGGAGCCTTGACTATAGCTTTATCCGGCACGCAGCGCCCGTTTAGAACGTCAAAAATATCGAACACGGTCATTCCGTATACGCCGGCGTATACATCAAGGCTGCGAAGCCCGTTATCAAGCTCAATTACAAGCACCCGCTTGCCCATATCGGCAAGTGCGTCGGCAAGAAAAACACAGGAGACGGATTTACCAACCCCGTCCTTCGCCGAGCACACCATAGTAATCATACCCATTTAAAATACCTCAGCAGAAATTATACCAAAAAAACGCTCAATAAACAACCGCACACAGCAGAAAAAGCCTTAGCTGCGCGAAATTACCAAATAGGTAATGGCTGAATATCAGCCGTAGAATTATATTATTGCACGGCTTTTCAGAAAAGCGTATAACGCAGGAACGGGAAGCCCCATTACGTTAAAAAAGTCGCCGTTAATTGAACGGACAAAGCAAGCCGCCTTATTCTGGATTCCATAGCCGCCCGCCTTGTCGAAGGGGTCGCCTGTGGCAACGTAGTCGGCTATCTCCTTGTCGTCAAGCTCACAGAAGGTAACGTCGGTCTTTTCAAAAAAGCCCTCGTTCGTCCCGCCGCCGATTACCCAAACACCCGTGTAAACACAGTGGACGCAACCGGAAAGGCGGTGAAGCATTGAAAACGCGTCCTCGCGTCTTCGGGGTTTACCGAGAATGAGTCCGTCTGAGTAAACTATCGTGTCACAGCCGATAACAACGCTGTCAGGGTTGAGGTCTGCTACGGCCTTGCATTTAAGACGCGCAAGCTCTACGCAAAGGCGCGCGGGGTCGGTTTGAGTAACGCCGCTTTCGTCAGTATTAGAATCGACACAGGTAAAGCTGTCGGTTATCCTGCCCATAAGCTCGCGGCGTCTTGGGCTTTTTGAAGCGAGAATTATATTCGGCATTGACTACCTTCCCGTTGAGCCGAAGCCGCCCGCACCGCGTTCGGTTTCGTCAAGCGTATCGCTTTCGGTCATAGCGAGCGAGCCGAGCTCGACAATCATTAGCTGGGCTATTCTGTCGCCAAAGCAGACGGTAAAGGGCTCGGTTCCGTGATTAATAAGCCCAACCGTAATCTCACCGCGGTAATCACTGTCGATAACCCCAACGGAGTTGGAAAGTGAAACGCCGTGCTTTACGCCGTGACCGCTGCGGGAAAAGATAAGCGCGACATACCGCTCAGAGGGAAGGGCTATCGCTATTCCCGTGGGTATGCTCTTGTATTCGCCCGAAGCAAGCAGTATATCCTGTTTGCTTGCCGAATAGATATCGTACGCGGCGGCGCCCGCCGTCGCTTTATAGGGCAGCTTTGCGCCGTCGTAAAGCAGTTTTACCTTGAAATTATCCATTTATATATCCTTCGTCCACGAAAGGTCAGGCATGCCGTCAGAGCCCTCGCCCTTAAAGTATTCGTCAGGCTTGTCCTCAAGGTCAATATCGAAGGCAAAGCGACCGCCGTCGTTCTTCTTCTGCTCGTCGGTTATAATAATCGGGCTTTTCGGCTCCTCGAAAATCTTTTCTATCTCGTCAATCTCTATAAATTCGCCGTCGTCCTCGGCAGACGCGCCCTTTTCGGAAGCGGCGGGCTTGTTCTCGTCCTCCTCATCCTCCTCATAAGGGTCTATATTCTCCTCGGCGTCTTCGTCTTCCTCATCCTCATCATCGGAGTCCTCGCCAAAATCGAATATACTCTCCTCTATCTCCTCAAAGGTCGGCTGATGAATTTCAGGCTCGGTAAGGGGCTTCTCAAGAAGCTCGGTGATATCCGCGTCGCTGTTCTCCTCGCCGACGTCTTCCTTTACCGCGCCGTTGTCAAGCTTTTCTTCGAAAGAAGGCTCTGCCGCGGCGGACTTGTTGTTATCTTTCGGAGGATACGGCTTAACGTCGTCCTCGTCCTCCTCGGGTACTATACCGAATATGCCGTCCTGTACGGGCGTCTTCTCCGCTTGAGCCTGAAGGGTTTCACCGACGGGAATTTCTGCGGCCTCTTTTGGTGTGAAGCTGATTTTTGAAGCGGGTGTGAGAGCGGCTTGAAGCTTAATTATCTCCGTTTCCTTGTCGTGAACCTTCTGCTCAAGGGTGGTTATCGTTTCACAGTGTACGCCGATAATATTGTTGAGCCGCGCAATCTCCGCGTCCTGACCCGAAATATAATCGTTCATAGCGGTAGCCTTTTCGCCAAGGGTGGAAATCTGCGCAAGAAGCTCGGTTATCTGCTTTTTCTGTTTGTTTATTTCAGTGTTGCACTTGGCAAGGTCAGCTTTCAAGTGGTCAACAGCGCCGGAGGAGTCGCCCTCGGCGGCTATCCTCGTAAGGTGGGAGCGAAGCGCTTGAATCTCCACGGTGAGGTCGGCTGTCTTCTTACGCTCCTCGTCGAACTGAAGCTTAGCGTTCGCCGCGTCGGCAAGGTAATCTTTAATCTGGTTGCGAAGGTTGTTAGAGGAGCGGTTAGCCTTTCTGTAGGCATCGAGGTAATCAATCGCGCACAACAGCGCAGCATTCGTTACCGAAGCGCTGGGGTTTCCTTCAATAATTCCCCTTACGTCGGTATCAATGTCGTCCGCGAGCGCACGCGCGTATTCCTCGTCCTCTGAAGTGGAGATGAGAATGCTTATTCCCGCGATTTTAAGAAGTATTTTGTTGTCATTCATAACAAAAACCCCGCAGTCAAATTGATAAAACCATATATATGTTTTATTATAATACAAAAACCTGCGTTTGACAAAGAAAAAATAATAAATATTTAACAATTGCCCAAATTGAGTAGTTTTGATATAATGAAACAGCATATAACCATACCGAAATTTGTTTAAGGGATAATTTATGAATAGAATGACCGCTGAAGAACTAAAGAATAAGCTATACGCCACCGTTTCGAGAAGGTACTCGGTGGAAGTGGGCGACGCTACGGCTGAACAGATATATAAGTCACTTGCGCTGATATTAAGAGAGATGCTCGCCGAGACCTACCGCCACCGCGAGGCACGGACCTTCGGAAAGGGCGCAAAGCAGATTTACTACCTTTCAATGGAATTCCTTGTCGGGCGCTCGCTGAAAAACAACCTTTACAATTTGGGGCTTGAAAAAGCCGCGGAAAAAGCTCTTGAGGGCAGCGGCGTTACTCTTGAGGACCTATACGAGGAGGAGCCGGACGCTGGTCTTGGCAACGGCGGTCTCGGACGGCTCGCCGCTTGCTATATGGACGGACTTGCCACCTGCGGCTACGCGGGCACAGGCTACTCAATACTTTACGAATACGGAATATTTAAGCAGAAAATTATTGACGGTTGGCAGCAGGAGCTCGCTGACAACTGGCTGCCCGGCGGCAGGATTTGGCTTGAGGAGAAGCGAGACGAGGCGGTTACCGTCAGGTTTGACGGCGAGATAAAAGAGAGTTGGTATAACAGCTATCACCATGTGGAGCATATCAATTCAAACAACGTGCTTGCAGTGCCATACGATATGTATATTTCGGGTTACAACACCGAATCGGTCAGCAAGCTTCGTTTGTTCAAGTCGCTCGCTCCCGGCATTGATATGGACAGCTTCAACCGCGGCGACTACACCGCGGCGCTTCGCACCAACAGCACGGCTGAGCTTATAAGCAAGGTGCTTTACCCTAACGACAACCATACCGAGGGAAAGATACTTCGACTTCGCCAGCAGTATTTTATGTGCTGCGCGGCGGTCAACGATATTGTGCAAAGTCACCTCGCTCAGTACGGTAGCATGGACAGTCTGCCAGACAAGGTTGCTATTCAGCTGAACGATACCCACCCGACCCTTGCCATTCCCGAGCTAATAAGGATTCTTCTCGATGAGTGCGGCTACGATTGGGATAAGGCGGTGGACATAGCAAAGCGCACTTTTTCCTACACAAACCACACGGTGTTAAGTGAGGCGCTTGAGTCATGGAATGTCGATATGTTCCGCTCGGTGCTTCCGCGTATATATCAGATAATCTGCGAGCTAAACAATACCCTTGTGAAAGAGCTTGAGGAGGTTTTCCCGGGCGATTACGGAAAGATTTCCTATATGAGCCTTATTCGAGAGGGCTATGTTCGTATGGCGAACATCTGCGTCTATATTTCGAGCAGCGTCAACGGAGTTTCGGCACTTCACAGCGACATAATAAAAGAGGAGGTTTTCCACGACTACTTCCTCTTTAAGCCTGAAAAGTTCAAAAATGTCACTAACGGAATAGCCTATCGTCGCTGGCTGCTGCAAAGCAACCCGAGTCTTACGGCGCTTTTATCCGACACTATAGGCGAGGGCTTTAAAACGGACGCCTCGGAGCTTGAAAGCTTTAAAAAATACGCCGCTAAGAAGGACGTTCAAAAGAAGCTTGCCGAGATAAAGCTTGAAAACAAAAAGAGGCTTGCGGAATATGTTAAGAACGAAACCGGCGTGAAGATAGTGCCGGAGTCTATTTTTGACGTTCAGGCTAAGCGTATGCACGAATATAAGCGTCAGCACCTAAACGCTATAAACATAATTCAGCAGTATTTGTATCTTAAGGATAATCCGAACGCTGAATTTGTGCCGAGAACCTATATTTTCGGTGCGAAGGCGGCGCCGGGATACTATATGGCGAAGCAGATGATACGGCTTATCTGCGGGCTTTCCTCGGTGCTTGAAAAGGACGAGGCTGTGCGCGATAAGCTGCGCGTCGTTTATCTTGAGGACTACCGCGTCACCCTGTCGGAAATCCTTATGCCTGCCTCTGAGGTGTCTGAGCAGATTTCGCTTGCGGGCACAGAGGCGAGCGGTACGGGAAATATGAAGCTTATGCTGAGCGGCGCGCTCACGGTTGGCACCCTTGACGGCGCAAATATTGAAATTCGCAAATCAGCGGGAGAGGATAATTTCTTCCTGTTTGGGCTTACTAAAGAGGAGGTAATCGCTAAAAAGGGCGGCTACCGACCAGACCTAATTTGGAAAAGAAGCCCTGAGCTTAAACGTATTCTTGACGCAATTGCGCGTTTCGGTTACACAGACCTTGCGAACAACCTGCTTTATCAAGACCCCTATCTTGTGCTCGCCGATTATGAGAGCTATATAAACATTCAGAATAAAATAAGCGAGACCTATAAGAATACGGCTGAATGGAACAGAATGTCGGCTATGAACATAGCGGGCGCGGGTGTTTTCTCCGCTGACCGCGCGGTTCGCGAGTACGCCGATAACATCTGGAAAGCCAAGCCGATTTACTAAGTTTCTTCGAGGCTTTATGACTGAGTTCAACAGCAGAAACCCCTTTTTCAAGTCCCCCTTCGGCGCGGTTGCGGAAGACGAGAAGGTCGTCTACTTCGTAAGGGCGTCGCAGGATATAGAAAGCATGTCGCTCGCAGTCAGCGACGTGCTTCATAACGCTGTGACGGAGTACCCCATGCAGAGAATAGCGGACGGCTTCAGGCTTACCCGTTCCTTTCCCGCGCGGGGGCTCTTTTTCTACTGCTTCCGTCTTCCGAACGGGCAGAGCATATATAACGGCGGCTCGGCTAACGGCTTTGAAGCGCCCGCGGGCGCGTGGTTTCAGCAGACGGTTTATGCAAAGGATTATAGGGCGCCAAAGGGATTCAGCGGCGGAATTATGTATCAAATCTTTCCTGACCGCTTTAATATCGGCTCCTGCGGCGTTCTCTCCACGCCCTTTTCCGACAGGCGGATTCACCGACGTCTGAGCGAAACACCGGATTTTCTGCCGGACGAAAACGGCGTGGTCAAAAACAACGATTATTTCGGCGGAAACCTTTTGGGAATAGAGGAAAAGCTTGGCTATTTGAAGAAGCTGGGCGTAACGATAATATATTTGAACCCGGTCTGCGAGGCGCACTCTAACCACCGCTACAACACGGCGGACTACCGAAAGGTTGACCCTTTACTCGGTACAAACGAGGATTTAAAGCGGCTTTGCAGGGCGGCGAAGGAAACGAATATAAAAATAATACTTGACGGCGTTTTCAGTCATACCGGCGACGACAGCGTTTACTTTAACCGCTATGGACGTTACGACAGTGTGGGCGCCGCGAGCGGGCGCGAAAGCCGTTATGCAGAATGGTATAAGTATGATGAGGCGCGAGAAGACTACGTCTATTGGTGGGGCTTTTCCACCCTGCCTGAGGTAAACGAGCTTACCCCCTCGTATGTAGAGTTTATCTGCGGCAAGGGCGGTGTGCTTGACCTTTGGTTTTCGCTCGGCGTTTCGGGCGTGCGGCTGGACGTGGCGGACGAGCTGCCCGACGAGTTTATCAGGCAGCTTCGCAAGGCTGTGAAGCGTAATGGGCGTGATTTAATGCTTCTCGGAGAGGTATGGGAGGACGCGAGCAAAAAGTACAGCTATGGCGAACAGCGCGGCTTTCTTTACGGCGACGAGCTTGATTCGGTAATGAACTATCCCTTCTGCAACGCGGTGCTTGAGTTTATCCGCACCGCCGACGCGGAGAGCTTTGCTGAAAAGGTAATGAATATCTGCGAGAATTATCCCAAGGCGATGCTGGATAATATGATGAATCTGCTTTCCACCCACGACATAGAGCGGGCGATAAACCGCCTTGTATTCGGTAAGCTTGAGCATCTGGACAAACAGACGCTAAACGAGATTAAAATGCAGAAGGACGAATATCTGCGCGGCGTGGAGATGCTGAAGCTTGCCTATGCACTTTTGTATGCGTTACCCGGAATACCCAGTATATACTATGGTGACGAGGTGGGAATGACGGGCTTCAAAGACCCGTTTAACCGCAGATTTATGAAGTGGCACACGGAGAACAGCGGACTTCGCGATTTTATCAAGGAGCTTGGAAAGCAAAGGCAGGAATATTCGCGCGCGCTTGCCGACGGCGAGATGGTTTTCCTTCGTGCAAGCGGCGGCGCGGTGGCGTTCATAAGAAGAAGCAAGGCGGAAACGGTAATTTTTGCGCTCAACAGGAGTGACACCGAAATCACCGTCAGCTGCGGAGGCGGCGAGAGCTTCACGGTGGCTCCCTGGCGACACGCATTTAAAAGAGTAAAAGAATAAGCTCCGCGGCTTCCAACTGAAAGCACGCGGAGCTTTTTTTATATGTTTTTCAACGTGAATGTGAAACGCAGTTGCTTTAAGACCGATTACAGCAAAAAAATGTTATGCTTTGCGCAGACGCTTTTCATTTCGTCCGACCAGAGCGACGCTTGCACCTCACCGATGTGTGCTTTGCGAAGCATTAGCATACATAGACGCGACTGACCTATTCCGCCGCCAATCGTGTAGGGCAGTTCACCCGACAGCAATGCCTTGTGGAAGGGCAGCTCCGCTCGTTCGGGACAGCCCGCTTTTTCAAGCTGTTCCTTGAGCGACTGTTCGCTTACGCGAATACCCATGCTCGAAAGCTCAAAGCCCATTCCGAGCAGCTTGTTCCAAACAAGCAAGTCTCCGTTAAGCGCCCAGTCGTCGTAGTCGGGCGCACGTCCGTCGTGAGGTTTACCGCTTTTCAATTTGTCGCCTATCTTCATAACGAAAACGCTTTTTTTCTCTTTGCATATTGCGTTTTCGCGCTCCTTGGGAGTAAGGTCTGGAAAAGCGTCCTCAAGCTCCTGAGCGGTTACGAAAAAAATCTCCTCGGCGAGTGGGAAATCTATGGCGGGGTACTTGTAGCATGCCGTCTTTGCCGTCTGCTTCATCGCTCCGTAAATATCACGCACCGTCGACATAAGGAACGCTTCCGTCCTTTGCTCTTTGGTTATTACCTTTTCCCAGTCCCATTGGTCAACATAAACGGAGTGAAGGTTATCCAGCTCCTCGTCACGGCGTATTGCGTTCATGTCGGTGTAGATTCCCTCGCCGGGTCTAAAGCCGTACTGCTTTAAGGCATAGCGCTTCCACTTGGCGAGCGAATGAACTATCTCCGCCTCGCTTTGCCCAAGGTCGGGTATATCAAAGGCAACGGGACGCTCCACGCCGTTTAGGTTATCGTTAAGACCGCTCTGCTTCGTTACAAAGACAGGCGCTGAAACGCGGAACAGGTTGAGCGCGATAGCGAGGTACTTCTGAAAATTATCTTTAATAATCTTTATTCCCCACTGCGTCTCGCGAAGGGTAAGGTGGGAGGAATATCCCTCGGGCAGAATTAAGTTTTTCATTGCTTGTCCTCTTTTACTATTTGTTTACGAGCAACACATCTATACAATATGTATTGAACCGCTGCCGCAATTATCCAGAAGCTGACTATAATTATCGCGCAGTGCATAAAAAACGTTTCGGGAAGAATGTTAATAATAGGGTCGGTGGCGGAATCGAAATACCAGTAGTTATTGTTGAAGAAGATTTTATGAAATATTACAAAGACAGCGTCAAAGTTTATGGCGAAAAACCCGAGAAGAACCACGGGGAGCGCCACGGTGGTAATTGACGAAACGAGCAGGAATTTTCCGTTAGTTCCGCGCTTTTTCGCGATTATTGCGAAGGCGGCAATGATAAGCGCGCAGACCGCGCCGAGAAGGTAAACGGCAACAAAGATATCGCGGCATTCGTCAAAGTGTATTGCGCCAGTTTCGGAGAAGGCAAGGTCGGGAAGATTAAACTCGGTTTTCTTAAAGGGCGAAAGAAAATCCATAACCGCCTTGTAGTTGCGGACGGCTACTTCCTTTGTAACGCCTGAATAGCTTCCGATATCGAGCAGGTCATAGTCAAGCTCGTAGACGAAATCGGCGACGTGGACAAAGCCGAGCCCCAGAGCCGTCGCGGTAAGCAGGCAGATAAGCCCGAATAAAACGCCGATAATTATATAGTTCTTTTTCATTGTTGTTCCTCCCCTTTGGTGCAGAATTCGCAGCCGCAGTAGTTCTGTTTATATATCGAGTACTGACGCGTCAGCGTGATTGAGCGTAAGTAACCGTTCTTCTTTTTAAAATCCGAAAAGAGCCACGGCACCCCTGTTTTTTCTGAAATCTCCTTGCCGACGGCGTTAATCACGTCGGCGTTCTTATGCGGGCTTACTGTAAGTGTGGTGCAAAACCAGTCAAAGCCGCGCTCCTTCGCCGCATTAGCCGTCTTTTGAAGCCGAAGGCTAAAGCACACCTCGCATCTGGCGCCGCCCTCCGGCTCCTTCTCAAGACCCTTTACCTTATCGGAAAATTCTCCGTGGTTGTAGCCGAAATCGAGGTACTTTACCTTGCCGCCGTATATCTCGTTAATAATTCGTATCTGCTCGTTTTTTCGCTTTTGATATTCGCTTTCGGGGCTTATGTTCGGGTTATAATAAAGCACCGTGGTATCGAATACATCGGCGACGAGAGCAATTACCGACGAGGAGCAGACCGCGCAACAACTGTGAAGCATAAGCTTTGGCTTGTTTTTATATTGTCCCGCCACAGTCTCCTCAAAAAACTCGTGATATTTCATCTTGTTCCCTCAAAGCGCCAAATTCCGTTTATATATTATGTATAGTTTAATATTATAACAGATAGTTTTCAATTATTAAATAGGGTAAATTCACGAAAAACGCGGGGTTACTTAACAAATCGGTAAAAGTGTGTTATTATAGCTTTAATTGCGGGGTGCCGCAATTGATTGTCAACCCTTTAAAGGAGAATAATAAGGTTTATGACTGATAACGATAAAAACAAACCGAACGGCGCGAAGAACGACTTTTTCGCGAACGATTCCGATTTGGATGATTTTTTCGCTAAGATTCAATCTAACGAGGGCGGAAGTGTAAAGAAGCCGGACTCAACTGTGCCGTCAGCGCCCGCAAGCGGCGCAACGCCGACCGCAAAGAGCTCGACTTATAAAGCCGCGCCCGTGCCGTACACGACGCAGAAGAAAAAGAAGAAAAAATCGTGGTTTTACGAGCTTCTTGAGAAGATAGGAATTGATACCGACGCACTTGAGCGCAACAAAGAGAAGCGCGAGGAAGCAAGAGAAAAGAAGGCAGGCAAGGAGCTTACCAAGGCGCAGCGCGTGTGGCGCACAATTGGGCGCGTGGTAGTTGTTATAGCCTGCATTGGAATAATTATCGGCTGTGTGCTTTCTGTTGCGGTTGCGGTCTACCTTGTGGACGCGACAGCGGACGACGACGCGCTGCTTGACCTTAACGAGATTAAGCTGAGCTATTCAACGGTGCTCCTCGCCCAAAACTCCGAAACGGGCGAATGGGAGGAGTATGAGCGAATATTCGGCGGAGAGAACCGCGTTTGGGTTAACTATGCGGACATGCCCGATGAGCTGATTAACGCGGCGATAGCCTGCGAAGATAAGCGCTTTCTTACCCACCACGGTGTTGACTGGAGGCGAACCGTCGCCGCGTTCGTCAACGAATACGTAAAGACGATTTACAGCACTACCCAGGGCGGTTCAACGATTACTCAGCAGTTAATAAAGAATATTACAGATGAAAAGGCAGTCGGCGGTATAGAAGGCCCGCTTCGTAAAATAAGGGAGATATACCGCGCCATTATGCTTGAGAAGAAATATTCGAAAGAGCAGATAATGGAGGCGTACCTCAATACCTTCCGTCTTAGCGGACAGCTTGCGGGAGTTGAGGCGGCGGCGAACTATTTCTTCGGAAAATCCACCTCCGAGCTAACGGCGGCGGAGAGCGCCGCTATCGTCTGTATTACCCAGTTCCCCACCAAATACGACCCGATACAAAACCCCGAAAACAATAAGGAGAAGCGCGAGGATACGGTGCTTTACCTTATGAATGAGCAGGGGCTTTTGAGCGATTCTGAATATCAAGCGGCGCTCGCCGAGAGCGAGACGCTCGTCTTCCACGAGGGCAACGTAAATCAGGGCGACGATGTTAACAGTTATTTTACCGACACCGTAATATTAAGCGTAATTAAAGACCTCGTTCAGTATAACAATATGTCTACCGAGGAAGCTGAGAACCTGTTTTACACAGGCGGCTTGAAGGTCTACCTTACAATAGACACAAAAATTCAGTCCACTATGGAGGAGTACGCCTCAAATCCAGAAAATTGGCCTGACCTTAAATATGAAGACGACGGCGTAACCCCAATGGACGACAAGTTCCAGAACCAAGCGGCTATGGTTATACTTGATTATGACGCGAACCTGTTAGGAATAATCGGCGGCGTTCGCGAAAAGACGGTGAGTCTTGGTTTTAACCGCGCTTATTCGGCGCTTCGCCAGCCCGGCTCCTCCTTCAAGCCTATCGCGGTTTACGCGCCGGGAATTGAGCTAAACTATATTAACTATTCGAGCCTGATTGAGGACGCTCCGAGTAGCTATGACGATGACGACGACCCGTGGCCCCGTAACTATGACCGCGTTTTCGGATACTATGGAAGCTCGGTTCCCGTCGATAAGGCTATCGCGGTTTCCCTTAACACAATCGCAGTGAAGGTGCTTAATATGATAGGCCCCGAAACATCGTACGGCTTCTGCGAAAACAAGTTCGGAATAAGCAGCCTTGTTGATGTTGACGACAACGTTTTCGACGCAAAAACGGGTAAGAGAATGATAGATAAAACCCTCTCGCTCGGCTTGGGCGGCCTTACCTACGGCACTACGCCGTATGAGCTTTGCGCGGCATACGTGCCCTTCGGCAACGGCGGTGTTTATACCACGCCTCACTGCTATACAAAGGTGGTCAACTCACACGGCGAGGTAATCCTCGACACGTCAAAGACCAACCAAACGATTCAGACGGTTTCAGAGCAGACGGCTTTTATAATGAACAAGCTTCTTCAGGGCGTTGCCAACAGCGGTACTGCTTACGAAGTAAGAAACTCCAGCAACGGTATGGCTGTGGGCGGAAAGACAGGTACCTCCTCAGACGCGAAGGACTTCTGGCTCGTAACTCTTAACCCTTATTACGTTATGACGATTTGGCAGGGCTATGACGAGCCCGCCTATATGTCCACCTCAATTCGTGAGACAAAGGCGGCGACCAACGCCATAATGAAAGAAATAACTAAAGACCTTGAGACGAAGAAGTTCCCCGATATGCCGGATGGCGTCTTCAGCGCCGGCTTCTGCGCGGCGAGCGGCGACTATCCCGCGGCTGACTGTCCCGATGTAAAGACGGGCTGGTACAAGACAGGCTACGGTCCTCAGGGCACCTGCATACATGCGCTCGCGCCTATTCAAGAGACAAAAACCGAAAGTGATTTCAATCTTGAGTAAGAAATAGAATAACAACAAAAAAGCCCGACGCGTCGCGTCGGGCTTTTCTATAAAGAAAAAGTATGATATAATGTTAACAAACATTTTAGGGAGCGATAGATGAAATATCTTTTTCTCGCGCTTTTCATAGCCTTCAGCTTAGTGCACCTATACGGGACATATATAGATAACAAAACCATTCGAGGAGCGACGAAGGGACTTATAATATTAAGTCTTCTGTCCTATTATATCGCCGCCGCGCCGACGCTTAACGGAATAATTGCTATGGCGCTTGTCTTCAGCTTTTTGGGAGACGTGCTTCTTCAGGTAAAGAAGCTGTTTGTGCTCGGCGGATTAAGCTTCGGCTTTGCGCATATCTGCTTTGCCGTCGCCTTTTCCAAGAATGTCGATTTTGCTATCCTTCCGTGGTGGGCATATGTTATAGCCGCGGCATTGTATATTCCGCCGATTGTATTTATGCTAAGGCGCACAAGGAATTACGCCTCCAAGGCGTTCGCGGTGGCGGTGGCGCTTTATCTGCTTGCGCTTTCAAGCACAGGAGCCTTCGCGCTGTTCCAGATGATAAGTCTGCTGTCGTTGGCGTCGATTATTGTTTATGTTGGTAGTCTGTTCTTTCTCGTTTCGGATATTATGCTTTTACAGCTGCGGCTCATACCGGGCGTAAAAATATGGCGCAACCATTTTCCGGTTATGGTAAGTTATATAATCGCGGAGTTTTTAATTGTTCTTGGAATTATGCTTATAGCTTAGAAAGGAATTGACACAATGCTTAAAATCGAGAATTATTCCAAATCTTACGGACCTGATAAAAAGGCGGTGGACGGTCTTTCGCTTGAGGTAAAAGCGGGTGACCTTTACGGCTTTATCGGTCACAACGGCGCGGGCAAAACGACCACAATAAAATCGGTGGTCGGCATACTGCCCTTCGAGGAGGGCAGTATCGAAATTGACGGAATTGACATTACCGCCGAGCCCGTGGAGTGTAAAAAACGAATTGCCTACATACCCGATAACCCCGACGTTTACGAGTCGCTCACCGGTATGGAGTACCTTAATTTTCTCGGTGATGTCTTTAGAGTATCCGCGTCAAAGCGCGAAGCCGCTGTGAAGAAATACGCCGATATGTTCGAGATAACGGGAAACCTCAACGACCCGATATCCTCCTACAGTCACGGAATGAAACAGAAAATTGAGATAATCGGCGCACTTATGCATGAGCCTAAGCTCTTGATACTTGACGAGCCGTTCGTGGGTCTTGACCCGAAAGCGGCGTTCACTGTTAAAACGATAATGAAGGAATTTTGCGAGGCAGGCGGTGCTATTTTCTTTTCCACCCACGTGCTGGAGGTTGCCGAAAAGCTTTGCAATAAAATAGCGATAATTAAGGGCGGAAAGCTTATAGCCTCGGGCGAGATGGAGAAGGTCAAGGGGCAAAGCTCCCTTGAGGACGTGTTTATGGAGTTAATCGACCATGAGTAACTTATCAATACTGATTAAGAACAATTTTACAATGTTCATCCGCTCCATCAAGAACTCCAAAAAGCTCGGCAAGCTCTTTGCTTCGTGGGTCTTTTTTGCGGCGGTCGGCGGATTGTTTGTGGTTTCGATGGTTACGGGTGCCGTGGGACAAACCAAGCTGTTTATGGAGCTTGGCGCGCCCGAGCTTACGCTCTATTATGCCGTTTGCTATACGATGATAATCCTCTTGCTTATGGCTATTCTGCGCGGAACAACCCTTCCGAAGACGACCGATGCTGACTTTCTGCTTTCGCTTCCCGTCACGCGGCGAGAGGTTATAATCAGCAAGAGCATTTCCAAGTACATCTTCGAGATGATACCTGTCGCGGCGTTCTTTCTGCCGTATATGGGCACATACTTTGCGCTGGTGGATACCTCGGCGCTGTTCTTACTTAAAACGGTGCTTGTCTTCTTGCTTATGCCGCTCGTTTCTGTCGGTATTTCGTATATTCTGAACTTCATCATGTTCAAAATAGGTAACGTCTTTTCAAATCCCCAAATGGTCACGACACTGCTTTCGCTCGGCGTGTTGGGCGTGTTTATGTATATCAATTTTAAGATGAACGGAAGCATGGGCGAAAACGCCGAAACGATACGTGCGTTTTACGAGAGCTTCGCGCCATTTGTTTGGATAGTAAGCTTTTTAAACAAATCGAGCCTCATCGGGCTTCTTATGACGGCGGCGGTGACGGTTGTTCCGTACGTTCTTGGCGTGCTGCTTTTCGCCGCTATCTTTGGGGCGAAGCAGCGCACCTGGCACTCAAGGAAGAAGAATCTTGAGTTCCGCAGAAGAACTCCGCTCGGCGCGCTTTATAAAAAGGAATTTAAGCGCTATGCCTCAAGCTCGGTTTATGTTATTAACTCTATTCTCGGACCGCTTATGTGTGTGGCTTTAACCGTGCTGTTGATTATCCGAGTAAGCCTCGGCGCGGAGTTTAATTCCATCTTTGCCGAGCCTTTTGTGCAACAGAATCTGCCGATAATACTTATTGTGCTTTACAGCTTCACCTCCGCTATGACGGTGACGTCGGCGTGCTCTATTTCGCTTGAGGGGAAGGCAATTTATATCCTTCGCGCATGCCCGATATTTGAAAAGGATATCTTCCTTGCCAAGATACTTGTAAATGTTACCCTCAGCGCACCGCTGACACTGCTCGGCGGACTTGCTGCGGGAATCTCCTTCAGCTTTGGCGCGGCTGAGCTTTTTGCTGTGGCGGTCATACCCACCCTTATCGCCTTGCTTATCTCGGCGGCGGGGCTTTACATCAACCTTATATTCCCTAAGCTTGAGTGGGATAACGAGGCTATGGTGGTTAAGCAAAGCACCTCGGTTATGATTGCTGTTTTCGGAGGAATGATTATAGCGGGTTTACCCGCGTTATACTTCTTCTTAACAAACGGTCTTTTCGGCTTCGCACTCGGCGCTTTTATCCTCGCGTTACTGCTCATACTTATTATCTACGGGCTGTGGAGACTTATTTTGACAGACGGAAAGAAACGCTTTAACGAATTATATTAAATAGAACAAAAAGGCTTCGGTTAAAGAACCGAAGCCTTTTTTAAATTGTGTTTATTCAGCGGGTTGATTTTCCGGATAGCGTATTGCGTATAGATAGTAGCCATTGGAGTTTTTAAGCATTATGTACTCCATATACTTGCTTACCTCAAGCGTATCAACGCCCGTTGTGATAAGGTCTGCCGAGGAGCCGCTGTACTGTAAATATGCAACGCTCAGCACCTTAGTGTTACCCGAATTGGTTACCTTTTCGACTCGCGGTATGTAAGAGCCGCTCTGGCTTGTGGCAGGAATGGTGTAGCTGCTCGTTGTGCTGTCGTAGGCATATTCAAGGTCAAGGTCGTGGAAGGTTTTGTGGGTTATTTTATAGTCGGTGCCGTACATCTTGGTAATGTACTTATCCACGTCCACGCTCGGAAGAATAATAGCATCGAACTCGTTTCTTGAATATTTTGAGTTGTCCTCGTAGGTGAGTGAAGCCCATATCGCCGCTTCGAGCAACGTGGTTTCGTCTGCGTTGTCAATGCTTGCGAAGGGGGCGGGGTCCAGCGCAACAAGCGGAGAGATGAGCGTCTCGTATTCTGAGATGTTTTCTTCCTCTTTAAGAAGCGAGCTTACCCCCTGCACGGCGAAAAAGATTATTGTTGCCGCGCCGAGAACGGAAAGAACAAAGGTAAGCAGCCCCAGCGCCTGACGGCGGCGGCGCTTCCTTTTGTTCGCGCGTTCGCGCTTTATTGAAATGACGGAATCTGCCATAGTAATATCCTCTTAAACAGTTTAAAACAGTATACCACAACCGACATAAAAAAACAAAAGAAGTGTTTTCCTAAAGAGCGCCTTATTCAAAAATTACCCTTGTGTCGGCGAGCATATCGTGAAAGCCTCGGTGTTGAGGGTCAACGGCAAGCACAAGGTACCCGACAAGCAGCAACGACGAAAGATAGCGCCCCACGGTTTCGCGATAGATTATCCGCCACCAGGAAAGTGGCGAAAGCTCGCTGCTTACCACCTTAATGCGAAGCAGCATTTTACCTGGCGTCGCACCGATGCACTTTGTAAAAATCACAAAATAAAGGGTAATGATTAGATACCCAACAACGTTTGCGGCGGTGAAATTAAAGAATACATTCTCGGTGAAAAATCCGAGAGCGCCGAAGCCTAAAATCCTCGCTAAAAAGGATAGAAGCACCGTAAAAAGCCACGCAATAAGTGAATCGACCGCGAATGCTAAAAGTCGGCGAAAGAAACCGGCACAGCGGGAATTATCATATAGCTGAAGGGGTGCGCTTATGGGTGGAACAGGCTGTGCGTAAGCGCCTTGGGCATATAGCGTCGCATTGCCGGTCTCAGGTGCGGTGTAGTTTGGGAATACGGGCACGGCGGCTGTTTCGTCGGTGTCCGCGGAGTTTACAACGTCTGAGACGGTTTCCGTCTCAATCTTTTTGCGGGTTGCGCGTTTTTTAACAAGCTTCGCTTCGCCCGTCTGGTTGTCATACCGAAGAACAAAGCCCTCGGGAATTATCGGCTCGCCCGTTTGGTTATTGTAGCGAAGGGCGGGCGTTTCGTTTGTATTGTTACTGGGCAAGATACATCGGCACCCCGCTTTCATTGTTTTCCGCAAAGCTCAGTGCGGTTTCGGTCTCGTTTTTCGGCAGTGAGTTCATTACAGAGGAAAAAAGACTTGAAAACGCACTTACGCTGATTTCGGGATTGTACCAGGTGTTTACGCCCGCCTCGGCGGAAAACTCCGCCAAAGCCTCGTCATAAAGACAGATTTTATCTATAAGACCGTTGTCAATCGCCTGAAGGGGGGTATATATGCGCCCGTCGGCGATGGGAACAAGCTCGCTTCGCGTGTAGCCGCGTCCGTCGCAGACAACCCCTAAGAACTGGTCATAGCATTCGTCAACAATGCTTTGCATAATGGCTCGCTGTTCGTCGGTAAGCTCGTCAAAGGAGTTACCCATAGCCTTGTTTTCGCCTGAACGGATATATTCGCCGCTTATACCGAGCTTATCATATAGCCCCTTATAGTTGACCATTTCTATATAAACGCCGATTGAGCCCACCGTCGCGTTGCGGTTACAGTATATTTTGTCTGCCGCGCTTGCAATATAGTATGCGCCCGAGCACATCTGCTCGGTTACGTACGCGTAAATCGGTCGTCCCGTAGCTTCCTTGTAATCCATAAGCGCGAGATATGCCTCGTCTGAATGGTAAACCGTGCCTCCCGGAGAGTTGATTAAAAGCATAATCGCCTTATTGCTGTCGCTCTCCTTCATCATCTTTATCTCGGCGAGCACCTCGGCTTGGGTGTAGCCCGAGGGGTTTCCGAAATAGTCATAGGTGCCCTCTTGAATAGTGCCGTCTATGTCTATTATGCCGATATAGTCCGCCGACGGCTCGTCAGCATATTCGGACGCCGAAAGTAGGCTTCGCGAAAAGCTGTTTACCTTCATAGCCGATGAAACGCCGGCTATGCCTACGGCGAGAAACACCGCGGCAGCTATAATAATTCCTATAACCTGTTTAGATTTCACTTCCTGTTACCTCGTTTATAAAGAATAAAGAACAGCGTACTTGCCGAAAGCCCGATAAGCATTGGAGGAACCCCGAAAGGCTCGCCTACGGCACGCCAAGCAATTAGCGCAAACGCCGCTATTCCGACAGAGGCAAAAAACACCCTGTCGTTATACCGCTTCTTGAAAAGAGAAAGTAGAAGCGGCAGAAGCAACGCCGGACACCAAAAGCAATACGCTAATAATAGTATAGACAAAACTTCGTCAAATGCAAGTGAAATGGTCAAAGCTACCGCTCCGCATAGTAAGCAGAAAAAACGAAAAAGCGCGGGATTTTCGTTTTTATTGCCGTCAAGAGAGTGCCCGAGAAGGTCGAAAAAAAGCGCGTCCGCGCAGCTTAGTAGAAAAGCACAGCCCGAGGAAAGATATACGCAGAGCATGGCTCCGCAGATAATTGAGCTTAACGGAAAGGGAAGAAAGGCGGCGACAAGTGAGGGCATGGCAAGGCTTGCGTCGGCGGTAGTGTTAAGCCGCCGCGCAAGAACTCCGATTAATGCTGTGAGAAAAAAGAAAGGCACGGATACCGCCGCGCTTATTGCTATACTTCGCCGTGCGGTTGCTTCGTTTTTAGAAAGAAGAATTCGTCTAACCGACGGCGGACAGAGAAGCTCGCCGGTCATAAAAGAGAGAAAGGGAAAAAGAAAATCGCCCGTCGAATGGAAACGAGGCGATTCTGCTTGCAGATTGTCGAACGAACCGCGCGACATAAGAAACACAAAGCAAATGCAGAGAAGAACGCCGAAAAACAACACGGTGACCTGAACGCTGTCGCTCTTTTGCGATGCCCGTATTCCGCCGAAAGCGGCGAAAAGAGTTATTCCTGTAAAGCCGATAAGTGAGGCGGCGGCGCGGTCCACGCCGAAAACAAGGCTTGCGACTGTACCGAAGGCGCTTATCTGTGCGCCGAGCACGCCTATACAAAAGACAATGGAAAGCAACCCCGTTAGCTTTTTTGAAAGCTCGCCGAAGCCCTCGTTAATTATGTCGCCGACGGTAAGAGCGGCGCGAAAACCCGAAAAACGGGGCGCGAGAAGAAGGGCGGCGGCGAACTGACCGAGCGAAAAGCCAAACAGAAGGACCGCGCTTTTGAAGCCCTCGCGGAAGCCCTCAGCGGCGTTTCCGAGCGAAAAACCTCCACCAATGAACGCGGCGCAGAGCGAGGCGGTCGAAACAAAAAGCGACGGCGTATAGGACTCGCCGCCCCTTCTTTTCGCAAAGACAAAGCCGTAAGCAAAAACAAATACTATATAAACAAGCGTAAGCGTTGCGTAAAGACCCACCAAACAACCCCATAAAGCGTATTTTATTAAAGTATATTTATTAAGATTGATTATTTATGCGCGCTTTGGTAAAATGATACCGAGTATAAATTAATTTAAAAGAGGTTGCTTTAGAATATGAAATACTGTAAACATTGCGTAATGCCCGATACACGCCCGGGTATAACCTTTAATGAGGAAGGCGTTTGCTGCGCGTGCACAAACTACGAGAGAAGAAAGAGCATTGACTGGGACAAGCGCATGCAGGAGTTCAAGGCGCTTTGCGATAAATACCGCGGAATGAACGGCCCCGGGGGCTACGACTGCGCCGTCGCCGTATCCGGCGGCAAGGACAGTCATTTTCAGGTTTATATGCTCAAAGAGGTTATGGGAATGAACCCGATACTCTTTTCCGTTGAGGATAACTTCCCCATGACCGAGGCGGGAAAGCATAACCTTCAGAACATAAGCGAGGAGTTCGGCTGCACCATTATTTCCTGTAAGCCCGACATAAAAACCCAAAAGGTGCTTATGCGCAAGATGTTCGAGAAATACGGTAAGCCCACATGGTTTATCGACCGTCTAATCTATACCTTCCCGCTTCATATGGCTGTGAAATTTAACACGCCGCTGCTTTGCTACGGTGAAAACGTAAGCTATGAGTACGGCGGCGCGGACGACGTGGAAACCTATTCTGCGAGGGCGCAGATAAATAACGGTGTCGCGGTGGGCGTGGACGAGAGCGAGCTTATCGGCGACGGAGTTACCGAAAAGGACCTTTCGCTTACGCTTGCCCCCTCAGCTGAGGATATGGCGAAGCTTGACCCGTTCTATCTTTCCTATTTCCTTGACTGGAACAGCTTCCGCAACTACGAGTTCGCAAAGAGCCGTGGCTTCCACGGGCTTGAGAACGAATGGAGAAGAAGCCACCACATAGAAGATTTCGACCAGGTGGACAGCCGCGCGTATCTTGTACACGGCTGGATGAAATATCCTAAGTTCGGGCACGCCACGGCGACCGATTATGCCGCGAGAAGCATACGCTACGGACTTCTTACAAGAGACGAGGCGGTAAAGCTTGTTAAAGAGCACGACCACGCTCTTGATTCTCTCTGCGTTCGCGACTTTTGTGAGTTCGCGGGCTACAGCGAGAGGGAATTTTGGAGCATAGTCGATAAATTCTACAACCGCGACATATTCAAGAAGAATGAGCTCGGCAGGTGGGTTTTAAAGGAGCCTGTTTGGGAGAAATAGCCTAAACGTGTTAGTGTCTTAAACCGACGCAAAGGAGAGCTATGGAATATAAGGTCAGCGTAATTGTTCCGGTCTACAACGCCGAAAAGACGCTTGAAAGAGCGTTCAGCTCGGTTAAAAACCAAACGATAGGCTTTGAAAATATTGAGCTTCTTTTGTGTGACGACTGCTCGACGGATAACAGCTTTTCAATAATACAGGAGTGGGAAAAGCAGTATGAAAACGTAAGGGCGTTTAAAACGAAGAAGAACAGCGGCATGGCAGGTGCGCCACGCAACGTCTGTCTTGAAAACGTAAGCGCACCTTACGTAATGTTTCTCGACAACGATGATGAGTTTTTCGATTATTCGGTGAAATCGCTTTATTGCGCGATAACGGAAAACAAAGCGGATATCGCGTCGGGCGACTGGACGCAGGTCGCTGACGGAAAGAAAGAGACTCACAGACACGAAGCCGAGTACGGAGTGAAAAATGCGGATATTTTTGCTTCAAATGAAGCGGCTCCGTTTATTGGCACCGTTTGGAGAACCATTTTCAAAAGCGAAATAATTAGAAACAACAAAATAAGAATGCCTGAAAGCTCGCGTGAAGAAGATATTGCGTTTACAATGGAATATTTGATGTTCTGCAAGAAGGGCGTCTATATCAACGAAAGCGTCTACAACTGGCTGCGCCGCTCAGGTTCGGTTTCTCTTTCACAGGCGGAGCGAAAACCATTAACGCAAACGCTGATTTCGGCTGGGTCCTATGAGGAGGTAGTCGAAAGGGAGAAGTCGAGCGGCTTAACGGGAGCGGCTGAAAGGTGCTTTAAGCTTTACGGCGACCCGATAAGCACGGCGGTGGACGAGCTGTTATATACCGACACTTTGAACGATGAGGAGCTCAAAGAGTTTCTTCTGAGCTGGAAAAGACTGCTTATATTTCATGCAAAGAACTCCTACAGTCTCGTGTCGCCCGGCGCGGCGGTGCTTGCGAACGATTTTCTTAATTCCACTGATGAGAACGCCGTCGAAAATTTCTTTGAGCTCAGAAAGCTGTATCATCTAAGACAGCAAGAGCTTGACGGAATCTTCGGCTCGGCTACATGGAAAGCGGCGTCGCTTCTTCAGAAACTTAAGATAGGAAAGAAATGATAAATGTCAAATTATTTCGTAAGCGTAATTATTCCCGTCTACAACGCTGAAAAAACGCTTGAAAGAGCGTTCAACTCGGTAAAGAACCAAACGATAGGCTTTGAAAACATAGAGCTTCTTTTATGCGACGACTGCTCGACGGATAACAGCTTTTCGATAATGCAGAAGTGGGCGAAGCAGTACTCAAACGTAAAGGTCTTTAAAACGCCGAAGAACACGGGCTCGGCGAGCGAGCCGAGGAATGTTTGCCTAAATAACGCATCTGCGCCGTTTATTATGTTCCTTGATAACGACGACCTTTTTGATATAAGAGCGTGTGAAATCCTCTATAGTGAGATAAATGGTACCGATTTGGATATCGTCGGCGGCTGCTACAGCGAGCTTCACGGCAAAAGAGTAACCGACGTGAGCGAACGCTATGCCGCGTTGAGCGAGAAAGACTATGACATTTCAAAATCATTCGAGGTGCTGTTTCCCGCGACCGACCCGTTCTGGACAAAGATTTTCAAAAGGTCGCTGATTAGCGAAAACAACCTGAGCTTTAAGCAGGTTTACGGCGAGGACAGCTTGTTTATCGCGTCCTATCTTGCCTGCTGTAATAAGGCAAGACACATTAAGAAAAACATCTATATATACTGTATTCGCGAGGACAGCCTATATCACGATTTCAGCGGTAAGCATCTTGCCGAGGTTACGAAATGCTATACGCTTATGGAAGACTACCTTGCAAAGAAAAAGAAATCGGGCTATTTTGTTAGATTTTTAGAGCTTGGTATTTCCGGCTATATGGATATACTCGCGAACGCTGATTATCTAAGCGACGAGGAAGCGGCGGAAGTGCTTAAGGAGTGGTGGCGGCTGATTTTGAAGGGCGCCGAGCTAAAAACTGCGCCTCAAAACGAGATAGGCGCGGTTCTCCTTGACGACGCAGAGGATAAGGCATATGACAAAGCGGTCTTTCATCTTAATCTTTTCCGCAAGCTGTATGCGCAAAGAAAGCGCGAGATGAACGAAATCTACAGCTCCCGCGGCTGGAGGATACTTACGTTTGTCAACAGGCTGCTCGGACGATAAACTGTTAAGGAGAAAAACCTTGAAAAAAATCGAGGTTCACGAAATTAACCTAAAGAGCGGGCGTCAGATGGTGGCGCTTGTCCCCCTTGATTTAAGCGAAGCTTCGCTGACTGCGCTTCAAGAAGATGTCAGCGCTGACGCTTTCTCGCTGAGAACGCTTGGCTATGAAAGGGCGCTTTACTGCGAGCCTGTTTCGCTTGAAGCGACAGGCGCTTATAACGTGGCTTTTGTTGTCGCAAAGGACGCACTTGAGCATATCGGCGGCATAGATTTTTGTATGGGCGCGGCGGCGGCGACGGATATAATTAAGCGACTTTCGCTCGACGGAAAAAAGACGAAGTATCTTCCGTCGGCGACGGTTGAAGCGAAGGGCTTTCCTTGTAAAGACTATGAGGAAAGGCTTGTTGAAACGCTAAAGCTTCGCATAAAGTTCGGCAGAGCCTGTGACATAAAAGAAGGATACATTCTTATCCTCAAGGCCCTTGCTCATCCCGCCGCGTACGCCGTAACGAGAAAGCGGCTTATAGCTGAAATGGCGTCTTCATTCTTTAAAACCGTCGGTTTATTGGCTTCGCGGCTCGGAAAGAACAGAAGATACGCGAACACGTCAAGCGAGTGGTATAAGGCGGAGTATGGCTTGGTACGCGGCGAAATTGTGACGCAGCCGAACGAAAAACCTTTGCTTGTAAGCGTTGTCACGCGCACAAGGAACCGCCCCGAAACGCTGAGAAAGACCCTTGAAAGTCTTAGAAACCAAACATATAAGAATTTTGAAACGGTGGTTATTGAGGACGGCGAGCCGCTTTGCGAGGGTATGCTATTATCCGATTTTTCGGATATGAGGATAACCTATAAAGCGACAGGGAAAAGTATAGGTCGCGCGGCGGCGGCAAACATGGGGGTTAAGCTTGCAAAAGGGGAGTATATAAATTTCCTTGACGATGACGATTATCTTCTTCCTGAGCATATAGAAATCGGTGTCCAAAGCCTGCTTAGCAAAGAAACCGATTTGGTTTTTCTTCAGTGCATTGCGCTGGAGGCGAACGTAATAAGTGAAAAGCCTTATAAGCTGGAAATTGTCAACAAGAACAGGCTGGAGTTTCCGAGAATAGACCCGTTTACTATGGTCAGGCGATGCGTTACGACCGACAACGGGGTTATCTTCCGCCGCGCTCTTTACGAGAAGGCGGGTGGAATGCGCGAGGAGCTCGGAGCGCACGAGGACTGGAATTTGTGGCTGAGACTTATGTCACACGGCAGATATGAAACGGTCGCCTACGCCACTTGTTGTTATGTTGTTCCCGCCGACAAGGAGCTCGAGAGGAAAAGACTTGAGGCATATTCAAAATTTGACGATAGACTGCTCGCCGACAGCGACATAGTTTTCAAGCTTTCGCAAGAGGAGCTTAAGGGCTTCCAAGACAGCGTTATTCATGACTATATGTATCTTCATACGCTCGGCATTGCGAAACAGCGCGCAAAGGAGGAGACAGGAAAAAGAAAAGAGCTTTACGGCGAAAAGAGGCTGCTTGAATTTTCCGGTCTTTCGAGCGGCGGGAAGACGCTGTCGCTTACGGGCGAGGAGCTAAGACAGCTGTACTACAGCGAGACGGACAAAATCTATCAAAGCAGCGAGGAAGGCAGACTTTCGGAATATCTAAGTATGAGATATTCCGAACTGACAAGATAAAAGACAGATAATCAAATAAGCATTTAAGGGAGTAGCTATGTTTAAGTCCTATTTACAAACGTTTAATAAATATCAATATCTCATGCAGAATTTAATCTCAAGAGATTTGAAGGTCAAGTACCGCCGCTCGGTGTTGGGTATTCTTTGGAGTATGCTGAACCCGATACTGATGATGCTCATATTGAACGCGGTGTTTTCGCGTGTGTTCAGATATGAAATCGAGAACTTCCCGTTATATTTGATTACCGGTCAGCTTTTGTTCTCCTTTTTTAACGAGGCAACCTCAAGCGCGATATTCTCTATAGTTGATGCGTCGGCATTAATAAAGAAGGTTTATATACCAAAGTATATGTTTCCTATCGAAAAAACGCTTTTTGCCTTTGTAAATCTGCTTTTTTCAATGGTAGCCATTGTAATAATGCTTTTCATATTTAAAATCCCCTTTAGCTTTACTATGTTTTTGTTTCCTGTTCCGTTTCTTATGTTTCTTGGTTTCACAATGGGCTTCGGTCTGTTAATTTCGGCTTACTGCGTGTTCTTTCGAGATTTGAAGCACCTTTACTCGGTGCTTCTGACTGCTTGGATGTATCTTACGCCTATTATCTACCCCATTGAAGCGCTCGGAGACGGTTTTATAAGAAAAATAGTAATGCTTAACCCGCTTACGTGGTATGTTGAATACTTCCGCGCCGTGATGATTTACGGTCAGCTTCCCACGCTGGAGATGAACCTCATCTGCGGAGGGCTTGCGGTTCTCTTTATGCTTCTCGGAATAATCGTCTTCAAAAAGCGTCAGGATAAGTTTATCCTTTATATTTAAGGAGTTTGCAATGAGTGAAATAATGGCTTCGGTAAAGAATGTTTCTATGGAGTTTAACGTAAGCTCCGAAAAGGTGGACAGCTTAAAGGAATATGTTATGCGCTTGGTTCAAGGACGGTTGTTCTTTAAAGAGTTTTGGGCGCTCAAGGACGTGTCGTTTGAAATAGAAAAGGGCGAGGTGTTCGGAATAATCGGGCTTAACGGAAGCGGTAAGAGCACGATGCTCAAGATTATTTCAGGGATAATGAAGCCGACGAAGGGGACCGCGGAAATATTCGGAACACTGTCTCCCATGATAGAACTCGGAGCGGGCTTCGACCCCGACCTTACAGGCAGAGAGAACGTCTATTTGAACGGCGCTGTGCTTGGATATTCAAAAAGCTTTATGGAGAGCGTATACGAGGAGATTGTGGAGTTTGCCGAGATACGCGATTTTATCGACGTGCCTATTAAAAATTATTCCTCTGGAATGCAAGCGCGCTTGGGCTTTGCCATTGCTACCGTAGTTAAGCCGCAGATACTTATTGTGGACGAGATACTCGGCGTTGGCGATTTCAAATTCCAAAAAAAGTGCGAAAAGCGGATAAAAGAGCTAATGGACGGCGACACCACGGTTATATTCGTTTCCCATTCGCTCGAACAGATTAGAAGACTTTGCACAAGGGTGATGTGGCTTGAAAAGGGCGAGGTCGTTAAAATAGGCAAGACAAAAGAAGTGTGCGACGAATACGATAAAACCTAATATGAATAAAAAAGCCCCGTCGGCAGATAATACCGACGGGGCTTTAATTATATTTAAATTAGGTGAATTATGGACTACTTTAAAGCATTTCTTGTAGGCGGGCTTATCTGTCTTATCGGACAAGCACTAATGGATTACACGAAGCTTACGCCCGCGCGTATTCTTACGGGCTTCGTAGTGGCGGGCGTAATACTCAGCGCCGTAGGGCTATATGAACCTATCGCCGAATTCGGCGGCGCGGGCGCGACAGTGCCGATTATCGGCTTCGGACATCTTCTTTTCGGCGGTGTGAAGGACGCGATTGAGAGTGACGGATTAACGGGCGTTCTTACCGGCGGGTTTACCGCGGCGTCCGCGGGAGTGGCTATGTCGCTGTTTATGGGTCTTGTTATAGCGCTTCTATTTAAATCGAAGGACCAAAGCTGACGTATAAAGCGTCGGCTTTTTTTCTGTCATAGTTTGTGATACAATAATTACACCGCAAGCCTTGTGGCGCGGAAATATATACGGCGGTACAGCTTATGAATATGAAAGAGTCCTTTGCAAAGAACAAAACGGGAATAGCGCTTATCATTGTTTCCGCTTTGTTTTCCTGTTCCGGTCAGTTTCTCTGGAAGCTTTCCGAGATGAAAAATATCTGGCTTTTGTTTTTCGGCTTTGCCTGTTATGGCTTAGGTATGCTTTTTATGCTTTTGGCATATCGTCACGGAAGTCTTTCGGTGCTTCACCCCATGCTCAGTATAGGTTATATCTTTTCGCTTATCCTCGCGTCTGCCGTGCTTCACGAAGCGGTGACGCCGCTTAGAATAGTGGGCGTGCTCGTTATCCTCGGCGGAGTGGTCTTGATAGGGGGTGGCGACAATTAAAGCGCAGTATCTTCTTATTGTGGCGGTAATGACCGCCATGGGTGCCTTCGCGGGCTATTTTATCAAGCGCGCGTCGGGCGGCGACAGTATTATAAAGCAAATCTTCAACTGGAACTTCATTATCGGCGGAATTATCTATGCGGCGTCCGCGCTTGTCAATATCTACATCCTTCGTTTTCTCGATTATTCCGTTGTCTATCCGCTTACGGCGGTGACCTACATATGGACAATGTTAGTGTCCTATTTCTTCTTAAAAGAAAAGATAACGGCACGAAAGATAGCGGGCGTTATCCTAATTATTGCGGGTGCCGCGATAATATCACTCTTTTAATTTTCCGCGGTGTGAAGTCAAACTATCGGTGTTGAACAGCGGTGAAGAAGGCTTCAGCGGGGCGGAACAGAAAAAAGCAAACAAAAAACAGGCTTCATATGAAGCCTGTTGTTTTTTGTGAAGCTTATTTGTTCGCTTTCTTCGCAATAGCAGCTTTTCTGCGGTTAGCAGTATTCTTGTGAATAATGCCCTTGGAAGCCGCTTTGTCGATAGCGCTTGAGGCGCCGTTTACGACCGCCTTTGTGTCGTCGGAGCCTGCGGCGATGGATGCCTCTGCCTTCTTTATCGTAGTTTTAAGGTTTGATTTTAAAGCCTTATTGTGGGCGTTCGCCTTTTCGCTCGTGATAACGCGCTTCTTCTGTGACTTAATGTTCGGCATGGTACCACCTCCTCTTTTGCCGTACAGCATTTGATATAATATCATTTTTCAATTCAAAAATCAATAGTTTATCGGCGCGTTCTATAAATATTTCTCCTCTCATAAGATGTACAAGCAACGAGAGAGGTGCGTCGTGGTAAGAGAGAAGTTAAAAACAAAACGCGCCGCGTTTGCGGCGCTCGCGTCGGTAACGGTTTTCATTTTAGCGGCGGCGTTTATATACGCTCGGCCGCTTGCTGTGTTGTCTGCGTCGCTCGTTACGCCCACGGCGGCGAGAAGCGCGCTCAGAAGCTATCTTAAGGCGTCAAAGCAAGAAACACCGCAAAACATAACGCCGCCTAACACGGTCACTGAGACGCCGCTTGAGCCTTTGCCACAGGCGACTGAGGAAAGCTCCGCCGAAACAAAGACACCGTCGCGCGAGGAGGCGGAAAGGCAGGTGCCGCCTGAAAACAGAATGCCGATAGAGGAGTTTAAGTTTGCCTCCTCCTCAACGGCTGACAACTACTTTCTCTACGGCTCGGGCTGCATTAGGAACGCCACCTACTACGACAACAGCGAGATGCTTTCAGCCGCGAGAGGAGAGCTGGGCTTCAAAATCGAGATAAACTCGAAAGAGCCGCAGGTGCTTATTATGCATACACACACTACCGAAAGCTTTGAGAGGTTTGACGCGGGCTTTTATGATGTGAGCTACCCCACTCGTTCCACCGAGCCCGACAAAAACATTATTTCAGTGGGAAAGGTGCTTTGTGCCGAGCTTAATGCCCTTGGAATATGCGCCGTTCAGGCGGACGAATACCACGACTATCCGCAGTATGACAATTCCTATTCAAGAAGCGCGGAAACGGTTAAGGAGTATCTTGAAAAGTACCCGTCAATTAAAATAGTTTTGGATATTCACCGCGACGGAATGGAGAGAGAGGACAAGACAAGGGTTAAGCCGACAATAGAGATAAACGGCAAGAAAACGGCGCAGATAATGATAATATGCGGGGCGGACGACGGCACGATGGGACTTCCGAATTTTCGTGAAAATCTAAAGCTTGCCGCTCGCCTTCAAAATGCCGCTCAGACGCTTTACCCGGGCTTTGCTCGCCCGCTGTATCTCGCTTACCGCCACTACAACCAAAACCTGACCACGGGCTCGCTGCTTATAGAGGTAGGCTCTGAGGCAAGCACCCTTGAGGAAGCGAAGAACGCCGCCGTGCTGGTCGCCGAGATATTGGCAACATACTTCACCACAACACAGTAAAGCAGAACGAAACACGTAAACACTCGTTTTGAAAAAAATAAGCTGAGGCAAACTCATTCGGTTTAGCCTCAGCTTTTCGTTTTATTTATCGCGGGTTTTCACCTTGCAGACAAGGCGCGGTGAAGCCTTATGACTGATTAGCTGTTTTTCTCGTATTCGTCCAGAGCTATCGTCTGCGCGACCTTTGAAAGCTCGCCTTCAAGCTTTCCCACCCGCCCTGAAAGCTCAAAAAGCTTTACGATAAGCACAAAGATAATCACCATAAAAACGGCGTTGAGCGGCGACTGGAAGCCAACGAGATTTGATAGCCATATCGGCACATCGGGGAAGACGCTTAGTAATAGAAGCAGAAGCGAGAAGGCTATCCAGAAGACGGAATCGCCTATCTGCGCCTTCGTTTTCTTTATTCTTATAATAAAAAACAATGCTGTGCCGCTGGACGCGACAATAAGTATTATTCTTAAAACAAGGCTCATAATCTACTCCTTATACCAATTAAGTCAAAAGTATTGCAATCATCACGCGAATCATATATCTAATTGATTTCCAAAAGGTGAGATAGCTTTCGCCCGCAGTGCGCTCGTCCATTGTTACTTGCACCTCTTTTATGAGAAGCCCGCGCTTTTTAAAGAAGCAAAGCGCGTCCGGCTCGGGAATAAGGTGAGCGTTTTCCACGAAAAGCTCAATCGCCCTTCTGCCGAACAGCCGCATTCCGCTTGTCGGGTCGCATATAACGTCGCCGGAGACAAGTCTCAGCGTCCAGCTGATAAAATAGCTTCCCACCATTCTGAGGGTACGCGGTTTTTTTGATACCGCGAAGCGAGAGCCTATAACGACATCGCTCTTATCTTTCTGCATAGCGTTCAGCATCGCCTCAATATATTCAGGGCGGTGCTGACCGTCCGCGTCGAACTGAAGCGCCGCGTCATACCCTTTTTTGTGCGCGAGGAGCATTCCGGTACGAACCGCGCCGCCAAGTCCCAGATTGATTGGCAGGTCAATAACATTGTATTGCCGATTTCGGCAGATTTCTGCCGTCTTGTCGTCGCTTCCGTCGTTGATGATAATATAGTCGTACTGAGGATAGTTTGCCGTCAGATTATCTACAACGCGTTCAATATTCTCTTGTTCATTATGTGCGGGAATAATCAAAAGAAGCTTCATTCTTTTACCCTTTTGCCGTGAAGTTTTTCAGCGGCTCCATTCAAGTGCTTCAATTTTATCACAGGTCGATTTAACCGTAAAGCATTCGAGAACCCTTTTTCTTGAATTTTCAGCCATAGCGGTTCTTTCCTCAGGGTTTTCAATTACCTGCTTAAGGGCTTCGGCGATTGTTTGCGGGTCGTTGTCGCTAAGAATTATGCCGCAGCTTTTATCTTTAATAAGCTCACGTGCGCCGCCGCAGTCTGTGCTGATAACAAGACAGCCTGCGCGCGCCGCTTCAAGAGCTGTGGTAGGAAAGCCCTCAGAGTCGGACGGAAGACAAAAACAATCCGCCTGCTCGTAAAGCGCGAGAACCTCGTCGTGAGGGACTCTGCCAAGGGCAACAATTCCGCCTCCCATAGCCTTTAGTTGTGGCTCCAAAAGACCGTCTCCCGCGATTACGACGGAAACGTCCAGCTTGTCCTGCCAAAGAAGCTTTACCGCGTCAACCAGCTTCCCCACGCCCTTTTCGGGGATAAGCCGCCCGACATAGGCGATAAGAAAGCTGTTCTTCGCAAGCGAAAACTTTTCCTTATAATTTATGTCAGCCGCCTGCTCGGGGCAGTCCTCTATGCAGTTATACAAAACGCCGCTCGCTTTAATTTTGAAGCGGTCAAGCCATTCCACTCCGCGCTGCGAAACGGTATAGAAGTGCGGACAGAGTGAATGGTCGAAGCGAAGCAGAATATTCTCATAAATTTTCAAGAAAAAATTGAGTAAGCCCCACGGTGTTGTTACATAGCTTGTGCCGTGTTCTATCACTATAGCGGGAAGCTTTCGCTTTTTTGCGAAGATGACTCCGTAAGCGGAAAGAAGATAGAGCCGTGTTTGTACAATTACTCTGTCAATATCGAAAGCTTCGAGTGACCGCCTGAGACTCGGTAAAACAAACGGGTTCAAGAGCGGCAGCCGACCTGCCATCGGAAGAAAGCTGTGAACTCTGATGATTTCAATGCCGTTCTCGTCGGTCTCACACTTTTTAAGTCCCGGCAGAAGGGTCGTTACAACTACCACCTTATTTCCACGACGGATAAGCTCCTTTGCGACCGAATGGGTATATCGCTCCACTCCGCCGCCGGTAGGAAGGTATTGTGTTGAAAAGAAGCAATAGGTCATCTTATTCTCCGTTAATTATGGCGAGCGGGCGGGTTATCTTTTTGTGACGGACAGAAGCAGGTTAAGCATAATTCCGCAGTTTGCGGCGCAAGCGGCAAACACAACGGCGCGGCTGATGTCGGCGGAAATACGAACCCGTACGGATTTTAAGCAAAGGAGCATAGGAAGTAAGGCGGGGAGAATATAGCGGCCCTGAAGACCGTATATAATAGCCGCGTCAGTTTTTGTCCAGGTTACAGCGCCCAGGACAGCCGCGGCGGTAACCAAAACGAAGATTAGCGAGAAACTCACTCTGCTTTTTGTGTTCAGCTGTTTTTCTTCTGAATTGTCCAGCACAGCCGCAAACAGTATTAGGCACAGTACCGCAAACCAAATGCTGCTGACCGTTGTGTCATAGTAGCCGAAGGTGGTGCCGAGCATTGATTCAAGATAAAACTTAATGTTTTCCACAAAGCTGTTGGCAAGCAGATAAACCGTTTGCGATATGTTGTGAAGAATATAGGACAGCGAGTAGTTTGAAGCTGTCGCTGTGGCAACCGACGAGGTGGCCGTAATCACAACCGCCGCCTTTGGCGCGGCAGTAATGCTTTTTATCTGATTCCCGATAAGTGAAAAGATGTTAACTGAACCGAAGGACGCAAAAAGTAGAACCGTGACATAGAAAAACGGTCGAGCAAGCTTCTTTTGCTTCATACTCTCAAAGCGTTCCTTCGGAATAATAAGGAACGCGAGCGGAATGAATACATAGATGCCCTTTAGCATTGACAGAAGTCCCGCCGCAAGCGTAAGCAGAATAAGCGACGGCCATGAAAATTTCTTATCCGTATAAGCATACTTTAAAAACAGCGAGATAAGAAGTATGCTAAGCCCCAAAACGGGCATGTCATAGCTGTAGGAGTAACCTAAGTGCAAACACATAGGCAACATGGAAATCGCCGCAAAAAGTGATTTTCCGAAAGGCGCGTTCTTAATTGCAAAATAAACGCAAAGAACAAACAGCGCAAAATTTGCAAGCCTTCCGAGAAGCACCGTGGGGACGTATCCCAAATGAAGAAGGCGGCAGACGGAAATGACAATTGCGCTTGGAAGGTGGGCGATATCAATTCCGTTCTCTATTGTTTTCTCGTCGGAGCGCTGTACTGACGCCGACGCGGAATCATCAGTGGTGGTGAAAAAATTATTCAAAATTTCACGGTAGGTAAAGGGGGTTGTAAGCCGCGAAGAAAACACGGCGTTCTCGTCGCTTGGGCGGCGATAGTTAACCTCACGGCTGAAATCTTTGTATTCAATGCCGCCGAGAAGATATGAGGAGATGGAAAACGACTGGTTAACATGCATAGCCTCGTCGGGCGCTGAGTATGCAGGAAGGATAAAGCCGAAGATAAGCCCGACAG
>CAZUOY010000002.1:0-33905 GCA_964622315.1 uncultured Oscillospiraceae bacterium | reverse complement strand
ATCGCAAGCTTATGAAAGGGAAGCTTTCCGTAAAAAGCAAGGTTATAAATAAGCACCAAAAGACCCGCCATAAGAGCGCAGATGACAAAATAAACGTAGGTAAAGCTGTTTCCCAGCATATCAGACGCGCAGGTGATAACAATGGTTCCGTTAACCTGTTCGCCGTTTAAGGTCAAAACGCTGTCGGTAGGATAGATATGGTCTGAATGTACCAAATAAACAAAGCCCTCGCTGTCTTGCGTATATTCGGTTACAAACTCGGCGCGAAGCGTGTCGCCTTTGGCGTAGATGTAGTTAATATCTCTAAAGAATGCCTTGTCGGTAAATTCGTCAAAATTTAGTCTGGAAGATGCTACAAGCCTTTCGTCTGCTTCGGAGTAGAGGTTAAGCGTTACTGTACCCTTTGCGGCAAGGTCTCTTTCAATTACCGTTCCGAAATGATAAATGTCGCAGGTGGGAGTAAAGCGCTGAACCGGCACGCTGTCCTCCTTAAGAACAATACGCCCACCTCCGTAAGCGCCGTTGATATTGAGCCTTAAGGTTTTCTGCGAAACATCTTGAAGCTGAGACATATACAACGCAATGCTTACAACGGCACATACCAGCAATATAGCGGCAGAAACGATTATTCTTTTAAGTTTTTCCGACATTTTTTTCATCTAAAACCTCGTAAAAAGCAAGCATATTTTTCTAAATTAAAAGTATAACATAAAGAAAGCGGCAATTCAATTGAACGCCGCTGTTGTTTTATAAGATAACCTATGTTAAGCCTTCAGCCGTTTATAAGGCACAAAGTCTTATCTCATACAGAAAAATGCTATTCAGCTTTCGTCAAAATCCGTCCAGCGGTTATTCATAGTATACCGCCCAGGGGAGTCGAAATTAATCACCTTTGCATAGTTGCCGACAGCCGTCGCGTTATCCGGGATATCCTTTGTAACTACGGAGCCCGCGCCGATAGTTACGTTCTGTCCAATGTTGACATTTTCAACAATACACACGTTCGGACCGATGTATGTAAAATCTCCGATATGAGCGGCATTAAAGTGATTGGAGCCAATTGTGGTGAACTGTGAGAGATTTACGTTGTTTCCGATAACAGCTGAGGGATTAATAACTATCGGTCCTCCGTGACCGATATATAATCCATAGCCTATTTTAGTTTCAGGCTGGATAACAATATGTCGTCTTGTATGATTAAGCCGCCAAAGTATTTTGCCGACAATTTTATAAAAAACACCGTCCGCCTGACAATAACGAAGCGCAACCTGAAAACGAAAGACAGGGTCAATTAAATAAGAAAACATCATCTGAAAGATGTTCGTTTTCCCCGTGTATCGGTACAAATCGCTTTTAATGTACTTTGACAGATATTTGTTTTTCATCTACTGCTCTCCTTTGATATTAGGAAGTGCAAACTATCAAGGTTGACTAACCCTTTGTGATAATGACAGGGAGAAGATATAACGGCTTCTTTTTGAGCATGCCGATAAATTATCTCATATTGAGTATATCAAAAATTTTATGAGAGTCAACAATCGAGATAAACTGTGTACAAGCCTCGTCTGATACGGGGCTTGCTTGCTATTTACTACTGGGTTTGCTATAATATTTTAAATATTTTAACAACTGATTAATAATGTAAGGAGTTGCAGATGAAATTATCAAAGGATGGCAAGCAAAGCATTTTGCCCTTTGTTTGCTTTATCATAAGCGTTGCCATATTGATTTTGGGCTGTTTTTATTCAAAATCTTTGATTCGACCCGACACAAATGGTTACATAAACATGATCACTTCCAGAGGTCCAATTTACCCGCTGTTTTTGGCCTTAATGAGAGTGCTGTTCGGTGAGGTCAACTATCTTACTGTTGTGCCTATATTTCAAGCCGTTTTATCTGCCTTCGCGATTTATTGCTTTTGCCGTAGAATTTGTGAGACTTTAAAGGTCGGTGTATTTGCGGCTGTATTGTCGCAATTATTCGGTGTGTTATGTTTAATTTCACCGTTAATTCTCGCAATCGGAAACTCGACTCACTATGCGCCTGTTTTAAGCGAGGGATTATGCATTCCGTTTACAATTTTCACGGCGGAGTGGCTTTTTTACGCCTGCGCGAAGAAAAGTCGAAAAACTGTAATTCTCGCAGCGGTGTTCGCTCTTTTAACCGCCCTTATTCGTGGACAGATGATTTTCCTTTTTGTTATAGTCGGTATTGCGGCGGCTTATTGTTTTATAAAAGAAGAAAAGCCGAAGGCAAAGCGTGTCACTGGAGCGATATTTTTAGGTTTTGCGGTTTGTCTTATGCTTGTTTTTTCAAACTCGGTTTTACAGAAAACTTACCACCTTTGCGTAAACGGGTATTATGAAGGAACGACAAGCGGCTTTAAGAGGATACTTGCGACGAGAATGATTTATCTTTCTGATAGAGAAGACGTTGAGGCGATAAGTGATGAAACGCAGAAGGCGATTTTTCTGGAAACATTTGATTATGCCGACGATAACGAACTGAATGTTAAATACGCGGAACCGGGACTTCTGGGCAATTATTATCACTTTGAGGCGTCTTATGATAGAATTCTGTATGGAAAACTATTCGACGTCGCAACTGAGACGTATTCCGTAGAGAGTTCTGACTCGGATGAAGCAAAATTCATCGCTGATCAGAATTTTGGTGAAATAGGCTTGTCCTTATATAAGGCGGAGCCAATGCGGTATCTAAAGCTTTCAGTAAGCTGTTTTGTGGTGTCAATTTGCCGAAGCATGGGGATACTTTATAAATGGATGCCAACTGGAGTGGTAGTGGTTATATTCATTCTTTCGGCTTTGTTATTAGCAATAGCAGGTGTGCTGTTGTCGCTGTTTATAAAGAAGGAAAAAGATGATAAAACGGCGATATTGATAATCCTCGCGTTGATAACGGTTTTGGGAAACTGCGCGACTATTTCTCTTTCGCATTACCCACTGAACAGATACACTGTATACGGATTTGTTATCTTCTATATGTCGGGTGTAATTGCTCTTTGTAAGCATATTGAGCTTTGCTTAGCAAAAAAGCGAAATGAAATGAGCAAGACCGAGAGCAAGTAAAAACGTTATTTGAGGAAGGCTATGAAAGCTGGAACGGGTTTCACCTTAAAGCAGGACCGCGATAAGAAGCCTATAAGGGTGCTACAGTGTGTTGCGGGAATGAACAGAGGCGGATATGAAAATCTAATAATGAACGTTTATCGCAACATAGACCGTCGTGAGGTACAGTTTGATTTTCTATCCTCCCTTGACGGCTCGTTCGACGATGAGATACTGGCGCTCGGCGGCAAAATTCATAAGGTGCCCTTTATTACTAAAGTCGGTCCGTTTTCATATTCTCGCGCTGTAAGAAATGTATTTCAAAGCGGCGATTACGAGATAGTTCACTCGCATATGGACAAGTTCAGCGGGCTTATCGCAAGAGAGGCGAAACGTTGCGAAATTCCGATAAGAATAGCTCATTCACACAGCGTGTCCAACGAGGGCAATTTTGCATATAGGGCGGTAAAGGACTACTACGGAAGATTTATCCCGTGTGCTACAGATTATTTTGCGTGCAGTGAAAAAGCGGCGGCTTGGATGTACGGCGCGAACGGTTCAAAAGCCACAATAATAAAAAACGGAATTGATTTAGACCGATATACCTTGACAGACAACAGAGCCGAGGGCTTTACGATTGGTCAGGTAGGGCGCTTCAACAAAGTAAAAAACCAGCAGTTCACAATTAAGGTTTTCGAGAAGGTTGTTAAGCGCTGTGATAATGCAAGGCTGCTTTTTGCGGGTGACGGGGATTTAAAAGAAGAAGCAAAGCAGCTTGCTTCGAGCCTCGGGCTGTCAGATAGGGTTGAATTCTGCGGAGAGGTTTCGGATATAGCGGCTTTTTTAAGCAGACTGGACGTAATATGTATGCCTTCGCTGCACGAGGGAATACCGCTTTCTTTAATTGAAGCGCAAGCCTCAGGTGTACCGTGTGCTGTTTCTGATAATATTGACAGAAGTGTTGACATTTCAAAGGAGATTGAGTTTATTTCACTGACTTCCGCGACAGATGTCTGGGCGAATGCGTTATTAAAGAACAAGGGGAATAAAAGATACGATTGCAAAGAAAGATTATGTGAAGAAGGATATGACATAAAGAAGACGGCGCTCTTTTTACAGGAAAAATATTTGAAAATGCAAGACAGCTTAAAAGAGGGGAAACAGAATGGAAGAACTTTATAATAGGCTTTGCGAGGGCGAAGCAAAGCTGGCCGTTGTTGGCATGGGCTATGTCGGTATGCCAATAGCTGTGAGTTTTGCTAAAAAGATTAAGGTTATCGGCTTCGACATAAACAAAGAAAAAATTGAGGCGTATAAAAAGGGCATAGATTCAACAAGAGAAGTCGGTGATGATGAGATAAAAAGCTCATCGGTCTGTTTTACCTCAAAAGAGGAATTGCTACGCGAAGCCTCATTTATTATCGTTGCGGTTCCAACGCCTGTTAAAGCGGACAACACGCCGGACCTGTCTCCTGTTGAGGGAGCGAGCCGAATAGTAGGGCGAAACCTTACAAAGGGAAGCGTAGTAGTATATGAATCGACCGTTTATCCGGGCGTAACGGAGGATATATGCCTGCCAATACTTGAAAAGGAAAGCGGCCTAAGGTGCGGCGTCGATTTTAAAATCGGATACAGCCCCGAGCGAATTAATCCAGGAGACAAGATTCACAGGCTGGAGACTATCGTAAAGATAGTTTCGGGCATGGACAATGAAACACTCGAAACCGTTGCGAAGGTGTACTCGCTTGTCGCGCTTGCCGGAGTACACCGCGCGTCGTCCATTAAGGTTGCCGAGGCGGCAAAGGTAATAGAAAACAGCCAAAGAGATATAAATATCGCTTTTATGAACGAGCTTTCAATGATATTTCATAGAATGGGTATAGACACTAAAGATGTGCTTGAGGCTGCGGGCACTAAATGGAATTTTCTTAAATTCTTCCCGGGTCTTGTCGGCGGACATTGTATAGGTGTTGACCCGTACTACCTTACATATAAAGCAGAACAGCTCGGTTATAGAAGCAAAATTATTCTGTCCGGAAGACAGATTAATGATGATATGGCTAAATATGTAGCCGAATGTTTGGTAAAGGATTTAATCAAAGCAGACGTTAATGTCAAAAACTCAAGAATAGGAATTTTGGGCTTTACATTTAAAGAGAATTGTCCCGATACTCGAAACACAAAGGTAGTGAACATTGTGGAAACGCTGAACGAGTACGGAATTTCGCCTTTAGTCTGCGACCCTGTTGCAGACAAAGATGAAGTAAAGAGAATCTACGGAATTAATCTTACAAAAATTGATGAGATAAATGACTGCGACGCGGTGGTTTTCGCTGTTTCACATGAGCAGTTTAAGGATTACAGAAAGACGGATGTAGAAAAAATGCTCTCAAGCGGACACAAGAAGATAGTATATGACTTAAAAGGAATCCTTAAGGCGGATGAGTACGAGGATTTCATCTACTGGAGGCTTTAATAAGCGAATGGGTTACAAAGATTTATCGTTTGATAAGGGCAGCGTTTTTTTGGTAACTGGCGGAGCGGGCTTTATCGGCAGCAATATATGTGAGGCACTGCTGAGTATGGGCTACACTGTGCGTTGCCTTGATAACCTATCCACGGGAAAACAAAAGAACGTGGATATGTTTTTGAATGAGCCAAACTACACATTTATTAAAGGCGACATAAGAGACCTGGATACATGCCTTGCGGCAACCGAGAATGTAGATTATGTGCTGAACGAGGCGGCTTGGGGCAGCGTTCCAAGAAGCATAGAGATGCCCCTTTTATATGAAGAAATCAACATTCGCGGAACGCTAAATATGATGGAGGCTTCGAGGCAGAACAAGGTGAAGAAGTTTGTTTATGCGTCATCGAGCTCCGTCTACGGCGACCACCCTGTTTTGCCAAAAACCGAGGGAAGCGAAGGTGAGCTGCTTTCGCCGTACGCTTTGACAAAAAGAGTTGATGAGGAATACGGAAAGCTTTATTATAAGCTTTATGGGCTTCAGACATACGGGCTCAGGTATTTTAACGTGTTCGGAAGAAGACAGGACCCCGACGGCGCGTATGCGGCGGTTATTCCGAAATTCATAAAACAATTGCTCAACGATGAGACGCCGACTATAAACGGAGACGGCACGCAAAGCAGAGATTTCACATATGTAGAGAATGTTGTGGAAGCTAATCTTAAGGCTTGTCTTGCGTCTGAAGAAGCGGCGGGTAACGCTTTTAATATAGCCTTCGGCGGACGCGAGACGCTAAAGGATGTATACTATTCTCTCTGTGACGTGCTCAAAAAGCATATAGAGCCGATTTATGGACCTGAGCGAAAGGGCGATATTAAGCATTCCAACGCAAATATCGATAAGGCAAAAAGACTTTTAGGTTACAGCCCTGATTACAGCTTCAAGGATGGTCTTTCATTGGCTATTGAGTGGTATAGGTGTAACCTATGACAGAAAAAAAGAAAAGCTTAGCTATTCTTGTACCAAGCCTTAGCCGCGGCGGAATGGAGAGAATGGCGGTTCGAACGGCTGAGGCATTAAGCGACAGATACGATATTCAACTTGTAGTCTTTGAGAATGCCGATAACCCCTACGTTTGCTCATTACCCATTAAAAATCTAAACCTACCTGCTTCAAACAGTATTGTCGTAAAGCTGCTTCGTCTTTTTAAACGCCGTAAGCTGCTTCAGCGCTATGAGAAAGAACAAAGTATTGATATTTGCCTTTCCTTCGGTGATGTCGCTAATGTCGTTAACGCATTAACTCGCACCAAAACAAAGAAGGTTTTATCTGTGCGTGGTTTCTCGTCGATACCGAATAACAAGTTAGAAGTAGCGGCGGTAAGAAGTATCTACAGGCGCTCTGACGCGGTGCTTTGTGTAAGTAAAGCGATAGAACAGCGATTATGTGAAGTGACCCGCTTACCGAAAGAAAAATTCGGTACACTGTATAATTATTGTGATATAGAAATAATTGAAGACGAGTCAAAAGATAAAGCGGTTAAGCATGACGGAAAGCCTACACTTGTTTGCGTAGGGCGTCTTGAGGAAATCAAAGGTGTCTCAAGGCTGCTTTACGCGTTTTCCGATATTCTGACCGACTATCCTGACGCAAAGCTTTGCCTTGTCGGAGACGGTTCTTTACGAAAAGGACTGGAAGAAACAGCAAAGGAGTTAAAAATAGATAAGCATGTTTTCTTCGAAGGACTGCAGGACAACCCCTATAGGTTCTTAACTGACGCGGATATTTACGTGCTTTCGTCTATTCACGAGGGATTTCCCTGCGCCGTTATTGAGGCTATGGCGGTCGGTCTGCCTATCGTCGCGGCTGATTGTGAAACAGGACCGCGTGAGATTCTTGCACCTGAAACCGATAAGACCGCAAGCGATGTAGAAAAGGCTGAATACGGAATACTTCTGCCCTCAAATGATGACAAAGCGTTTAGTCGCGCTTTAAAAAAAGCGGTGACTGAGCTGTGGGAGGATAGACCGTTGCGCAAAGATTACTCAGAAGCTGCAAAAAGGCGGGTAAAGGATTTTTCGAAAGCGGAGTATATACGCAATCTTGAGGGGTACTTTAGTGAAGTCTCGCGTCTACAGTAAGGTCGTGGAGGCAGGTAAAATTGTAGTATGGAGAAAAGAATGACAGGTAAAGAGAATGTACTATTTATCCTGCCCACCTTGTGCAGGGGGGGACAGGAAAGAGCGGCGTTACGCACCGCTGACGCTATCAGCATGGATTTCACGCCACACTTTTTAACGCTTTCAGATAGGAAGATTGAGTATGACTGTCCATACGAGAGATACAAACTGCCGAAATCGAAATTGTTTACGGATGGAAGTGATTCGTCATGCAAGCTTATTCGGGCGTTTCAGTTCATAGAAAATTATATAAATTGCAGAAAGTATGTGCGTTCATTAAAAAAGAGGCTAAACGTGAAGTATACTTTCTCGTATGCAAGCATTGCCGATATGGTAAACGCCGTCACGGGAATTGGAGAAAAGAGGATTTTCTCCATACGTTCATATAAAGACGTTACTGTTCGAGGTTTTCGGCGTTTATGGTATCGCTTCATCTACCGCCGTGCCGATACGGTGACCTGCGTTTCTGATGAGATTAGAGATACCATGCCTAAGGTGTTAGGTTTATCAAAAAAGAAATTTGTTTCACTTTATAACCCATATAATACAGAACAGATTAAAACCGAAGCGGCAAAACCGTGCGACTTTATAAAACAAGGTCTTACGCTTGTCGCGTTCGGTCGTCTCAATAAGGTAAAGGGCTTTGACCTCCTGTTAAAAGCTTTTAAACGCATATTGAATGTACGCAAAGACGTTCAGCTCATCTTTGTTGGTGGCGGAGATGAGCAAAAGTCGCTTGAGGAGTTATCAAAGGACCTTGGTGTAGCCGAAAATGTATCCTTTTTGGGTCTTCAAACAGAACCGTTCAGATATGTTTCTAAGGGTGATTTATTTGTTATGTCCTCACTGAACGAAGGACTGCCTAACGCTATGATAGAGGCTATGGCGTGCGGTTTACCTATCGTTTCGGTCGATTGCCACAGCGGGCCCAGAGAAATACTCGACCCGGGGCGCAGTGAGCCTGTTAAGGGTATAGTGAAGGCTCAGTACGGAATACTCACACCGGAGCTTAGCCGCTCGATGGACGCTGTCGAGCTTGACAAAAGACTCTCCTTTTTTTCCGACGCTGTGCTTATGTTACTTGAAAACGAAGACCTTCGTTTGGATTACGCAAAGCGGGCGAAGGAGCGCGCGGAAGACTTTTCAATGGGCGATTTCAGGAAAAGGCTTTATGAACTAATGGAAAGTCTTTAGTTAAAGATTGAGAAAGCATAATGAAAAACAGTCACACTGTTTTAAAAGGGATAAGTGCGCTCAGTTTAGATAAAAATGAGTTGGAGGAAGGGTAATGGCTGATAAAAAAAATGTACTTTTCATTGCTTCCTCGCTTGGTCGCGGCGGTATGGAAAGAGCGGCGTTACGTACCGCCGACTCTATCAGCGCGGAATATATCCCACACTTTTTAACGCTTTCAGATAGGGAAATTGAATACCCTTGTCCATATGAAAGATTAAAATTGCCTAATTTATTTGTAGACGAAAATGATTCACGCTATAAAATTGTTCGTTTTATTAAATTTCTTAAGAATTGTTATAGATATTGGAGCTCATTTAGACAATGGAAGCGAGATAATAAAATTAAATACACCTTTTCCTTCTCATTTATGCCTAATTGCTTCAACGCTATTACCAAAGCCGGAGATAAGCAGATATTTTCAATTCGTAATTACAGTGATACATGGGTTCGCGGCTTACAACGACTAAAGTTTCGTTTCATCTACCGCCGTGCAGATACAGTAACCTGCGTTTCTGATGAAATTAGAGATACCATGCCTAAAGTGTTAGGTCTGCAAAAAGAGAAATTTGTTACGCTGAATAACCCGTATGATACAGAGCATATTTCTGCCGAGGCGGCAGAAATATGCGACTACGTAAAAAAAGCTCCTACGCTTGTAGCGTTCGGGCGTCTTCACAAACAAAAAGGCTTTGACCTCCTATTAAGGGCTTTTAAACGCATATTGGATGTGCGCAAAGATGTTCAGCTTATGTTTGTCGGCGGCGGAGATGAGCTAAAATATCTTGAGGAATTATCAAAGGAACTTGGGGTTTCTGAGAACGTCAGTTTTCTCGGAGTTCAAGCTAATCCGTTTAAATATGTGGCAAAGGGAGACATACTCGTAATGTCGTCATTATATGAGGGGTTCCCTAATGCAATGGTTGAAGCAATGATATGCGGCTTGCCTATTGTTTCGGTAGATTGCCGCAGTGGGCCCAGAGAAATACTCGACCCAGGGCGCAGTGAGTTTGTTAAGGGTATAGTGAAGGCACAGTACGGAATACTCACTCCTGAGCTTAGCCGCTCAATGGACGCTGACGAGCTTGACAAAAGACTCGCCTATTTGTCCGACGCTGTGCTTATATTACTTGAAAACGAAGACCTTCGTTTGGAATACGCAAAGCTGGCAAAGGAGCGCGCTGAAGACTTTTCAATGGATATTTTCAGAAAAAGGCTTTACGAGATAATGGAAAGTCTTTAGCGAAGCGACAAACAGTTTTAAGCAGGTTATAACAGAGAGCCGATTTTAGACAAATAGCAACATTACAGTAAATCAATTAAGTTCGGAGAAAAAGAATGGCTGGTAAAGATAATGTACTCTTTATTCTTCCAACACTCTGCCGAGGGGGTTTGGAAAGAGCTGCGCTGAGCGCCGCAGGCGCTATTTGCGCGGATTTCTCTCCATACTTTTTAACACTAGCTGAGTATCAAATTGAGTACAGCTGTCCTTATGAGGGATATAAGTCATTCAAGTTGTTAACAGATGAAAATGATTCACCCTACAAACTTATTCGTGCGCTGTTGTTTGTAAAGAGATTTATTCGTTGTAGAAGTTTTGTGCGTTTATTAAAAAAAGAACTGAACGTTAAGTATACTTTCTCGTATGCAAGCATTGCCGATATGGTAAACGCCGTCACGGGAATTGGAGAAAAGAGGATTTTCTCCATACGTTCATATAAAGACGTTACTGTTCGAGGTTTTCGGCGTTTATGGTATCGCTTCATCTACCGCCGTGCCGATACGGTGACCTGCGTTTCTGATGAGATTAGAGATACCATGCCTAAGGTGTTAGGTTTATCAAAAAAGAAATTTGTTTCACTTTATAACCCATATAATACAGAACAGATTAAAACCGAAGCGGCAAAACCGTGCGACTTTATAAAACAAGGTCTTACGCTTGTCGCGTTCGGTCGTCTCAATAAGGTAAAGGGCTTTGACCTCCTGTTAAAAGCTTTTAAACGCATATTGAATGTACGCAAAGACGTTCAGCTCATCTTTGTTGGTGGCGGAGATGAGCAAAAGTCGCTTGAGGAGTTATCAAAGGACCTTGGTGTAGCCGAAAATGTATCCTTTTTGGGTCTTCAAACAGAACCGTTCAGATATGTTTCTAAGGGTGATTTATTTGTTATGTCCTCACTGAACGAAGGACTGCCTAACGCTATGATAGAGGCTATGGCGTGCGGTTTACCTATCGTTTCGGTCGATTGCCACAGCGGGCCCAGAGAAATACTCGACCCGGGGCGCAGTGAGCCTGTTAAGGGTATAGTGAAGGCTCAGTACGGAATACTCACACCGGAGCTTAGCCGCTCGATGGACGCTGTCGAGCTTGACAAAAGACTCTCCTTTTTTTCCGACGCTGTGCTTATGTTACTTGAAAACGAAGACCTTCGTTTGGATTACGCAAAGCGGGCGAAGGAGCGCGCGGAAGACTTTTCCATAGATAAGTTTAGAGATAAACTCTATCAGATAATGCAAAGCATTTAATAAAGACAATTGGTTTTAATCAAATCTAAAAAGGGAAGTTATTAAAAACATAAACTTTGATTAGAACAGAAGAAATTTAATTTTAGCGGTAAGGAGGTGCGTTATGTCGTTTAATTCGCAAATATACATAGTTTTGTTTTTACCAATATGCGTTGCTGTATATTTCATACTAAACAGGTTTGGCAGATATCAAATAGCGAAGCTGTGGCTGTTGGGTATGTCTCTATGGTTTGCCGCTTATATAAATATTTGGTACGGCATTGCGCTCGTTGTTAGCATAGCCGCGAATTATCTTATCGAGATATTGCTTCTAAGAAAGGAATCCCAACGACTGAAAAGGTTCGGGTTGGTGGTTGGTCTTGTAGTTAATTTAGGTGCTCTTGGTCTATTTAAATACTTCAATTTTTTTGCGGCTTCGCTCAATCAAATATTTGGATCTTCGCTTCCTACGCTTAGCTTATTAGTTCCCCTTGGAATGAGTTTTTTCACCTTTTCACAGATTGCATTTATTGTTGACTCATATAAGGGGAAGGCTGAACGGTATTCGCTTCTGGATTACGCGTTGTTTACAGCCTTCTTCTCGAAATTTGTGCAAGGACCCATAGCAAAACACAGTTTTATAATACCTCAGTTTAACGATACGTCTCGAAAGTGTTTGAATTTTGAAAACATAAGCAAGGGCATTACGATTTTTGTGATTGGACTCTTGAAAAAGGTATATCTTGCCGATGTCTTTGCTAAAGCTGTTAATCTCGTTTGGGCAGACCCCGTTTCTGCAACGATGTCGGAAACCATTGTAGCCGTTCTAAGCTATACAATGCAGATTTATTTCGATTTCAGCGGTTACTGCGATATGGCAAAGGGAAGCGCACTGTTACTCAATATCGACCTTCCGCAAAACTTCAATTCGCCCTACAAATCACTGACGGTAGCAGATTTTTGGCGGCGTTGGCATATTACTCTAACCGCTTTTTTTACCGAGTATATTTATATACCGCTTGGAGGAAGCCGCAAAGGCAAACTGAGAATAATTATAAACACTATGATAGTTTTTCTCATAAGCGGGCTGTGGCACGGAGCTGCTGTGACCTTCATTGTATGGGGCTTACTCCACGGCGTTGCTGTGGTTTTGAGCAGAAACATCAAGAAGCCACAAAGCAAGCTGTTAAAGCTTATACTGTGGGCGGTTACATTCGGCTTTGTGAATATAGCTTGGGTATTTTTCCGTGCCCCGTCACTCAATGAGGCGGGAATTATGTTGAAAAATCTTTTCGGATTTGGAGCGGGCGGGTTCTCTCTCGCCGCCCCTCGCGCCGAGCTTCTTTCATCCTTTATTACCTACGAATTACAATTTGTGATGGAACGCTTAAGGCTGTTTGTTGTTCCATATAACGACCTGTTTGCGCCGTTACTTATATTTGCGTTAGCTTTTATACTCCTTCTGTTTTGTAAGAACAGCGATGAAACACTTGTGAAGTTTAAACCATCGCCTTTACTTTCAGTAGTTTTGGCTCTTACTTTGGTATGGTGTGTTATTTCGCTTACGGGTGTAAGTACATTTATTTATGCGTTCTTTTGAGGTATGAAATGTATAAAAAGTATTCGCTTATATTTTTAATTATCGTGTTCGTGCTACTCATTTGTATAGCGACAACCGTTTTTTTGATTGACCCGTATAACATCTATCATATGCCATGGTTTGGATTTAAAGTTGTGTCGGGAGAAAACCGTTATCAAAACGCTGGAATTGCGAGAAACGGTGAATATGACACACTTGTACTCGGAACATCAATGATGCAGAACGCGAGTGAAAAGTGGTACAGTGAAGGCTTTGATTGCGACGCTCAAAAGATATGCTTTGCTGGCGGCAAAATGAACGATTTTGACAAACTGTTCAGGGTAGCATTTGGCAGTCACAATATTAATCGTTTATTCTTATGCGTTGACTATAGTTTTTTAGATTACGATTTTGGTACTTCTAAGGCTTATCTCCCCGAAAGCTTGTATGACAGTAATCCGCTGAATGATTTTGAGTATCTTCTTAACCGTGATATGTTAGTAGATTATGTGCCTGATTATATTCGGTGTCAGAGACTGGAAACGTTATCGTTAGATGAAGCCGCGATGTGGAAAAACAATTTTGTTTGTTCTAAGGAAAATACGCTTAAGACGTATACACGCTTGGCAGAATCCACGGATGATATAACTACTGTAGAGATAGGAAGCAATTTGGAGCAAAACATTGCGGTTCTGACACGGTATGCAAATGATTACCCCGATACGGAGTTTTATATTTGTTTTCCGCCTTACAGTATTCTGTGGTGGGACAATGTGGTGAGGAAAGGTAATCTGACTTATACAACCGAATGTATCAGATATGCCGCAAAAACCTTATGCGAAAGCGATAATATTAAGCTGTTCAACTTTTACGATGAGTATGAAATCATCACTGATTTGGACAATTACAAGGACATCACCCATTACTCTCAGGGAATTAACTATTATATGTACGAATGCATGCGCGACGGCAGGGGAGTGACTACCCTTGCGACTATAGATAAAGAAACTGAGGAACTGTACGAGTTTATGAAAGCGTATGATTTTGACTCAATATTTGAGTGATGATAATACTGAGGAAAGCTGCGAAACAAGTGGTAAGGAGTCAGTGACTTGTTTCGTTGTCTTTTGGAGAAAAAAGAGCGTTTTATATATCAAGCCGTAAACGGAAAGGGTGAAATCTATGAGTGAAAAATGGGGTACGGTGCTTACTCCGCCCGGAAGATGGGGAACACTTAACATTAAGGAGATATGGCAGTATAGGGACCTAATAAAGATGTTTGTGAAGCGCAACTTCACAATTATGTATAAACAAACGGTTTTAGGGCCGCTTTGGCTAATCCTTAATCCGCTTATGACAAGCGTTGTGTTTACTGTCGTGTTTGGAAATTTTGCTCATATTTCAACCGACGGAGTGCCGCAAATTCTCTTTTACATGGCAGGAAACACAATTTGGGGTCTCTTTTCCTCCAGTGTTAGCGGGACGGCTTCTACATTTACAAGCAACACCTTAATTTTCGGAAAGGTCTATTTTCCCCGAATGACTGTGCCGATTTCTCAGACAATAACGTCTCTTGTGAATTTTGGCATTCAATTTGCGATGTTGCTTATTTTCTACGTATATTTTGCAATCGTCGGTGAAATTGCACTTTCTTGGTACGTGTTGATTATTCCGCTGCTTCTTTTGGAAGCTATGCTTCTTGGCATGGGCGTCGGAATAATCGTTTCAAGCCTCACAACCAGATACAGAGACCTTGCTATTGCCGTGGGCTTCGGAGTTCAGCTTTGGATGTACGCTACACCGATTGTCTATCCGCTTGGAGAGACAGGAGGTCTTATGAAGACGGTTCTTCTTATTAATCCGATGACCGCGGTGGTGAATAATTTTAGATTTGCGCTTCTCGGCTCAGGAGAGTTGCTTATCGGTTCTTGGGCGCTTTCGTGGTTGTTAACGCTGGCGTTGTTGGTTTTGGGATTATCGCTTTTCGGAAGAATTGAAAAAACATTCATGGATACGGTGTGATTATGCAGACAGAAAAAATACCCGTTATTGAAATTAAGGGTCTTAAAAAGAAATACCGCATGGGTCAGTTCAGCGGAAGAACGCTTACAGCTGACTTACAGAGCTGGTGGGCGAGGGTTAGAAAAAAAGAGGACCCGAACGTTAAGATAGGCGCAAAGGCAAGACTTAGCGGACAGACCTTTTGGGCGCTTAACGGAATAGACCTTACGATATATAAGGGCGAAGCGGTGGGAATTATCGGTATTAACGGGGCGGGCAAAAGCACGCTTTTGAAGATACTGTCCAGAATAACTGCGCCGACCGAGGGCGTTGTGAGCTATAACGGTAAGATAGCGAGTATGCTTGAGGTCGGAACGGGATTTAACGGAGAGATGACAGGCCGCGAAAATATATATATGAACGGCGCCATACTCGGAATGACAAAGTCTGAGATAGACGCTAAAATGAGCGAAATAATTGAGTTTTCCGAGTGTGCGGATTTTATTGATACTCCCGTAAAGCGTTATTCAAGCGGAATGTATGTAAAACTTGCTTTTGCCGTTGCGGCTCATCTCGACAGCGATATCATGATTATGGACGAGGTGCTTGCCGTTGGAGATATGAAATTCCAGAAAAAGTGCCTTGGAAAGATGGGCGACGCCGCCAACAATGAGGGCAGAACGGTTTTATATGTCAGCCATAATATCAGTACAATTAGGCAGCTTTGTAGCCGCTGTATAGTTATGAACAGCGGAAAGGTTGTTTTTGACGGCGGAGTTGAGGAGGCAATTTCTTATTATACCGAGGAGATAAACCTCAACAGCAATATCTATTGCAACCTCTTAGAGAACAGATATGTTTCTCCTCATATTCCGATAAGGCTTGCGTATTATCAAATGGCAGAGGGCTGCAGCTTTTCATACACTCAAAATTCGCACATTGACTTTCATCTTGGAATTGACTGTAAGAGTGAAACCCTCGGAGCGGCAATCTATCTTATTATCAAGCATGCGGATGGCACGCCGCTTGCTATGAGTGTTTCTGAAAGGATAGAAAAACTCGGGCAAGGACAGCATGATTTACACGTAAAGTTACCCCTTACTGGTATTACTGAGGGTAAGTATACTCTGCGCGCAGAGACCGTGAGAATCGAAGAAGACGGAACAACACAGCGCCACGATAAAAAGAATCTTTTCAACTTCAGCGTTTTGCGTGACGGTAGAGCCGATAATTGCGCTGTCTGGGAGTCTCGGTATTTTGGTTCAATTTCGCTTGAAAGAACAGAAATCATCGCGGACGAGAATTGACACAAGCAATTGTTTATATATTAAATGGTCTTGCGAATTGGGTTTGTTTACGATGCTTAGAATAACTTGAGAATAAGAATTTTGGAGGAAGCTCTGTGAAGGTAAAGGATTGGATTTTCGACAGATATGTTACAGTAAGAAAAGTAGTTATACGTATACATACTAAAATCATATGTTTTCTATCTAGTATAAACACGCGTTTGGCGACGAGGGTTATTTTCAGGGAGAGAATGAAATACAGATTAAATCTAAAGAATCCGAAATCTCTAAGCGAAAAGCTTCAGTACTTAAAGCTCAATTATTTTACGGATAACGAGGTTATTACGAGGTGTGCGGACAAGTACCGTGTAAAGGACTATGTAGTAGAAAGCGGGCTGGACAAGTATATAAAATACGCGAAGACACTGGCAGTTTATAAAAATGCAGATGAGATTAACTGGGACGCGTTGCCTGACAGGTTTGTTTTGAAATGCAACCACGATTGCGGGAGTAATTTAATTTGCGAATCAAAAGAGAAATTTGATAAAGATAAAGTCAAAAACAAACTTGCGGAGTTTTTCAAGAGAGACTATTGGAAGATTAAATGCGAAACACAGTACAAAAACATAGATAAGCTGATTTTTGCAGAGGAATACCTGGAAGACGCAGGTATAGCCTACAAGGTATATTGCTTTCACGGCGAACCTAAATTTATCTTTATATCTTATCAGGGAGAGAACTGGTGGGAGAAAAGCATTTATCATGAGTATTTTGACACCGATTGGAACACAATTGATGTTGTAAGACCGGGTAGCAAAATAGCGCCAAACAAACTGCCAAAGCCCGATTTTCTTGATAAACTTTTGGAGGTGTCGCGGATTATGTCGGCTCCGTTTCCGTTTGTTCGTTGTGACCTATACGTAATAAACGGCGAATTCTATCTGTCAGAGTTTACATTTCTTCCTCGCGCAGGAATGCTCAACGGAGACAGTAAGAAGGACGAGGAGTGGGGGAGCTGGCTTGACCTTTCAAGCGTTCCTCAAAAGTAGCGTTCACAAATTGCGTTGAAAGAATTATAATGAAAATGAAAACGCCGCCCTTGATTTCAAGGGCGGCGTTACTGTTCGAATGCTATGAAATTTTACAATCGGCAAGCGAATCGGAAAGCTTTGTCAACTCAGCTTCACTGACGTACTCCTCGTCAAAAAACAGATAATCTAAGCTTGAAAGCTCATAAAGCGGCGAAAGGTCGGAAATCTCGTTTCCCTCAAGGTCAAGATAGACGAGTGATTTCAGCGACGCAACAGGACTTATGTCTGTTATGCTGTTATTCCAAAGAGAAAGGAAATTAAGCTCTTTCATAGAAGAAACAGGAGTTATATCGGTGATACCGTTATCGTCAAGGCAAAGAAGCCTAAGCTTCTTACAGCCCGAAAGGTTTCTGATATCGGTAATTCCGTGATTTGTAAGAAACAAAGCGGTAAGATTCTTGAATTTAGAAAAATCCGAAAGTGTTGTAAAAAGCTTGTCGGTTTCAAAGGAAACATAGCTGGAGCCATTCTGGATAACCTCGACATTCTCGTCGGAGACATCATCTAAAAAGAGGTCTTCAATAAACGCGTCACAGGCTAAGGCGTTGTAAATATACGCTTCGACAAAACGGGTTCCATCCCCGTTTTCGGTTATTGCGATTTCAAGACCGCAAAAATCCTTAAGCTTTGCGCTATCAATCTTTTCGTCCTCGTCAATTCCAAGATATCTGCGAACGACACCCTCAACTATCGGGTCCTCCCACTTTGAGCCGAACAGCGTTGAAAATGGGTTGTCAAGTTCAATACCGAGCCGGTTTTTTGCGTTCTCCAATAGGTTGCAGCCGCTAAGCGATATAACCAGTGAAATCACGAGCAGAACAGTAATTAGCTTTCTCTTCATTATGTATTCATCCCCAATCTGTCGTATGAGTAAAGTTTAGCACAAAAGAAATGCAGAGTAAATAATTGTCTAAAAAAGGCGAAATTGTCTTTAACTTCTTGAATATACTATTTTTTCTTTACAAACGGCGGTAAAAAACCTTATAATTAGTAAAAATCAAATTCAAGGAAATAGAATGAAAGACAGAATAAGGAATTTTTGTATAATTGCTCATATAGACCACGGTAAGTCTACCCTTGCCGACCGCATACTTGAGCTGACAAGCGCGGTGGACAAGCGGGTGATGTCCAGCCAGTTTCTTGATAATATGGAGCTTGAGCAGGAACGTGGAATAACCATAAAAGCGCGCGCCGTAACGCTAAGCTATAAAGCCGAGGACGGCAAGGACTATGAGCTGAATCTCATTGACACTCCCGGACACGTCGATTTTGGCTACGAGGTGTCACGAAGCCTCGCGGCGTGCGAGGGCGCGGTGCTTATCGTGGACGCGACGCAGGGCGTAGAGGCGCAGACGCTTGCAAACGCCTACCTCGCCGTAGAGCACGACCTTGAAATTGTGCCCGTGCTTAATAAGATTGACCTCGCCTCGGCTGAGCCCGAAAGGGTGGCGAAGGAGGTCGAGGATATTATCGGCATACCCGCTGAGGACGCGCCGAGGATATCAGCCAAAACGGGCGAAAACGTCCGCACCGTGCTTGAGCGAGTAATCAGCGAAATACCGTCGCCCGGGGGCGACGAAGCCGCGCCGCTAAAGGCGCTTATATTCGACAGCGTTTACGACAGCTATAAAGGCGTTATTATTTATGTTCGGGTAATGGACGGGAGCATAAAATCCGGCGACAGAATAAGGCTTATGCAGACGGGCGCGGAGTTTGACGTGGTTGAAGTGGGACATATGCGCCCCGCTTGCCTTGAGGAAAGCGAGAGCCTTTCCGCGGGGGAGGTTGGCTACATAACAGCAAGCATCAAAACGGTGAGAGATACACGCGTAGGCGACACGGTGACAAACGCGGAGAATTCCGCCGCCGAGCCGCTGCCCGGCTACCGCAAAGCGATACCGATGGTTTTCTGCGGAATATATCCCGCTGACGGCGCTCGTTACGGCGACCTTCGCGACGCACTGGATAAGCTTATGCTAAACGACGCTTCTCTTTCCTTTGAACCCGAAACCTCAGCCGCGCTCGGCTTTGGCTTCCGTTGCGGCTTCTTAGGGCTTCTTCACCTTGAAATTATCATTGAACGGCTCGAACGTGAGTTTGACCTTGACCTTATAACCACCGCGCCGAGCGTCGTATATAGAATTACAAAGACGAACGGCGAGGTAATAGATATCGACAACCCGACGAACTATCCAGACCCCTCGGTAATAGCGAGCGCGGCGGAGCCGTATGTGGACGGACACATTTTTACGCCGAGCGAATATGTCGGCGCGATAATGGATTTGTGTCAGGAGCGGCGCGGCACCTTTGTGGATATGAAGTATGTGGACGCAGACAGGGTTGACATTCACTATGAGCTTCCGCTCGGTGAGATAATATATGACTTTTTCGACGCTTTGAAAAGCCGTACAAAGGGATATGCAAGCTATGACTACGAGATGAAGGGCTTTAAGGATAGCAAGCTTGTTCGACTTGACATACTAATTAACGGCGAACCGTGCGACGCGCTTTCGCTTATCGTGCATGCGGATAAAGCTTATGCACGAGGAAGAAGGATTGCTGAGAAGCTTAAAGACCATATCCCCCGTCAGCTTTTTGAGGTGCCTATTCAAGCGGCGATAGGCGGCAAGATAATCGCCCGCGAGACGGTCAAGGCGCTTCGCAAGGACGTGCTCGCAAAATGCTACGGCGGTGATATCACAAGGAAAAAGAAGCTGCTCGAAAAACAGAAGGAAGGCAAAAAGAAGATGCGCCAGCTTGGCTCGGTCGAGGTGCCGAGCGAGGCTTTTACGGCGGTACTGAAGCTGGACTGACCGATTAACACAGTAATTAGAAGCTTGATTAGTTTTGCGGAGGGGAAGAATGACGGAAAGCGGAATGACAACGAAAGCCAAACTGTTTAACACAAAGTTCATATGGTTGGGAGTATTGTTTGGTCTCTTTTCATCTGTCGGTTACACGTTTTATAAGACAGGAACCGCCGGATTTCAGACAATAAGCTTTTATATCCTTTTTCTAATATTAAGCTGTTTGTTTATACCGTTTCTTTCGCTGATTTATCATTTAACAGGCAGTTCCAAACCAAACACAAAGGCGCTGCCAAAGCTTTTCAACTCAAAATACTTTTTCATATATGTGTGGGCCTTCATTTTTATTCTGTGGGTTCCCGTATGGCTCGGTTCTTTTCCGGGCTTCTTCAGCTACGATGCAAACAGAATCTGGTCGATGTACGTGAAGGAGGAGATTGACGCTATCAACTCGGTGCTTGATACCATGGTTATGTCAAGCTTCCTTGAGCTGTTCTACAGGGTTACGGGCGCGTATAATAAGGCGATTGCGTTGTACTGTTTAGTCAGAATGACGCTTCTTTCGGCTGTGTTTGCTTACTGCGTCTGTTGGCTGAAAAAGCGGGGAGTCAGTGCCTTAAAGCTTATTGTATCAGCAGCGTTTTTTGCGCTTTTCCCGCTAATTGCGGTTTTTGCCTGCTGCACCTCCAAGGACGTTTTCTTTGCCGCAGCTATACTACTGTTCCTTATGCTCTGTATTGATTTTAAAGAGAACGAATTGAGCAGTCTGCGCCGTTGCGCGGCAATTTCGGCTTTAGGTTTTCTCATAACTACGTTAAGAGCTAACTCTCTATTGGCATTTATTCCTTTTGCGGTAATATTTGTGCTTGAATGCAAAAAAGAAAGAATTAAGGCGGCAATCGTCCTATCTGCCTCGCTTGTTTTGCTCGTATCATTTAATGCCTTTACTACCTACGGCTTGAAAATACCCTCAGATTATCCACATGAGGCGCTGTCGGTACCTATTCAGCAGCTTGCACGAACGGCATACTATAATGGCGACAGCTTAACAGAAAGCCAGCTGGACGGCATAAATCGCTTTTTAGGCAAGGGCGTTTACAAGAAGTATTCTCCTAAATGCAGTGACCCGGTTAAAGAAAACTTCAACGCGAAGGCGTTGAAGAAATCACCGCTCGACTTCTATAAATTGTGGACAGACGTTGGCAAGAATAATGTGGGAATATATATTGATTCCTTTGTGGCAAATTCGGTGGATTTGGTCTACCCGTTAGGCTACATAGACGGTTATCTTGGAGAGCCGAGCTATTTCAGAGTTCAGGTTGAGTACCCGGGAGAACTCAACAGCATGCTGCCAAGCGTCTACCGTGCCTATAACGCGCTCTTTAACGACCCGAAAATTATTTCAAATAAGTTTGTTTCCACCCTCTTTTCGCCTGCGCTGGTCGTTTGGATAGCACTATACGCGCTGGGCTGTGCCTATGCAAATAACGGTCCGAATAAATCCGCACTTTGGTTTTTCGTAATACTGGCGGTGACCTTTCTTTTCGGTCCAATAGTCATAAACCGCTATGTGCTTTATCTGTATTTTGCTATGCCGCTCATTCTTCATCTCGCAAGGGAAAGAGCAGTGAAAGAGACGAACGCGGCATTGAATTAGCTCAGACCGAAACTGAGGATAAAGATTAAACGGAGCGCCGTTGGGCGCTCCGTTTTTATATCAACTCGGAAATTATAGAATTTGAAACGAGAAAACCTTTTACGGTGAGCTTTATTATATCGCCGTCATCGGCGAGAAGCCCCATCGAATTGAAAACTTCAATTTGTTTTCGCTTACTTTCATCAAAACAATAGTTATACAATGAGTATAGTCTCTTGCGAGATAAACCGTCAGTAGTTCGCAATCTTAACATTATGTAATCTTCGGCGTCGACAGAGCCTTCATGGTTGAGAAAAGAAAGCGCGGCGCTGTCATTGTGTAAATCGGAAACGTCAGCAAAGGAATTAATGAATTTGTCGATACTGCGAGGAAAGCTGTAACGTTCACCGCCAAGACTTGAATGAGCCGCCGCGCCAAGCCCAATATAGTCCTCACAGTTCCAGTATTTCAAGTTATGCTTGCTTTGAAGCTCGCGGCTCTTTGCGAAATTTGATATCTCATACTGCTGAAACCCATTTTCAGCAAGGGTGTTACAGCAAAGCTCGTAAAGCGCTGCCTGTTCATCGTCGGCGGGTATTCCGTGCGGAGTTCGCTCATAAAAAGGGGTGCCCTCCATAATTTTTAGCAGGTACGCCGAAATATGATTTACAGGAAGCGACGAAATTTCGCTGACCCTCTGAGCGGTTATCTTTTCGTCGTCGTTCGGAAGCGCAAGCATAATATCAGCGCTGAGATTACAAAAGCCCGCCGCAAGAGCGTCCTCAAAGACCGTGAAGGCGTCCGCGCGTGTATGCAGCCGACCAAGCGCCTTCAGCGCCGCGTCGTCGGTTGCCTGTACGCCGACAGAAAGCCTGTTTATGCCGAGGGAGCGAAGCTCTCTTAGTTTTTCGCGAGTAACAGCCGCGGGGTTCGCTTCAAGGGTTATCTCCGCGCCGTCGCAAACGGTCATTCGACCGTTTATCGCGGATAAAATCCGCGATATCTGCTCGCTTGCGAGCAACGACGGCGTGCCGCCCCCAAAGTAGACGGTATCTACATTTCGGGGCGCGAAAAGCGAAAGCTCGGCAATAAGAGCTTTGACATAACGCTCGCAAAGCTCGCTGTCAAGCGGCAAAGAGTAGAAATCGCAGTAGGCACATTTTTTTAAACAGAAGGGGATATGAATGTAAATACCTGTGCTTGTCAAAATGCGCCCTCCTCATAAAAGTAGTTATAATAAAATAATTATTATTCATTGAATAACGAAAGTCAACACAAGCCAAATTATTAACGAAATGAAAATAATAAAGCGAGGTGTTGACAAATTCTAAAAAAGGTGTATTATGATAATCGTTAGCACTCGACAGTCAAGAGTGCTAAACGAAAAGAGAGGGACGCGCAGTGGATATAAGCGACAGACAAAGACTTATCCTTAAGTCGATAATAATGCTTCACACAGATTCGGGCGACCCTGTCGGCTCGAAGATATTAAACGAGTTTCTCGACGACCTACAGGTCTCGTCAGCGACTCTCAGAAATGAGATGGCTGAGATGACGCTTATGGGTCTTCTTGAACAGCCGCACACCTCCGCGGGCAGAATACCGACCCTTCAGGGCTACCGCTACTATGTAGAGAACCTGATGCGCCCGATATCAATGTCTAAGGAGGAAACGGATTATATTAAGCAACGAATTGACGAGATGGACTCCGACCCCGATAAGGCGGCGGAAGCCGCCGCAAGTGCGCTTTGCGAGATAACGGGACTTGCTTCAATTACCACCACGCCTACAGGCGGCAACGTTCAGATAACCCACTTTGAGGTTATGCGAACCGGAAGGTTTAACCTTGCGATAATGGGCGTTACGGGTATAGGCGGCGTGAGAACCCGCGTCTGCCGCACCTCAAGCGAGCTTACCGACGCGCAGATAGCGACGCTTGAATCGGTGCTTAACGACCATATGGTGTTCGTTTCTCACGAGGATGTCACGCCTCGTCTTATCGGAATGATAAATGCGCTGCTTGGCACCGACGCGAGCGCTCTTGCTCCCGCGGTTTCTGCGGCGGCGGCGCTGATAAAGAGCGCTAACGAGGTTAGGGTGTATTCGGACGGACAGGAAAAGCTGCTGGAGTTCCGCGAGCTGGACGGACACATAAGAGAGCTGCTTAGGCTCTTTTCGGATACCGAGGGTATGCGTCGGTGGCTTGCGCGACCAGAGTCGATTAAGATAATAGTCGGCGACGAATTCGGCAGGTTTGGGTTAGACGATATCAGCATGGTCGTCGGCAAATACACGGCGGCTGGCGGACGGTACGGCGCGCTTAGCGTGGCGGGACCCGTCAGAATGAATTACGGCTTCGTAGTGCCGCGGCTCAAATGCTTCTGCGATTATATGAGCAGCGCACTTACAAATCCGGTTTAACGGAGGATAGAGATGTCAGAAGAAATAAAGCAGGAAGAAATGAAGCAGGAAGAATTGAACGAAGAAAAGGGCAAAATGAACGAGAACGCGGTGGAAAAGAATACGGAAACCAAAGCCGCAAACGACAAGGATAAAAAGAAAAAAGAGCATGACAAGCTAAAGAAAGAGCTTGACGAACTAAAGGAAGAAGCGGCTGGCTTGAAGGATAGACTTCTTCGAGCGGCGGCGGAGTTTGACAACTATCGCAAGCGTACTGAAAAGGAAAAGCAAAGCAGTATTGCTTTCGGCACAAACAGCGCTGTTGAAAAGATACTTCCCGTACTCGATTCACTTGAAATGGCGGCTAACGCGGAATGTAAAGACGAGGAGTATAAGAAGGGTGTTTTGCTTACGGTGAGCTTGTTCCAAAGTGCTTTGAAGGCTATGGGCGTTGAGGAGATTGATTCACTTAATAAGCCGTTCGACCCGCTTCTTCACAACGCTGTAGCGAGAGAGCAAAGCGAGGAGAAGGAGAGCGGAACGGTGCTTCGCGTGCTTCAAAAGGGCTACAAGGCAGGCGATAAGGTTATCCGCCACGCAATGGTTTCGGTAGCCGAATAAATTATGTTAACTCAAGTTTTTTAATAGAAAAGGAGAAAGAATTATGTCTAAAATCATTGGTATTGACCTTGGTACAACAAACTCTTGCGTAGCGGTTATGGAGGGCGGCGAGCCTGTAGTTATCGCTAATGCCGAAGGCGCGAGAACAACCCCGTCGGTTGTTGCGTTTTCAAAGACGGGTGAAAGAATGGTTGGCTCTGTCGCGAAGCGTCAGGCTATCACAAACCCCGAAAGAACAATTAGCTCAATTAAGCGTGATATGGGCACCGACCGCCGTATTGATATCGACGGAAAGAAGTACACTCCGCAGGAGATATCGGCGATGATACTTTCAAAGCTGAAAGCCGACGCGGAAGCCTATCTTGGCGAAAAGGTCAGCGAGGCGGTAATAACCGTTCCCGCCTACTTCAACGACGCGCAGCGCCAGGCGACTAAGGACGCAGGCGTAATCGCCGGTTTCGACGTTAAGCGTATCATCAACGAGCCTACCGCGGCGGCGCTTGCTTATGGCATTGATAAGGGCAAGGACCAAAAGGTACTTGTATACGACCTCGGCGGCGGCACCTTTGATGTCTCAATTATTGAAATGGGCGACGGCACACAAGAGGTTCTCGCCACAGCTGGCAACAACCGTTTGGGCGGCGATGACTTCGACCAGCGTATAATCAACTATATGGCTGAGGAATTCAAGAAGGACAACGGCGTTGACCTTCGTAACGATAAGATGGCGCTTCAGCGTCTTAAGGAAGCGGCTGAAAAGGCAAAGATAGAGCTTTCGGGCGTTGCTTCTACGGCTATTAACCTTCCCTTCATTACAGCGGACGCGTCGGGCCCCAAGCATCTTGATATGACCCTTACAAGAGCGAAGTTCGACGACCTTACAAGCGACCTTGTAGAGGCTACAATGGGACCGACGAGACAGGCGTTAAAGGACGCGGGGCTTGAGGCGTCACAGCTTGACAAGATTCTTCTTGTCGGCGGCTCCAGCCGTATTCCCGCCGTTCAGGAAGCGGTAAAAAAGATTACGGGCAAGGAAGGCTTCAAGGGAATTAACCCTGACGAATGCGTAGCGGTCGGCGCGGCTATTCAAGGCGGCGTACTCGGCGGCGACGTAAAGGGTCTTCTTCTTCTCGACGTAACACCGCTTTCACTCGGTATAGAGACCGAGGGCGGCATCAATACAAAGATTATAGAGCGCAACACCACAATTCCGACCAAGAAAAGCCAGATTTTCTCCACCGCCGCGGACGGACAGACCTCGGTCGAGGTTCACGTGCTTCAAGGTGAGCGTGATTTTGCCAAGGACAATAAGACGCTCGGTATGTTCCATCTTGACGGAATTGCTCCCGCGCCGCGTGGTATTCCTCAAATTGAGGTAACCTTCGATATCGACGCGAACGGAATCGTTCACGTTTCCGCTACCGACAGAGGCACCGGCAAGGCACAGAATATTACAATTACGAGCTCCACCAATATGTCGAGTGACGAGATTGATAAGGCTGTCAAGGAAGCCGAGCAGTTTGCCGAAAACGACAAGAAGGCGCGCGAAGAAGTAGAGAACAAGAACGCCGCCGACACTGCGGCGTATCAGGCAGAAAAGCTTGTTAAGGATATGGGCGACAAGATAGACAAAGCGGACGCCGACGCTATCAACGAGAAGGTGGCAAGCGTTCGTGCGGCAATCGCAGAAAATAACCAGGACGAGATTAAGTCCCGCCGCGAGGCGCTTGAGCAGAAGCTTTACGAGGTAAGCTCAAAGCTCTATCAGCAAGCCGCGCCAGAAGCGGGAGCAGCTCCTGAGGCAGGACCCGCCCCCGACGGCGGAAAGCCCGACGACGGCGCCGTGGACGTTGACTACACCGACGTAAAATAAAGAAAGTGCGGGGATAAAGGGTGGCGAGTTTTCGCCGCCCTATACCCTTAATTACAGGTAAAAAGCATGGCGGATAAAAGAGATTACTATGAGGTGCTCGGCATAGACCGCAACGCGAGCGAAAGCGACATTAAATCGGCGTTTCGCAAGATGGCAAAGAAGTACCACCCCGACCTTAACCCCGACGACCCGAATGCAACAAAAAAGATGCAGGAGGTCAACGAGGCTTACGAGGTGCTTTCCGATAAACAGAAGAAAGCTAAGTACGACCAGTTCGGTCACGCGGGCGTAGACCCCTCCTATGGAGCGGGTGCGGGCGGCTTCTATGGCGGTCAAGGCTTTGATATGGACCTCGGCGACCTGTTCGGCTCCTTCTTCGGTCAGGGCTTCGGCTTCGGCGGCGGCACACGCCGCAGTGAGGCGAGTTCTGCGAAGCGCGGCGGAGATATCCGCGTCAGCCTTCCGTTGACCTTTATGGAGGCGGCGCATGGTTGCACTAAGACTATTGCTATTAACGTTATGGAGACCTGCGCGGACTGCGGCGGTAACGGCGCGGCAAAGGGAAGCTCACCTGTTACCTGCGACCAGTGCCACGGCTCAGGCTATGTTACCGTTCAGCAATCAAGCATATTCGGCTCGGTTATGCGGACGTCTAAGCCCTGCCCGAAATGCGCAGGCAAGGGCAAAATAATTGATAACCCCTGCTCAAAATGCTCGGGTAGCGGTCGGGTAAAAACCAAGAAAAAGATAGAGGTAAAGATACCCGCCGGCATAGACGACGAGCAGAGCATGAGCCTTCGCGGCAAGGGTGACGCCGGAATTAACGGCGGACCGAGCGGCGACGTAATTATTATTGTTTCGGTGCGCCCCGACCCGCTGTTCGAAAGACGTCGCTTTGACGTTTACGTAACGGTGCCGCTCAGCTTTACCCAAGCGGCGCTCGGCGCCGAGATAACGGTGCCGACTATTGACGGAAAGATAAAGTTTACGGTACCCGACTCAACTCAGCCCGACACGACCTTCCGCCTTCGCGGAAAGGGCATACCCTACCTGCGCGGAGACGGGCGTGGAGACATGTATGTGAACGTTGAAATTGAGGTGCCGAAAAAGCTTTCGCGCGAGCAGAAGGCGACGCTTGAAAAATTTGAAAGCACTCTTTCGGTAGATAAGAATTACGAAAAGCGCAAGAGCTTCGCGGACAGAATAAAGAAGGCCTTTGGTAAGGACGACTAATGGACTACACCGAGATATTTTTAAAGGTAAAGAACGCGGACTGCGAGGTCGCCGCCGCCGTTGCGAATATGGCGGTGCCGTACGGCATCTATATCGAGGACTATTCCGATATGGAGGAAACGCTGTCCTCGTCGCCGAGGGTGGATTACATTGACGACGCGCTTCTTTCAATGGATAAAAGCTTTGCCAAGATTCATATCTACATACCCGCCGACCAAAGCCCGAATGAAGCGATTTCCTTTATTGAAACGCGTCTTCGCGAAAGCGGCGTGTGGTACGAGCTCGGGACAAGTAAAGCGTTAGAAAACGTGTTTATGAATGAGTGGAAGAAATACTACAAGCCCGAGCGGATTGGTGAAAGGCTGATAATCTGTCCGTCATGGGAACGCTTTGAGGCGGCAGGAGAGGATATTGTTATCTCGCTTGACCCTGAAACGGCTTTCGGCACAGGTAAGCACGAAACAACGCGGCTCTGCCTTGAAATTATTGAGAAAACGGTCAAGGGCGGCGAGCGGGTGCTTGATATGGGTACGGGCAGCGGTATACTCGCTATCGCCGCAAGCAAGCTCAGGGCGTCTGAGGTCACGGCTGTAGATATTGAGGAGAACTCGGTTAAGATAGCGGCGCTCAACGCCAAAAAGAACGACGCGGCAATAACAACGCTTTGCGGCGATATTCTTTTTGACAAAGGGCTGTATGAAAAGGTCGGCGGCGGATATGATTTAATTACCGCAAACATTGTAGCCGACGTAATTATAGCTATGGGCGGTATGTTTTATGACAAGCTTAATGTCGGCGGTACGCTGATTATCAGCGGAATAATTGATTCACGCCGAGATGAGGTGTTAAACAAGCTTAAAGAATTGAGCTTTAAAGCTACCGAGGTTGTCGAGGACGGCGGCTGGGTGGCGGCAAGCTTAACTAAATAACAGAAAACAGCGTCAGCCGAACGGCTGACGCTGTTTAATTTAGTAGACTAAAGAGAATTGATTATTTCCGCGATAATGTCACTTGATTCCTTGCAGTAGCCGCCGAGCGAGATGGTCTCGTGGAAGCCGTCGCTTCCGCCCTCGTCCGCGTTGTCGGAAATGACCTTAACTATCGCGTAGGGAACGCCGTTTTTCTGTGCCGTATGCGCTATCGCCGCGCCCTCCATTTCAACGCAGCTGCAGTCGGTTCGCGCGACTATATCGGCTTTTACTGCGCTGTCGCCGATAAATTGGTCGCCCGATGCCACAGTTCCGTCGATATGCTCTATAGATAGCTTATCGAGCGCCGTCCGCGCGTTGTCGCTTAAAGCTTTATCAGGCGTGAAATACTCTGTAAACGGAGCGTTTTCCGCCGCCCACTCCATATTAAAATCGTGGTAGACAAGCTTGCTTGCAACTACCGCGCCGCCGAGTGAAAGATTTGAGCAGTTGCCCGCAAGCCCGATATTAAATATCGCGTCACAGTGAAGCTCGCTTATGTTAAGCTGTGTCGTAGCGGCGGCGTTAGCCTTACCGACTCCGCTTATACATAGATTAACCTCGTGAGCGCCGATTCTGCCGTTGGTTACTTCGACTCCGCAGAGTGTTTTTTTATTCACGCTTTTCATCTTATCGGCAAGAAGCTTTATCTCCTGCTCCATAGCGCAGATAACCGAGATTTTCATACCTTCTCCTATACGTTAAATTTAAAGAGGGTGACGTCGCCGTCCTGCATTACATATTCCTTACCCTCGCTTCGTACAAGTCCCTTTTCCTTCGCTGCGGCCATTGTGCCCGCGGCGGCCAAATCGTCGAACGCGACGATTTCGGCGCGGATAAATCCGCGCTCAAAATCCGTATGGATTTTGCCCGCCGCCTGCGGAGCCTTGGTGCCTTTCTTGATTGTCCAAGCGCGCACCTCGTCAGCGCCGCCGGTTAAGAAGGAGATAAGCCCCAAAAGCTTGTACCCCTCCTTGATAAGCTTATCGAGTCCGCTTTCCTCAATGCCGAGTTCCTTTAGAAATTCAGCCTTTTCCTCGCCGGTAAGGGAAGCGAGCTCCTCCTCGGCGCGGGCGCAGACGGCTATTACGCCGGAGCCCTCCGATTGAGCGAGCGCCCTTACCTTAAGATAGTTCTCGTTCTTTTCCGCGCCGTCGAATAGGTCGTTGTCCGAGAGGTTTGCCGCATAGATAATAGGCTTTGCTGAAAGAAGCGGCATGTCAGCGAGAACCTCACCCTCCGCGTCGGACTTTATCTCGACTGCGCGTGCGGACTTTCCGTTTTGAAGATGCTCGTGCAAACGATTAAGAAAATCAAGCTCAAACGCGAGCTTTTTATCGCCCTTAAGCGCCTTCGTCGTTTTGTCAATTCTGCGCTCGACTATTTCGAGGTCGGAAAGGATAAGCTCGTAGTTAATCACCTCGATATCTCGAAGCGGGTCAACCGAACCGTCAACGTGGATTATTTCGCCGTCCTCAAAACAGCGGACGACATGGATAACCGCGTCCACCTCGCGTATATGCGAGAGAAACTTGTTGCCTAAGCCTTCGCCCTTCGACGCGCCCTTGACAAGCCCCGCAATATCGACGAATTCTATCGTGGCGGGAGTGTATTTTTTAGGGTGGTAGAGTTCGTTCAGCCAGTCAAGACGGCTGTCAGGTACGGCGACGGTGCCGACGTTCGGCTCTATTGTGCAAAAGGGAAAGTTAGCGGACGCCGCGCCTGCGTTGGTTATGGCGTTGAAAAGGGTGCTTTTCCCGACGTTGGGAAGCCCTACAATTCCTAATTTCATCTTGTTTTTTCCTTTGTTTTGGTTGCCCTTGTTAATAATGCTAATTATATATTATAATTATGTTAGGCGCAAGTTTAACAGTTTATCTATATTTCCGTGTTAATATAAACCAAGCGTGCAACTTTTGATTACGCGAAAGGGGAAGGTCAAATGGGAAAAACAAAGATACTCGTAGTAGATGACGAAAAAAATATATGCGAGCTTATAAGGCTCTATCTTGAAAAGGAAGGTTACGACGTGTTAATGGCGTTTAACGGAAAGGACGCCGTTTCGCTTGTGAAGGAGAAGAACCCGTCGCTGGTTCTGCTCGATATTATGATGCCTGTTTTGGACGGCTGGGAGGCTTGCCGCGCGATAAGAGAATTTTCAAACGTTCCGATAATAATGCTTACCGCAAAGGGCGAGACCTTTGACAAAATAATGGGTCTTGAGCTGGGTGCGGACGACTATGTGGTAAAGCCTTTCGACACGAAAGAGGTTGTGGCGCGTATTAAAGCGGTGCTTCGCCGCACAGCGGGCGAGGACGATACAGGCGAGGTTGTTTACGATAAGCTTTCTGTAAATATTGTGCGCTATGAGCTTCGCGTGGACGGTATAAAGATTGATACACCGCCTAAGGAGCTCGAGCTTCTTTACCACCTTGCAAAGAACCCGAACAGGGTATACACCCGCGACCAGCTGCTCGACGAGGTTTGGGGCTTTGAGTATTTCGGTGACAGCCGAACGGTGGACGTACACATTAAACGCCTGCGCGAAAAGCTGGAGGGCGTTTCGGATAAATGGTGCCTAAAAACAGTTTGGGGCGTAGGTTATAAATTCGAGGTAAAACAATAGAATGCGGGACAATCTCTTTCGGCGATACATAATAATATTTGCGGGAATGCTGCTTGCGAGCACGATTATACTCGGAATGGCATTCCTCTATTTTTCCGCGCAGAATTTCTCGATAGATAAGAACGAAACCCTTCGAAGCGCCGCGGAAAAGGCGCGCGAGGTAGTAAGCGAGGAAGGCGGACTGGGCGAAGGCGTCGCAAAGAGCTTCAAGGATATTGAAAGCACTACGGGCGTAGTGGTTTTCTTTACCGACGCCGACGGTAACGTGCTGCTTTGCTCGGAGGGGGAAAACTGCATACACGCAAATATGCCGAAAAAGATTCTTGAATCGGCGATAAAGCACGGAAGCTACGCGAGCGCCGACTATTTCGGCGGAATAGCGAAGCGCCCCGGCTCTGGATTATATCAGTTCTGCTGCCCTGTCGCAGGGCGAAGCGGCGAAACTCTCGGCTTTGTGTTTGCCGTGTCACCGATTACCGCACTTTACACCTTTCTAATAAATCTCGGCATTACCTTCCTTGCCGCCGCGGGCGTAATGCTTATCGGCTCTATAATAATAGTCTACTATTCAACCAAGCGGCTGACGCGACCCCTTCGTGAGATGTCCGACGCGGCGCGAAGCTTCGGCTCGGGCGATTTCACGGCAAGGGTTGATGTGGGCGGCGACGACGAGCTTGCCAACCTTGCCTCGGCGTTCAACAATATGGCGGAGTCGCTCGACGAATTGGAGAGAACGAGAAGAAGCTTTATCGCTAACGTCTCCCATGAGCTTCGCACGCCGATGACGACGATAGGCGGCTACATTGACGGTATACTCGACGGCACAATTCCGCGCTCGCGAGAGAACCATTACCTCACGATTGTTTCCGATGAGGTAAAAAGGCTGTCACGACTTACCTCGTCCCTTTTGGATATTTCCCGCCTTGAGGAGGGTCAGACAAAGATAGTTTTAAAAAGCAGCAACGCGTGGGACACCATACTTTCGGTTATGTGGAACGCGGAGAAGCGGATAAACGACAAGCAAATCGAGGTGGAAGACCTTGAGGTTAAGCCCGCGTTTGTAATCTGCGACCCGGATATGCTGTATCAGGTGGTCTATAACCTTATTGATAACGCCGTAAAATTTACGCCGACGGGCGGAAAGCTTTCGGTTAAGGTTTTGCCCTCTGCAAATGGAACGGACATTAAAATCAGAAACAGCGGTACGGGACTTTCTCCCGAGGAGACACAGAGAATTTTTGAACGGTTTTATAAAACCGACAAATCGCGCGGGCTTGACCGCACAGGGACGGGGCTTGGTTTGTATATCGTAAAGACTCTCGTCGGAAGAATGGACGGCGCCGTCAGCGTGACAAGCGAACAGGGAAAATATACCGAGTTCACAGTTACTTTGAAAACAGGCGCGGAGGTTAAAGGAAAGCAACGCGAACGAAGCGTACCCGTGTTTTCCGCCGCAAAGACCCGTGTTACCGTCATTCGCAAGAAGCCAAGCATTATTGAGGCGCTGAGCGAAAGGATACTAAGACGAAGATAAAATATGAGAACCGCCGCCTTCACGGACGGCGGTTCTCATTGACCTTATTGAACGTAAATAGTATAATAAATTAATTAAGACTGAACGGGAGGGCGCTATGATAAAGATAGCTCCGTCAATACTGAGCTGTGACCTTTCGCGGCTTGCCGACGAATGTCGCGACGTATTAAACGGCGGCGCCGATTGGATACACGTTGACGTAATGGACGGCAACTTTGTACCGAACATCACCTACGGTCTGCCGGTGCTTAATAGCATTACTAAAGCGGTGGACGCCTTTTATGACGTTCACCTCATGATAAATAATCCCGCGAAATTCGCCGCGCGCTTTTGCAGCGCGGGCGCAGATTCAATCACCTTTCACCTTGAAAGCGCCGACGACCCGAACGAGGTTATATCAATAGTTCGCGGGTGCGGCAAAAGGGTAGGTATCTCCTTAAAACCGTCCACCCCCGCAAGCGAGGTGTTAAAGTATCTTCCCCTCATTGATATGGTGCTGGTCATGACCGTGGAGCCGGGCTTCGGTGGTCAGAGCTTTATGGAAGATATGTGTGATAAGATGAAGCAGATAAGGCTTGAGGCGGAGCGTCTCGGGCTTGACGAATTTGATATTGAAGTAGACGGCGGCGTTGACGTCTATACCGCGCCGCTCGCGGTGAAATCGGGCGCAAGCGTGCTGGTTTCGGGCTCGGCGGTTTTCGGCGCGAGAGACAGACAAGAGGCTGTTTTCCTTCTACGCGCGGCGGCGGGAGAATATAAGGAGTAACGATGGCGACACAGAAGAAACCCCTCGAATTAC
>CAZUOY010000001.1:80196-86886 GCA_964622315.1 uncultured Oscillospiraceae bacterium | reverse complement strand
GCGGTTACGGCTCGTCCGGCGGTGGCGGCGGCTATGTCGATAACGACGGTGACGGCGTTCCCGACGGCGGCGGTGGCGGCGGCGAAGTAGATTACGGCGACGGCGGCGGTTGTCTCGGTGAAGTCGTAGTTGTGGATGCTGGCGGCGGTCATTCTGAGAGTGCGTCGTGGGGTTAATATATAATGAAAAAACTGATAGCGTTAATATTAGTAGCGTTATCTATGATAACGCTACTTCCTCTTGAAGTATTAGCCGCAGACGGCAACATAGGCGGAACAGGCGGCACACTCGGCAACGCCCGTTCTAACTTCTATTGGAATCCAACATATTGCGGCGCAAGAATTACCGTTGTTACACAAGGCGGCGTACAGTTGGGAGATAGCTTTGATTGGCTAAACTCTAATTGTTATGGAGCAAATACCTACCATTTCGGCAAGCACTCTAAGCTGTATTACAGAGATATGGGTATTTCCGGTGCAATACGCAGCATAAGTGATATTGCTATGGATAAAGGCGGATACACCTACTACACAAAGAGTAATATGCCTATGATTGTTCTCGTAAGCGGGAGTAACGTAGCTCAGATACGCGATTACTTTACGAGAAATGACATATTGGCAGGAATTGCCGCAACGGTTGGGCTGCCGTTCGGGAGCTTCACCGCGCAGGACGGTACTGAGATTAAAAACGCTATCTATACTCAAGTCAATGGCGGCTTTCAGACTTGCTGCGTTGTTATTGAACCTATTTGTGCCGTGCATTGCGGGGGTATAAACGTAACCGGCACAGCCACGGAACTCGCATATTGGGCGCAGGCTTCTTGGGGTATGCAGGAAGGGTTAAACTCCATATACCGTATGCAGTTGCCCTTATCTATCTACCTTGAAACTCCTCAACTTGGCTTTCAAGCCAACCCTTCGGCGGCAATCTCTTGGCGTTCCCGCGAGGATGTTATATCCTACCTCGGTATAGGAATTGTATCCTTCGGTAAGAACGGCGCAAGCCTAACGCCGGAACTCCCGCCGTTAGATACTCCAGATGTTACTGTTCCCGTACCGCCCTCTACATACGAGTATCACACCGATACTGAAGTATATACCTCAGTTCGAGTGGAGAATACGACGGGCAGCGACATACAAAGCACGCCGACAAAGATAAAGTTCACCGTTGAGGGCGCGAATTACCCGAAACGAGAGTTTGAACAAGAGGTTATTATCCCGAAGGATAAGGCAGTTCTATCGTACTGCAAGTGGCGAACACCCGCCACGGAAGGCACGGTTACGGTGAAGGTGGAAGCCGACAGCGAGGTTACGCTATCTTGCGATAATGTGGTTTGCAATATAGTGGGCTTCGGTATTACAACACCGCCGGACCCGCGGGCTACCGACAGAAACGATAGCTTTGTATATACTGAGCCAAGCAGTTCGGGCGTCGGCTCTGCTACTTGGGGGCATTGGAATTGGACAAACTCCATTACCTATGGTAATTGGCTGGAAAAGGTATGGGACTACAACGAAAGCGGTTGGACGGGCTATTCTGATTGGGAATATGATGCGTGGGAGGCTGAAAGAATATGAGAAAACGAAAAATTGCAATAAACAGATAAAACCTACCTTTTTGTGTAAAGGTAGGTTTTGTTTTTAATATCTAATCCTTTCACCTAAGCAAGAGAAAGAAATATCAAAATTTTAATTTATATTGTTATATAATGGTATTGCAAATGCTTAAGAATCATCAAAACTTGTACCTCAAAAAATAAATCCCACCAAGAAGTTCTTTGTTCTATGATTTCTACAGTTGCCTTATAGTATCATTTCCCACCTTGAAGTTCTAATAACCCGCCGTCGTTGAGTCGCGAAACCACATCGGCAATATCCTCGGGCGTAAGCTTAAGTTCGCGCCTGTCGTAGGTCAAAAGCCCGTTTAGCTCGTCCTCCACATCGCTTACTTGAGTATAAACGCTCGCGCAAAGCCCCTTTGCCTTCGCGGGGATAATTTCCTTTTCGTACAGATTGATAAAGGCTTTTTTCAGTTCCGCTTTATCTTTGAACTTTTTGTAGCCGAAATCTCGCTCATTAAAGGCGTGACCGCTTACTCTCATATTATATCCACCGAACTCGGTCAGCGCCACAGCGCGACCAAGCGGGTCTTTTTTGAACTTGTACGGGCGAAAATATACGTGCCACGAGCGAATATCACCTATTTTTTGGTCGTGCCAGCCGCTGGCGTGGTCAATCATGCGGGTGTCGTCTAAACTCAAAATCAGCTTTACTGCTTTTTCCGCGTCGAACTGTCCCCACCCCTCGTTAAAGGGCGTCCAAAGCGCGATTGACGGCACGCTGATTAGTTGGTTGAGCATCTCCACAAGCTCCTCGCAATACTCACGCCTTCCGCGCTCGTTCTCCCTTGCGAAACGTGTATACTCTTTATCGCTGATATGCTTGTCTGTCACGAGCGGAAGTGTTATTGTTGCCGCCTTGTACTCGCCTCCGCCGTTTATCATATCCTGCCAAACGAGCATACCGAGCCTGTCGCAGTGGTAGTACCACCTCATAGGCTCGATTTTTATATGCTTTCTAAGCATATTGAAGCCGAGCAGCTTCATTGCGGATATATCGTAAACCATAGCCTCGTCCGAGGGCGCGGTGTAAAAGCCGTCGCTCCAATAGCCCTGGTCAAGAAGCCCATTATGAAAATACGGCTTCCCGTTTAGAAACATTCGCTTCGTTCCGTTTTCGTCGGCTTCCACAGAAAACTTACGCATGGCAAAGTAGCTTGATACAGAGTCCTTTCCCGCCGTAACCTCTAAATCATAAAGCTTTGGAGCTTCAGGACTCCACGGCTCAAATTCGCCGATGTTGAGCTGAACCGGTGAGTTCGTTACTCCGCTTGCCCTTCTGCCGCACGCCTTAACTTCGCATTTCATATCGGCTGTTGAAACCGCCGTAACCTCTATGGCGCTGTCGTCAAAAAGCGGCTTAATAATCAGCCGCGAAATATATTCTCTCGGTACGCTTTCGAGCCAAACAGTCTGCCATATTCCGCTTTGAGGTGTATACCAAATGCCGCCGCGCTTAAGCTTTTGCTTTCCGCGCGAGCGAAAGGAACTGTCCGACTCGTCTTTTACCCTTACAATTAACTCGTTTTCACCCTTATTTAACGAGTCGGTAATATCCAGTGAAAACGCCGTGTAGCCGCCGACATGCTCGCCGACCGCCGCGCCGTTAACGAACACCTCGCAAAGCTGGTCAACCGCTCCGAAATTGAGGAGCACCAATCCCTTATTAAAGCTCGCGGGCAATTTGAACGTCCTACGATACCAAAGCGTGTCGTCTGGCAATATCGCTTGTCCCACGCCCGAAAGCTCCGTTTCGGGTGAAAACGGCACAATAATATTTCCGTCGTATTGTGCTGGTATTTCAAAGCCCTTTGTTATCGCATACTCCCACACGCCGTTGAGGTTAATATAGCTGTTTCTCTCCAGCTGTGGACGCGGATACTCCGGCAGAGGGTTTTCCTTATTTAGCTTTTCGCCCCATACTGTTTTCATCTGGTCTCTCCGTATCGGTTATTTATATAGATTTTATCATTATTGCGCTTCTTTTACTATTCGCAATTATTACGAAAGGAAACGACAAAATTTTAAAGGCGCCGCTGAACGACGCCTTATGGTTCTATTCTTATTTTCTAATGTATAAAACGCCGAGTGTATTTGGTCCGCAGTGGCTCGCTATTGTGCTTCCCGCCATTGTTTCAATTACTTCTTTAAAATAGCCGTAATCCTCGACCTGTTTTTTTACCGCTTCGACCAAAGTGTGGTCTAAAACGGTATGGGTAACGAAAATTCTGTCAGGCTCAATGCTTTCGATATCCGCGAGTCTGTCGGAAACATACTGGGTAAGACAGCTTGCATAGCTTCCCTTGTACTTTTTATAAACGCCCATCGCGCCGTCGTGAACCTCAATGCAGGGCTTGAGCTTAAGCATATTTGCCCCCAGCATAGCCACCGCCGAGCAACGCCCGCCTTTATATAGGTATTCGAGCGTATTAATTATGAAGGAGGCGTCAACGCGGGGAATTATTCCCTCAAGTGTTTTTGCAATCTCCTCGCCCTTCATACCCTTCTTCGCAAGCTCCGACGCTATCATTACGCTGTGACCGCTGCCCGAGGAAAGGTTCAGTGTGTCTACCACGTAAACCCCCTTGCACTCAGCCGCCGCAACGCAAGCGCTTTGGTAACTGCTTGAAAGCTTGTTGCTTATTGAAAGATGAACCACTTCGCTGCCGTCCGCGGTTAGCTCCTTAAACTTTTCAAGATAATCCGCGACGTTTACCGCCGAGGTTTTGCAAAGCTGCTTGGTTTTGTCGTAATACTCAAAGACACCTTTTTGGTCTATTTCGATGCTGTCTTTAAATGTATTTTCTCCGCAAACCGCGTATAACGGCATAACGGTGATGTTTAGACTTTCGTATATTTCTTTTGTTAAATCACTTGTGCTGTCGGCTGTTATTTTTACCTGTTTACTCATGATTCCTTCCCTTCGTTCAAAAATTGTTCATAAATTATTATACTAAATTGCCATGAATTTAGCAATAGGCAAAAAAGCTCGGGCTGACAGCCCGAGCTTTTTTATACAAACACTATTTAATAAGTCTTGACTTTCCGCTACCCGCGGGAACGTGATTGCCCGCGGAGGGGTCGAACACAATTTTCGGAGTACCGTTACCGATATCAATTCTGTCGGCGATAACCGCGCCTTTAATTTCAGCGTGGAAACTGCTTAAAGACACCACTCCTTTCGGCGCAAAAAAGATACCGTGGAAACTGGCTGAACAGTTATCTATTTTTATATCACCCTCGACCGACGCAAAACAAATCGAGTTGGTGGAAATCATACTAGTATGCGTACCTCGAATTGTAACGTTGTTCTTCGCGAGAATTGTTCCTGTGGAATTGAAGTTGCCGTTCTCGAGAATAACGTCGCCGGGGAAGTATATAGGGTCATCGCCATATTCTTCTATCAGATTATCGTAAGCGTGTCTTCCCGTGTAGCCATAGCTCCTAATGTAATATGTATTTCCTATCTTTTCTACGCCGAGTGAGGCTAATTTTGAATCACTCGGATGTTGGGCGGCATCAACAAGGTCGCTTACTTCCGGCATCTCTTTTTTTGGCGCATAACCTTCGCTTATAGCAATGCTGACACTTCCGGCTGATGCATCCTTAATTATTCCTTGACACGCCGAAATCTTAGCGAAGCTACCGTTCATACTGCTCAATTCAACGCGGCAGTTGGAGTGTATCGGGTCGTTAAGCTCCATATATGTTTGAGAAAACTTCATAGGTACCGTTTCGGACAGCGCAAGTAAAGCGCAGTCGTTATCGGCGAAAAAGCTATCCTTTGGTCTCTTGGCGGTAGCAAGCGCCCCCACTTTTGAGGATGTTCCGTTGCCGAAAATTATCGCGAACAGATAATCTACGTCGTAGGTTCCCGTTACGGTAAGCTCCATACTGTCCGGAGATTGGTATATCAATATCTCGCCGCTGTTTACACGGGTCTCGGCGTCATCGACACCGTTATATACAAGATAATCAATTGCAGTTTGCTTTGCGGCAAAATAATCAGGAAGCTCCCTTACGCCCGCAAGCGCGGCAGAGTCAAGCGCGTTTTGAAAGTTCCGCTTTTCACTCGCCAAATAGCCATAATCTATAGCTAAGGCGGTTATCCCTAAAAGGGCAATCATTGCGACAGCTACTATTACGGAAATGGAACCTTTTTCCTTCTTGAAATATTTAAATAATCTCAATGCGCTCACCTCCAGTCGTAAAAATATCTTCATTCATCTTATTTGTACCACTTTTTGAGACTTTTGTAAAGCTTTTTTAATAAATATTCACAATCTACTTCTTATCAGAACCTTTTTCAGCTACCGCTAACTCCGAAACCTTCTCCTCATAGCCTAAGATTTCGAGCCGCGCATTGGCCGCGTCCAGCTTACGAGAAAGCAGTGCCTTTTCTACGGCGAGGTCGGACATCTGCGAGAAAAGCTCCGCTTTTTCGGAATATGCGGACTTAAGCTGATTTAGTATCTCATTGTTCGCCGCGGAGAGCTTTTCGTTTTGAATGATTATCTCCTCGTTCACCTGGCGAAGCTGGGCGTTGGCGCTCATAAGCGCGGCGCTTTCCGAGGTAAGCGTGGCTACAGCCTCGTTAAGCGACTTTATCTCGCGGTCTTTGTTTACTATAAGCTCGGACTGTTTTGTAATGTCGCTTAAAAGGTTCTCAATCTTTTCGTTAAGCTTAGCTATTGCTCCCTCGCTCACGATATTTTCGAGGAACTTGTTTTCCTTTCTAATACCGTCCAAGCTGTTAGCAAGTTCTGAAATCTGGGCACGCGCCTCAGCCGCTTCTATCTTTGCCGCGGCAAGGCTTTCGTTTGTAACCTGAAGGTTCTTTCCCGCGACCTCGATTTCCTTGTCCTTCTCCTTGATAACCGCGGAAAGCTTGCGAACCTCTATATCCTTATCTTTAACCGACGCTTCAACATCGTTCTTCTCCTGCTTCAACACGTTAATTTGAGCAGAGAGCGTCATAAGCTTATGAGTAAGGTTCTTCTCGTCTTCGTCATCGTGAGACGCATCAATAGCCTCCGTAAGCGAGCGATACTCCGCGTCGGACTTGCGTAGCT
>CAZUOY010000001.1:48715-80186 GCA_964622315.1 uncultured Oscillospiraceae bacterium | reverse complement strand
GCTTTTCGTTAAGTGCGCTTATTTGGTCGGTCAGCTTCTCCTTCTCGTCAATGAGCGACTGATAGGTTTTGTTAAAGGTGTTGACCGCCTTTTGCTGTTCCTTTTTTAGATTGGTTATGTATTCCACAACCGATTTCTTATTATAGCCGCCGAGCGTGGTTTTCAGCATACTGTCGAAGTCGGCTTCCTCGTTTTTGTTTCTTAATAACTCAACTACGCTTTTGTCTTCCATAGATGTTCTCCAGTCCTTTATTATTCGGTTATTTCAACCTTCATGCCGAGTTTAATATCCGAAGCGCCGCCCTCGCAAAGCTCAAGCACATTTTTAGCGCCTTTGAATAGCCCTCCGACGCGCCACGGCTTTATCGTCTCAACACCGACAACCGTCATATCGTTTGAAATGTATACCGCGTCGATAGTGAATCTCATAAAAAAGCAATGGATTGAGCCGCAGTTGTAAAAAAACATTCCGCTTTTCGGTGAAAGGCTCTTTCTTCCCATAAGCCCGAGAAAACGTTTGAAGAAGGTGTCGGCGACCTCTATACTTTCGGAAACAGTTTTTCCGTTTACTTTAATAATCATTATAATATACTCATTATATTTATTACAGCCGGACCTAACAGAACTATAAAGATAACGGGGAAGATGAAGAAAACCAACGGCAGAAGGATTTTGGTCGACATTTTATACGCCTTCTCCTGAACCTTGTTTCTTCTTGATACTCTCATAGCCGCGGATTGGCTCTTAAGAACGTTTTTGAGTGAAATACCGAGCTGACCTGCTTGAATTACTGCGCTCGTAAAGTTAATTATTTCCTCGAAGCCGCAGCGCTCGGCAAGCCCTTGAAGGGAATCTCTGCGCGAACGGCCCATTGACATTTCACGATAACAGACATTCAGCTCGTCTACAAGCGGACCTTGCATATTATCAATAATGTGTTTTAGGCTCTGTTCAAAGCCAAGGCCTGCCTCAACGCTAACGCTCAAAAGGTCAAGCACGTCAGGCAGTTGGCGCTCCATTAGCTCACGTCGCTTTGATATCTTTGTAGTAAGGTTAAAGCGCATAAACGCGAATGAACCGTAAAGACCAATCAGCGCACAGAAAGGTACCGAAAAATTAGCCACAGCGCCGACAATCGCGCCGAGTATGGTTATGCCAAGCATAGAGAAAACCTTTAAGGTGTTGTATTCCTGCGGCTCAAGCTTAATTCCCGCCTGCCTTAGCTGAGTGCGCAGCTTTGCTTCCTGTTCAAGCGTTTTCTTGCTTTTTGCTCTGGGCTCCTGCTGTCCGTTCTTGCCCATTCGCTTAGCGTTCTTTGCCACCGCGTCAAGAATCGGCTTCAAAAAGCGCTCAGACAGAGGTTTTCCAAGCTCCTCGTCGCGCAGAACGACGGCGCTTTTTGCTGAGTTGCTTTCGCCTATAGATTTAATTCTGTGTTGCATAAGGTCTTCCTCTTTGCCCTTAGGCTCAAGAAGAAGATACACAATCGCATATATTGTAATTCCTGCGCACAGAACTAAAATTCCGGTCATATGCCGCTCCTAATATTTAATATCAACAATCTTGTTAACTACTATAAAACCGATAACCTCCATAACAGCGCCAATTATAAGCATAACTATTCCTATTGTGCTTTCAAAAAAGGTGCCGATATAGGTGGGGTTCATTATCATCATCGCAAGACCCAACAAAAGCGGAAGTGCGCCCACGATAAATCCCGAAAAACGTCCTTGAGTCGTAAGCACCTTTGCCTCGTCGCGAAGCTTCAGGCGGTCGCGTATGGTGAAGGATATAAGGTCAAGCATATCAGACAGGTTCGCGCCCACCTGATTCGAGATTGTTACCGCTGTTACAAGCAGTTCAAACTCCTTATTATCTACGCGCTTTTTCATATGCTCCATGGCATCGTCAAAGGGAAGACCGTACCTTGTCTCACGAAGCACATGAGCAAACTCTGTCGAGATAGGCGGCTTCATATCGGTAGCTATGCTCTCCATCGCCTGTTGGAAGGTATAGCCGGAGCGCACGCAGTTTCCCATAACCATTAGCGCCTCTCCAAGCTGACGATTAAACAGCTCCTTGCGCTTTTTACAAGCGCGTTCCACCAACAGCGGCGGAACGGCAAGCCCGATAACGCCGATAGCAAGGTATGTTATTGGGTTCACCCCGAAAATGGCAAGCAAGAATATGGGTACAATAGTTATACCCATCCACAAATAGAGGTATTCCTTGGCACTCAGCTTTACCCCCGCCATCGCCAGCTTGTTTTCGAGGGCTTCGCTGACCTTAATGATACCCTTACGTTCATTCTTTTTTCTGTTCCGCTCACTTTCGGCAAGCACCTCGCCGTGTATACCCTCAACGGACATATCCTTTGTAAGCGCCGACATACGCCGTTTTACGCTGTCGTTGCCCTGTTCCTTGCTTCTGGTAACAATAAGGGTATAAACGATAAGCGCCATGGAAAGGCATAGAAGAAGAATCAGCATTTATTCACCTCAGTTAGAAAACCAGTCGTCACGCACGATAATACCGCTTGCGGCAAGCTTATCGGCAAAGCCCGGCCTTACGCCGGTAGCGATAAATTCTCCGTTTATATTTCCTCTTACGTCAACACCGCTGGAACGGTAACCGAAAAGCTCTTGAAGGGTTATCGTGTCTCCCTCCATGCCAACTACCTCGGTTATGCTCACTATCTTTCTTGTTCCGTCCTTCATACGTGACTGATGAACGATAAGGTCAAGCGCCGAGGATACCTGCTCGCGAATAGCGCGAACGGGCATATCCATACCCGACATAAGCACCATTGTCTCAAGACGCGAGATAAGGTCGCGCGGAGAGTTGGCGTGCGCCGTGGTAAGTGAGCCGTCGTGACCGGTATTCATGGCCTGAAGCATGTCGAGCGTTTCGCCCGAACGAACCTCGCCGACGATAATTCTGTCAGGACGCATACGAAGGGCGTTCCTTACGAGGTCGCGAATTGATATCTGCCCAACGCCTTCAATATTTGCGGGGCGGCTTTCCAGCGTAATAACGTGGTTTTGGCGAAGCTGAAGCTCTGCCGCGTCTTCAATGGTTATAATTCGGTCGGATTCGGGAATATAGCTTGAAAGCACGTTTAGAAGCGTGGTTTTTCCGCTTCCTGTACCGCCCGAAACAATTATGTTCGTTTTTCCTTTTACGCACGCCTCAAGAAAAGACATCATCTTGGGAGAGACGGAATTAAAACGAATAAGGTCATTTACTGTAAGCGGACGCTTAGAGAACTTACGGATAGTCACCGTAGGACCTGTTAGCGCAAGCGGCGGAATAATGGCATTAACGCGGCTTCCGTCGGCAAGGCGAGCGTCCACCATGGGGCTTGACTCGTCAATACGTCTGCCTACCGAGCTTACAATTCGGTTTATGACGTTCATTACGTGCTCGTTGCTTGTAAACTGCGCGTCAGAAAGTTCCAGCTTGCCTCGGCGCTCAACATAAACACTGTACGGCCCGTTAACCATTATTTCTGTTATATCAGGATTCTCAAGTAGAGGCTCAATGGGACCCAAACCGATAACGTCGTTTAAAATTTCACGGACTATTCGGTTTTTTTCCGCGCGCGTTACGGTTATTCCCGTAGCGTTTACTAATCCCTCAATCTTTCCCTTTATATAATCGTCGCGGCCCTTTTTCGGAACGGCACCGTCGCTCTCCTCTTTATTGAGGAGTTCAATTAAATCGGCGTGAACCTTCCTTTTGAGGTCGCTATACTCGTCCTGAGTTCTTACTACCTCGTTGCCCTCCGAGCCTTCGTGAGCCTCGGCGCCGGTAGTCTTCTGTTTTTCAAGACGTTCAAGAAGTCCCATATGAAATCCTCCTCAGGCTGCTTTCAGTTTATTCCGCGTCGTCCTTCCTTCCGAAAAGACCCTTTTTGTGCTTCGCTTTTTCTTTGAGCGCGACAGTGTCCGCATCGGGTTCGCCGCTTTCTATGAGGTTCGCCATTTCACTTATGGCGGCACCTATACGTGAGTTCGGCGAGCCTGTCACTATCGGTTCTCCGCGGTTGAGCGAAGAAACGGCGACCTTGTAATCGCTCGGTATTCTCGCCCATATCGGGCAGCCGAGAATGGTTTGCACATCGTTTATCGTTACGGAATTCATCTCGACGGCGCGGTTGACTATCAAGCGCACCTTCTCCTTTTGCTGAAGGGAATCGAGAAGGCTCATAGAGAGCTTCGAGTTTTTAAGTATCGAAATATCGAGTCCCGTTACAAACAACACGAGAGTCGAGGCCTCTATAGCAGTAATGGAAATATCCGTGAAGGATGGCGGAGTATCTATAATTACATAGTCGTAGTAGGAACGAATTAAGCTCAAAAGGTTTTGCAGCTTTTCCGGAGAAACAAGCTCCGCGTATTCAGGGCTTTTCGGCGCACAGAGAACGTGAACGCCGCTTGGATGCACCATCATATAGCTTCTGATTGAATCTATACTCGGCGTGTATACGTCCTGAACAAGCTCCGCTATCGTCTCCTTCGGCTCTAAATCCATGAATACGTGAACGTCGCCGAACTGAAGGTCAAGGTCAATTAGGGCGACCTTCTTATTCTTCTCGGCAAGCTTTACGGCAAGATTTGTTGCTATCGTCGTTTTTCCAAGCCCGCCCTTCGAGCCGAAAACCGTAATAACCTTGCTCATCCACGCTATACTCTTTTTTGCCTGAAGCGCCTCTATTCTTTTTGATTCGGCGCGATATACGCCCTTTATATATTCAGCAAAATTCTTCGCGTTCTCCGGAAACTCCGCGACATTATGAACGCCAATAGCCATAGCCTTTTGCAGTGTCGGCGCGTCGAGCTTGTCCGCGAGAAGCACAACGAAGGTTTTCGGTCGGTTAAGCACAAGACGCTCTGCGAGGTTAAGCACGTCCACGTCCTCAGAGCCGAGAGTCATTATAACGACATCGGGCGAGGTGTTTTCTATTATCGCAAGCGCCGCTGAGCCGCCGGGAGAATCTCCCGTTATTACGAACTCCTCGTCGGTTACCATACTTTTAAGAACGTTGATAATATTCTCGGTCTTACTGACCAGCATTATTTTTATTCTCATAGCTTAGTCCCTCGTAATATGTATGTCGTCAACGGTAATGCTGTGTTCCTGAATAGTCTCCTCGTCGAGAGTGGAACGAAGCACCGCCCTAATTGTGCCGAGATTATCCACGAAGCTTAGCTCTACCGCCTGCTCGGGGGTAACAGAAAGTGTAAGCTTTGTATATAAAACGTCGCTTGGTGCGCCAGCAGGGGTCATATACGCGTCCACCGCGAGTATTTCAACATTTTGAAGGATTATCCTTGCCGCTTGTTCCTTAATAGGAACTCCGCTGTCGTCCACTGCACCCGTTTCGGTTTCATACTGTGCAATAAGGTCGATGTGATTTCCGGGCTTCAGCATTCCGGAAACACCCTCAACATCGGTGACATTAATGGAAATGGCGCGCATGCCCTCTTGAACGATATATGAAAGCGTGCCGCTCTCGGGGTCGCCGTACTGAACAAGACGGCACGCCCTAATCTGGTCGCCAGCGTAAATGGTGCTATTCACGGTTTGACCGATTATCGACTCCATGCTCAGCGCCGCGTCTGACATAACCGCCTCGGTCGGAATATCCACCAGCATCAGCATATCTTCCGATATCGCCGAGTTGATAGGTATGTTCGTAGCCGCGACAACCACCTGAGTTTTCGGTATCTCCTTGCTTTCATTAAGCCTTGTTAAAAAAACAAACAGACATAACGCAAAAATGAAAGCCGCCGCAATTCCGATGATTTTTACCCTTTTCATTATTACCTCCAATTTATGTTGGAAATTTTAAAGCGCAAATAAGTCCTCTTTCTCATTTTGAAAAAGAATTTATCTGCGCTTTAAACCTCAAGTCGCATAGTGCACGAGGTCGTAAGTTCGATGCTGTTGTTACCTATAACCGTAGACGTGAAGCCGGTAAGAAGGGGCGCGTCAGCGGTAACGCTTACGGTAAGACGGTCTTCGCCCGCCACGGAAATTGTAACCACTGGCGAGATAAGCAGCGGCGACGCGTTCTCAAAAACGCTTTGGGCAATAGCCGCGTCGTTGTCTGTAAGCGAATCGTTATAGTGTACAGCTGTATAGCGCGCCGCTTCGCGGCACGAATTGTTTATCTCTATTTTCTGCGCAAATATCCAGCCGAAGTCGATAATTCCGCATAGAAGAAGCAAAAGGATAGGAAGTACTAAGGCGAACTCGACCATAGACTGACCGCGCTCACTTTTTAGAAAACGCTTCATTCCCTCACCCCCCTAATTTTGATAAGCCAGACTTTGGTCGAAGCCAAAGTCTGGCTCATACATGCTTGTTCGAATTGCTTACGCTAAGTAATTAGCCGAACGTTATGCGGCAACGTTAGCAAGCGCTGTGTTGGTCTTCACGAATACGCTGTTTATTCCCTTGCCTAAGCCAGTGAGAAGGGCTATAACAACGATAGCGATAAGAGCGATGATAAGAGCATACTCAACCATACCCTGGCCGCTTTCTTCTTTAGAGAACCAATTTAGAAGCTTCTTCATAAAATAAATCTCCCCTTCGATTATTAATTTGATTTCGTATAATTAATAATTATACATAACTGTACAATTATAATATCACTATATTTTTCAAATTTCAACAGCATTTTTACAGAATACCTACTGAATTTTAACTTTTTTTTGTAACATTATAACTAAAAAATCAACTATCTGGTTACATTGTAACACATATAGACCATTCCGCAGACTATTCCGGCTGACAGAAAAGGCGCATATGGGAACATGGTTTTCAGGTTAATTTTATTCACCAACAGCCCGATAAGGATAAACGCAAGTATAGTAACCGCCATCACCGCAAGCCCCGCGGCTATTCCCGAAAGCCCAAGCACAGCGCCCATTGCGCCCGCGAGCTTTACGTCACCCGCGCCGACCTTACTAAGCCCTATAATAAGACCTATTGTAATAAAGACAAGCATTGCGCCCAGCATAGTAAGGAAGGAGAACAGAAGTCCCTTTTTAAATCCGAACAACAGCGTTTGAAGCGCAAGCCCCAAAACCGCAAGGATAATTACCGCCTCGTTCGGGATAATATGTATCCGAGCGTCAATAATGGCGACGGTTATAGCTAAAAAGCCGATAACACAAGCAAGGATAAGCGAGGGCCACGAAACGAAGCACCGCGCAAGAAGATACCATACCGCGCCGTTTAGTAGTGCGAACGCAATTAAAACTGTCCACGCGGAGAAGAAAGCGCTTTCCTTTAGCTCCTCGTGCTTAAAGGAAAGCTTGTATGCTGCAACCTTCTCGCTTAGCGGGATTATAAACAGTCCCGCCGCAACGCCGAGAAGCGCGGCAATTATCTGTGCGGTTACATTCATATCGTTACCTCTGTTTTAATGTTTTGTATTCTTTGGAAATAGCTTGTTTTTAAACGCGGAGTCTGTCGATTTTCTGCCCGTTGTCCTTTCAGAGAAAAGCATTAAGCCTGCCTTTCAATAGAACAACTACCGCGGCTACATTAATTCGCAGATTAAATTTGAAAACTCAACTGCGTCCTCCACCGGAAGACCCTCAATAAGAAGCGCTTGATTATAAAGAAGCTTCGCATACTTACCGACGGTTTCCCTATCCGTCTCGAAAAGCGAACCGAGCTTATTGAAAACAGGGTGCGCGGGGTTAATTTCAAGCACGCGCTGTGCTTTTACGCTGTTTTCCGCGCCGGGCATAGATGCTAAAATTTTTTCCATTTCAATAGAAACCGCGCCCTCGGAAGTTAGACAGACCGGGTGGCTTTTCAGCTTGTTCGACACTCGAACCTCGCTGACCTTGCCGTCAAGCGCGTCCTTCATGCACTCAAAGAGGTCCTTGCTTTCTTCCTTCTTCTTTTCAAGCTCCTTCTTCTCCTCCTCGGTTTCCAGTCCAAGGTCGGCGCTTGAAATAGACAAAAAGGGTTTGCCCTCATATTCGCGAAGCATACCCACAAGGAACTCGTCCACCTCGTCGGTCATGCAGAGAATATCGAAGCCGCGTTCACGCACAAGCTCGGCTTGCGGAAGCTTGGAAAGCTTTTCCACGCTCTCGCCCGCCGCGTAGTATATCTTCTCCTGATTTTCGGGCATAGCGTCGCGGTATTCCTTTAAGCTAACATATTTTCCGTCAGACACGCGGCGGAAAATGAGCAGCTCCTCAAGGGTTCCGCGCGCCGCGCCGAAGGTTTTATATATACCATATTTTAATGTAATGCCAAAGCTGTCGAAGAATTTTTCATAATCCGCGCGGCGCTCCGCTTGCATCTCGACAAGCTCTTTTTTTATCCTCTTTTCGAGGGCTGTGCGAATTACCGTAAGGTGTCCGTCGTTCTGCAACGCCTCACGAGAGATATTCAGAGAAACGTCTTGTGTATCAACAAGCCCCTTGACAAAGCCGAAATATTCAGGCAGAAGCTCGGGGCATTTTTCCATTATCATCACATTGCTGGTGTAAAGGGTAAGCCCCCGCTCAAATTCCTTGGTGTAATAATCGAAATCGGGCTTTTCGGGGATAAACATTAGCGCGTAATACTCGGTACTGCCCTCGCTGTGCTGGTGGATTATTCCGATAGGCTCCTTGTTGTCATAGAAGCGGTGGTAAAAGCTCTTATACTCCTCGTCAGTTACCTCCTTCTTCTGACGCTTCCAAAGCGGGACCATGCTGTTTAGCGTTTCGTTTTCAAAGTAGGTCTCGTATTCGTCGCCGCCCTCTTTTTTACGGGACTTGGGCATATCCAACTTTATTGGGTAACGAACATAATCGGAATACTTCTTGACCGTGTCGCGAATCCAATACTCGTCGATATATTCGGAATAATTGTTTGAGTCGGTGTCGTCCTTTAGCTCAACGGTTATGGTGGTTCCGACCTCTTTCTTTTCAAAAGGTTCAATTGTATAGCCGTCCACACCGCTTGAGGTCCAGATATTCGCCGCCTTTTCGCCGTAGGCGCGGCTTACGACGGTAATCTTCTTCGCTACCATAAAAGCAGAATAGAAGCCAACGCCAAACTGACCGATAATCTCTATGTCGCTTTTTTTATCGCTGTCCTCATTCTCCTGCGTAAATTTGCGCGAGCCGCTTCGCGCTATGGTGCCGAGATTGTCCTCAAGGTCAAAGGCGTTCATACCAATGCCGTTATCGGCTATAGTTATTGTTCGCTTCTCCTTATCGACAGATAGGTTTATCGCGTAATCCGAGCGCTTAAGCTTTACCTTCTGGTCGGTAAGCGATTTAAAATAAAGCTTATCTATCGCGTCGCTCGCGTTTGAGATAAGCTCACGCAGAAAGATTTCGCGGTTGGTGTAAATAGAATTAATCATTAGGTCGAGCACACGCTTCGACTCGGTTTTAAACTGCTTTTTCCCCATATTGTTTCGCCTCCGGAATTATTTTGCAGAATTAGCACTCGCAGTTCTTGAGTGCTAACTGTAGTTTACGCCATTTGAAATGAAAAATCAAGAGCTGAGACTATCTTTGTTTAAGCACCCGACCATATTCATCGGTAAAGCTGCCCGTAACAATCATAATTATATCTACTATCGCGCCAATGCCGAAAACGCCTCCCGTCAACAGCCAAAGCACGCCTGTGCCAATCTTGCCGACATAGAAGCGGTGGATTCCGAGAACCCCAACGAGTATTGAAAGCAACAGCGCCGTAAGCCAGTCCTTATCGGAAACGCCCGCGGGCGGCGCGTAAGTATATTGTGGGGCGCTTTCGCGGGTGCTTGACACTCCGCTGCCGCAAGCGGCACAGAAAATGTCACCGTCGTTCATCTGTTTTCCGCAATGAGTACAGTAGGTCATAATAATTCTCCTTTACTTCTTAGCTACGCCGCTTTTTACGGCTTCCTCAGCCACGGCCTTTGCCACAGCGTCGGCGACCGATTTATCTAACGGACTCGGTATTACGCAGTCGGCACTAAGCAATTCGTCCGAAACAAGAGAAGCGAGCGCTCTCGCCGCCGCTTGCTTCATGCCCTCCGTTATGCTCCTTGCACGCACGGAAAGCGCGCCCTTGAAAAGTCCCGGGAAAACAAGGACGTTATTTATCTGGTTCGGGAAGTCAGAGCGTCCTGTGCCTATTACAACGGCACCGCCCTTCTTCGCGTCATCAGGCATTATTTCGGGTGTTGGGTTAGACATGGCGAAAACTATAGGCTTGTTCATTGTTGCTATCATTTCCGTGGAAACTATGTTTGGTCCCGAAACGCCTATGAAGGCGTCCGCGCCTTTAAGTGCGTCGGCAAGACTCCCTTTTCTGTGCTCGCGGTTGCTTATCCTTGCCATCTCTTTTTTTGCGTCGTTTAAGCTCTCGTCGCCCTCACAGATTATCCCCTTTCGGTCGCAGAGCATTACGTTACCAAAGCCCATATCTATAAGAAGCTTTCCAATCGCTATTCCCGCGGCACCCGCTCCGCTTATAACAATGTTTAGCTTTCCCATCTCTTTGCCTGTCAGCTTTACTGCGTTAAGCATGGCGGCGCAAACGACTATCGCAGTGCCGTGCTGGTCGTCGTGGAAGATAGGAATGTCGCATATTTCTTTTAAGCGGCGCTCAATCTCGAAGCAGCGCGGGGCGGAGATATCCTCAAGGTTTATTCCGCCAAAGCTTTTTGAAATAAGATATATTGTCTCGACAAGCTTGTCTACATCGTGGGTATCGACGCAGATTGGAAAAGCGTCAACCCCCGCGAACTCTTTAAAAAGCACGCATTTTCCCTCCATTACGGGCATTCCAGCGGCAGGTCCGATATCACCGAGCCCCAACACAGCCGTGCCGTCTGTAATAACAGCCACAAGGTTGCCGCGGCGCGTAAGCTCAAAGGATTTTTCATAATCCTTTTCTATTACTCTGCAAGGCTCCGCAACGCCGGGTGTATAGGCGAGCGACAGGTCCTCCCGCGTTCTTATCGGATAGCGCGGCACAACCTCAATTTTGCCCTCAAGCTCATAATGGAGTTTAAGCGCTTCTTCGTTTACATTCATCTTAACATTTCCTTTCGTCTATATCATCTGTTCCGGTTTAAATACTTCGTCGAACTTTTCTGCGCTCAAAAAGCCCAGCGACACACAAGCCTCTTTAAGCGATATGTTTTCCGCGAAAGCCTTTTTGACCGTAGCCGCCGCGTTCTCGTAACCAATATAAGGATTGAGCGTGGTCGCGAGCATAAGAGAATTATGAAGGTTCGATTTCATTTTTTCTCTGTTCGCGGTTATTCCCGAAACGCAGTTTTCCCGAAAGCTTTCCATAACGTCTGTAAGCAGTCTCACAGACTGAAGAAAGTTGTATATCAGCACCGGCATAAAGACATTCAGCTCAAAGTTGCCCTGCGACGCCGCCATACCTACGGCAACATCGTTCGCCATAACCTGTACGGCTACCATAGTTACCGCCTCGCACTGGGTTGGATTAACCTTGCCCGGCATTATGGAGCTTCCCGGCTCGTTTGCGGGAATGTTGATTTCACCAAGACCACAGCGCGGGCCGCTCGCGAGGAAGCGGACATCGTTCGCTATCTTCATCAGGTTAGCCGCAAGCGCCTTGAGCGCACCGTGAGCAAAGACGAGCTCGTCCTTCGAGGTCAGCGCGTGAAACTTGTTTTCCGCGGAAACGAAGCAGATTCCCGTAAGCGCGCTTACCTGGTCAGCGACAGCCTCGCCGAAACCAAGCGGAGCGTTAAGCCCCGTACCGACGGCGGTTCCGCCAAGCGCAAGGCAGGAAAGCTGTTCCACTGCCGTTTCGAGCATCTTCGCGGGCTGTTCAACAAGCGAGCGCCAGCCGCTCAGTTCCTGCGAAAACGCGATAGGTGTCGCGTCCTGAAGGTGGGTTCTTCCCGTTTTTACGACTCCCTTGTTTTCCGCTTCGAGCCGAGAAAGCTCATCGGCAAGACGTTTCGCAGAAGGCAAAAGCTTGTTTGTAATCTCGGTTACGGCGGCAATATGCATAGCGGAAGGAAAGGTGTCGTTGGAGCTTTGCGACATATTTATATGGTCGTTCGGATGAAGAAGCTTCTCTTTGAGAAGCTCGTTTCCGACATTCGCGACAACCTCGTTTACATTCATATTCGTCTGAGTTCCGCTTCCAGTCTGCCAAACCACAAGCGGAAATTCGTCAATGAGCTCAAGCGAAATAACCCTGTCGCAAGCAGCACACACAGCCTTACAGCGGCGCTCGTCAAGCAGCCCCAGCTGATTATTCGCAAGAGCCGCCGCTTTTTTAAGCGTCCCGAAAGCGGAGATAAGCTCGGCGGGCATCTTCTCTGTGCCTATTCTAAAATTGTTTCGACTGCGTTCGGTCTGCGCCGCCCACTTCCTTTCCTCAGGCACTTGTACTTCGCCCAAGGTGTCCTTCTCTGTTCTGTATTTCATTCTTTCCTCTTTTCAAAAATACAATAAATACAATCAATATAGATTAAATATATTATTAAAGTGGTTTTCCGTCAAGTGAAAAGAAAAAACCTCCGTATAAAACGGAGGCAATAAAGTTTACCTTTTTGGTTTAAAAGCATTTAATCGAAGGGCGTTGGTCACCACCGAGACGCTTGAAAGACTCATAGCCGCCGCCGAAAGCATAGGATTCAGAAGCGGCCCTCCGAAGGCGTAAAGCAGCCCTGCCGCAACAGGTATTCCAACTATATTATAAAAGAACGCCCAAAAGAGGTTCTGCTTAATGTTTCGTAGTGTCGCGCGGCTGAGCTCGACAGCGTCGGGCAGATGATGCAGGTCATTTTTTACAAGCACTATGTCGGCGCTTTCAATAGCTATATCGGTGCCGCCGCTCACGGCTATGCCCACGTCAGCCGCCGCGAGCGCGGGTGCGTCGTTTATTCCGTCACCCACCATGGCGACACGACCGCCGCCGTTTCTGAGTTTTGTCACAGCCGCCGCCTTCCCGTCGGGAAGCACGCCCGCCGTAACCTCGTCTATTCCCACCGTTTGCGCCATAGCCTTTGCGGCACGTTCGTTGTCCCCCGTAAGCATCACTGTCTTTAGCCCCAGCGAATGAAGTCTTGAAACCGCGTCCCTTGCGGTGGGGTTGACTGTGTCGGACACAGCGAAAACAGCGGTAAGCTTTCTGTTAACCTCAAGAAATAGTACGCTTTTTCCCTTGACGGTAAACTCGCTCACATCTACTTTATCCGCGCCCTTAATATATTCCGCCTTGCCGACGCGAAGCTTCTTCTTCTCAACTGTACATTCTACGCCGAAGCCCTGAGCGGACATAAAGTTCAAGGAGGGATAAATTTCCGTCCCACGTGATTTTGCAAGGTCAACTACGGCACGTGCAAGCGGATGCTCGCTTTTATTCTCCGCGGAGGCTGTAAGCGCTATAGCCTCGTTCTCGCTTATCTTGTCTGTAAGGAGCAGGATATCAGTTACAATCGGCTTCCCCTCGGTAATTGTTCCCGTTTTGTCCAGCACCGCCGTGTTCAGCTTTCCAGCCGTTTCGAGCGCCTCGGCGTTCTTAAAGAGAATGCCCATTCCCGCGCCCTTTCCCATAGCCACGATAACAGCTGTGGGCGTCGCAAGCCCCAGCGCACAGGGGCACGCTATTACAAGCACCGAAACAAAAACGGTCACTACAAAAGAAAACTCTTTACCAGCTATAGCCCAAATCGCCGCCGCGACTATCGCCGCCGCGATAACAACTGGAACAAAAACAGCGGAAATCTTATCCGCCGCGCGTGCGATAGGCGCCTTGGAACCAGACGCTTCCTTCACAAGACGAACTATCTGCGAAAGCGCGGTGTTTTCACCTGTGTTTTCGCAAACGTAGGTGACACTGCCCGAAAGGTTGACCGTAGCGGCAAAAACACTGTCGCCCTTTCTCTTTTCAGCGGGAAGACTCTCGCCGGTGAGCATACTTTCATTGACGGCGGTAAACCCCGTAACCACCTTTCCGTCTACGGCAAAGCTCTCGCCCGGTCGAACAAGCAGAAGGTCGCCCTTCTTAATCTCTCCGACAGGTGTTTCAATCTCCTCGCCATCAAGTAAGACCGTTGCCGTTTTTGGTGTAAGGTCAATGAGCTTTCTTATCGCAAGCCCAGTCTTTCGGCGGCTTTTCATCTCGAAGTATTTGCCTAACAATATAAGCGCGATTATCACAGCCGCACTCTCATAATAAAGTCCGTGTACGGCATGCTGGTTATTTCCGAAAACCAGCGCAGTGTTATACAGACTGTATAAAAACGCCGCTGAAGTCCCTAAAGCGACAAGTGAGTCCATATTAGGCGACAATTTAAAGAGGTTCCTATAACCGACTGTATAAAACTTATAGCCTGCCGCCAAAGCGGGAATCACCAGAAGAAGCTGAACGCCAGCATATAAGCGAGGGTTAAGCTCCGGCGAAAGAAAGTCGGGAAACGGAAACGAAATCATCGGCGCCATAGCGATATAGAAAAGCGGTATCGCAAAAATAAGAGCAATCATTAGTTTTCTTCTTTGCGCCTTCAGCTCCTTTTCCTTTTGCGCCTCGGTGTCTTCTTCTTCTGATATGACAAAAAAGCCTGCACGGACAACCGCCGCGCGCAGCTCCTCCTCCCCCGTTGTTTTCGGGTCATAAACAATAGCGGCGGTCTCAGTTGCGAGGTTAACCTGCGCCGAAACGCCGGATAGCTTATTCAGCGACCTTTCACAGGCGGCACTGCAAGCAGCGCAGCTCATACCGCCGATTTTTAGAGACAGCTTTTTCATTTAACTTCAAAGCCCAAATCGTCTATCGCCGCCTTCACGGCTTCAAGTGAAATTATAGTTTCGTCGAAAACGACAGACGTCGCGCCGCTGATGTGGTTGGCTATACACTCTTTCACGCCGTCCATTGCCTCAAGTGATTTTGTAAGCCTTCCGCTGCAATGCTCACAGGACATTCCGCTTACACTCAGCATTACCTCAGTCATACTAACCTCCAAATGTATTTTTTCTTATTATACCACTTAAATTTAAGTTTAGCACCGCTCATCATTATTACAATACCTTTTTTGACAAACTATTGACAAAGTCGAAAAAGCGTGTTATATTGTGTATACACCGTATACACAATATTGAAAGGACTGGTGTTATGGAAATTCTAAAAGTAACAAATCTTCGCAAGGAATATGAAAGCTTTACCCTGAAGGATGTTTCCTTCTCGCTCGACAAGGGCTACATAATGGGCTTCATCGGCCGTAACGGTGCGGGAAAGACGACGACGCTCAAAACAATGTTTAACCTTGTTCACCGAGACGGAGGCGAGGTGGAGATGCTCGGTAAGGATTTTTTCTCTAATGAGCTTTACTGCAAACAGCATTCGTCATTTATGCTTGGCGGAGTTAACTATTATTTAAATAAAAAGCTTAAAACTATCACCAACGTTGTCAAACGCTTCTATGACGAGTGGGACGACGAGGCATACAAAAAATATCTTGAACAGTTTAAGCTTAATGAGAACAAGTGCGTAAGCGAGCTTTCAGAGGGTATGAAGGTAAAATACGGTCTCGCGCTGGCTATGTCGCACAACGCAAAGCTGCTTGTGCTTGATGAGCCGACAAGCGGACTTGACCCCGTTTCGCGCGATGAACTTATAGATATCTTTCAGCAGCTTATCGCCGACGGAGAGCGGAGCATCTTCTTCTCCACCCACATTACCTCCGACCTTGAAAAATGCGCGGACTATATCACCTATATCAAGGACGGCGAAATTCTTGCCTCCTGTGAAAAGGAAGCGCTCATAGACAGCTACCGCATAGTTCAGGGCAAAAAGAGTCAGCTTTCGAACGAGCTTGAAAAGCTTTTAATCGGCATAAAAGAGAACGCCTTCGGTTGGACGGCGCTGATAAAAAGTGAAAACATAAACGCCTGCAAGGGGCTTGAAATAGAAAAGCCCGACCTTGAGACGATTATGGTTCACATTGAAAAGGAGTAACGGAAATGATTATTGATTTATTGAGAAAAGAGTTTAAGCTCTCCTTACACGTTACCTCATATCTGTTTCTCGCCTTCGGGCTTATGTTGTTGATACCCAGCTATCCTTATTACGTAGCGTTTATTTACATCTGCCTTGCGGTATTCTTTACCTTCTTGAACTGCCGCGAAAACCACGATATCTTTTTCTCCTCTACTCTGCCTGTAAAAAAGAGCGATATCGTGTTGGCGAGCTGCCTCTCCACCTCGATTATACAGCTGCTTTCCATTATAGTCGCTGTGCCCTTCGCTATTATTGGTATAAGGATAAACCCCGTCGGCTTTAACGAGGTCGGCATTGAGGCTAACGTCGCCTTCTTTGGATTTGTTTTCATAATGCTCGGCATTTTTAATCTGGTTTACTTCCCGAACTTTTACAAAACGGGCTTTAATATAGGAAGACCGTTAGTGCTTGCGAGCATTCCCACGGCTTTCTTCGTTATTGCCGCTGAGGTGGTAATTCAGATGGTACCTTCTCTCAAGGCGAGCCTTGACACAAGCGAACCCGCGCTCGTGGTAAAGCAGATACCCATACTAATTGTGGGTATAGTCTTCTACTCTTTTGCTATGTTCGTCGCATACAAGGTGTCTTCAAAGAAGTTTGAGCAAGTAGACATCAAGTAATGGACGTAACAATTTTGAACACCTCGGAAAAACCCATATACCAACAGCTTTATGAGCAGATTTCCGCTCAGATTATGCGCGGCGAGCTTGAAAGCGACAGCTGTCTTCCGCCGATAAGAACAGTGGCGGCTGAGCTTCGCATAAGCGTTATAACCGTAAAGAAGGCGTGGGAGGAGTTGGAGCGGCTTGGCTTTATATATACCATGACCGGAAAGGGCTGCTTCGTAGCCCCGCTACACCCGAAGGAGCTGGACGACAAACGCATGAAGATAGCCGAACAGCGGATTAAAAAGGACGCCGCGGACTACAAAGAGCTTGGGCTTTCTCTTGAGGATATAAAAATTTTGTTTGAAAAATTGTATTAAGTTACAAATACTTCGCTTTTTCGAGCGGAGTATTTGTTTTTTACGTTAGAATATTGTACAATAATTACAAATAATATCTTGGAGCTGCTGACAGGTATGAAGAACATAGCGATTTTCGTTTCACATTGGTCCGAGGAGCAGGCAAAATATTTCCTTGAAGGCGCGAAACGCCGTACCCTTGAGGGCGGCATTAAGGTTTCTATGTTTTCCTCTTATGGAGAATTTGAAGGCGACAAGCCTGTTAATTTCGGCGAGTATAATATCTTCTATCTTCCAGACCTATCCCTTTTTGACGGCGCTATTATCGTGGCAAACTCCATCTATGACAAGAGCGTACTTGAAAAGCTCGTTAACCACATTAATGCCTACAACGTTCCGCTTATGCTCGCGGATTATGACCTCGGCGACGACAGAGCGTATTTCCTTGGAGTCGATAATTACGACGGTATATGCCAGATTGTAGAGCATTTAATTTCAAAGCACAAATGCAAGAAAATTCACTATATATCGGGGCCCGACGCAGATAGGGAAAACATGGAGCGTCAGAAGGCATTTTTGGATACAACCGCAAAGCACAATATCCCGAAGGAAAACATAAGCATTATAAGCGGACGTTACCAGTTTGCCGACGGTCTTTCGGTTGGTGCGCGCTATGTTACAGGACAGCTTCCGCTTCCCGACGCAATTGTCTGCGCAAATGACTTTATGGCGGCGGGCGTTTGCGATGTTCTTACCGACAACGGCATTGGCGTGCCGAACGATGTTATTGTAACGGGCTTTGACAACTACGAGTTCTCACAGCACTATAAAATAAAATTCACAACCTTCGACCGTCCGAAAGAGGAGCTCGGCTATATATGTCTTGATACAATGTTTAAAATAGCCAACGGAGAGAAGATTAATCACAAGAACCCCATACGCGGACGCTTGGTTCTCGCGGAAAGCTGCGGATGTAACGAGGAGCAGTATGAAAGTAACCTTGATTACATTAAGCGTATTTACATTAATAACGTTACCAGCAACAACACCTATTCGGTAACTAAGGAGCTTACCGATACGTTGCTTTCGGCGAAGGATTTTGAAACGATGCTTGCTTCCTTGAACAAGTTTTCTACCACCTTTTTCTCCAATTCGCCGCTGCTCGTAATAGACGACGGTTTTTACAAATCCATGTTCCGTTCGAGCGACGACAAACGATTAATCCGCGGTTATTCGGATAAATCTCACCTTTTCTACTTTAACGACGGCTCGGATAAACTAATTGAAATTCCCTTCCCCACCCGCGAGCTTGTTCCCGAGGAGATGACCAAGCTTCGCAACAACACCTTTAATTTCTTTATGCCGCTTCATTTTCAGGGACGAAACATGGGCTATATCGTAACCGACGCCTATTCAATGCAGCTGGCGACGTCGCTTAGAATCAATCTTTTGTCCTCGCTCGGAAACGCGTTCGAAAATATGCACCAGCGCACGATACTTAACCGATACAGCAAAAAATTTCAGACGCTTGCCCTCATTGATTCCTTTACTGGGCTTTACAACCGCTTAGGCTTTAAGGAGTACGGCGAAAAGCTGTATGAGGAATGTATAAAACGCGGCGACGATTTCTTTGTGATTTTCATAGATATCGACGGACTTAAATGGATAAACGACCACCTCGGTCACGAGTTCGGCGATATTGCAATCAAAAAGATTGCTCAGGCTATTACCTCAAGCTGTCCCGACAAGGCGCTTCCTATCCGCTTCGGCGGAGACGAGTTTATCGTTCTCGGTCCCGGAGGCTCCGACGTTGCGTCATCGCTCGCGGATGAGATTAGCGGGCGGCTGACCGCAATTAACGAAAATGAGGAGCTCGGCTTCACCCTTTCGGTAAGCTTCGGCTTCCGTACCTGCAGTCAGAACGAAAGCACTCCGTTGTCCGACCTTATCAGCGAAGCTGACAGGGAGATGTATGTAGCAAAGCAAAGAAAAAAGGCCGACAGACAAAGCTGAGTAAACAATAAAAGCCTCGCCCACAGGGCGAGGCTTTTTGTTATTGTTCTATTCTACGGTTACCGTTCCGTCGGGTGAAACGGTTATCTTGTCGCCTTCCTTAACGAAATCAAGAAAATCGTCTCCGAGACTGTCTACTACAGGCATTTCCGCATCCGTCCAAACGTCCGCAAGCACCGCGCCCGCCGCGGCAAGCGAATCAATAGGCTTGCTGAAAAGCATACAAGCGGGATATCTTCCGAAGGAAGCCGCAGTATAAAGCACAAGACCGCCTGTAGTTGAGCCTATCGTCTGCGGAAGGCATAGCGCCGTACCCTTCATAGCCTTTCCGTATAAGTCGGGGTTGTTCTGGTCTGAACAGACCGCATTTTCGTCGCCGAACATAAGAGACTTTTGGTAGCTTGCAAGGGTGTTAAAGCCACCGCGGCTTACAAGCGCCGACGCACTTACGCTGCCAGCGACAATAGGTCTTCCCTTAAAGGATTTAGCCATATCATTTGCCTCCCTTCGAAATTATCGACAGTATCTCCGCGTCGGTATAGTAACGCGCGGCGGAATAGGTGCGCAGCTTGTTCGAGTTGGTAATTACGGGCTGCTTGCCGCAGACAGGGTTGTTCATATACATGAGCGGACAGATATACGAAAGCGTTACGCCCATATCGCAAAGCTTTTTATAGTCGTCCGTCTTTTTGAACTCGTTTTGCACGGGTAGCGAGGAGGTGAAGACGGTAGGCACCGCAACCTTCTTTCTTCCCGCCGCCGAAAGCGCCGAGGAGAGCTTTGCCGTCCAGTCATGAAGCTGACCGAGAGACAGGTGCGGACAGCCGACAAACGCAAGCTTCGGTTTAGCTGAGGGATTCTTCCATATTACGGGATAGCTGTTCTTTACCCTCTCAAGCTCTGCTTCGTCGATTATGTAGGTCTTCGCGCCCTTCGCGATAAGCTTTTCCTTTTGTTCCTTCGCTTCGGGAGTAAGCCCGTCTATATGGTAGAGCCCAACCGCGCCGTTAGACGCCGTCGCCGCACCAAAATCCTTGAGATAAGCGGTGTTTTCGGCGTTAAGCTCATTTCCGAGGAAACGGTCGAGTCCCTTGACATAAGGAACGTCCTCCATAACCTTCATACCGATAGCGCTTCCGAGTATCTGCGCTTCGGGCTTCTCCTTGGTTTTAACTTCTACTATCCATGTTGCCTTTCGTCCGTCGTCTGTAAGCAGTCCAAAGTAAGGCACATAGCCCGCTATGCTTCCGAAAAGCTCAATTATTCCTGAGTTCCTGTTACAACGTGCGCCGAGCACGCTGTTAGCGTAGACAACAGCGCTGCTTTCCGCCCAGCTCAGCACCTCGCCCTTTTCTGGCTTATTTCCACATTCGTCAAGATAGCAAGTACAGCTGAAAGCGTCGTCGGACAACAGCCCCATCTTCTCAAGCTGTTTTTCATAATCGCTTTGCGCGCCGTACATAACCTTAAAGACAATGTCGCCTATAAGGTTGGACGGCACCTTTTTGTCCACCGGGCGCGGGTCAATCGTAAACTTCTGCCCCGAAATAGCGCCGCCATCAATAAGCGTGTCCATTAAGCCGTAAACGGGCTTCATCACAGACAGTCCGAAGCTGGTTACAAGATGCCCATATTTGCTTGTTACGGGAACAAGCTTAGTCGCGCCGAAGATTTCTCCGTAGCGCACAAGGGTTTTCATAACCTTCGCCACGGTTTCACCCTTCGCGCCGTCCAGCAAAGCTTGCTGCTCCTTAGTTAATTTCATATCTGACATAATTACCCTCCGTTAAGATTTCGCGTTAGAGCGACATGGCAACGTCCCACGCGCGCCAAACCACCGTGCGAAGATTTCCGACCTTTTCCGCGTCGCCTACGACATGTATATGCGGTCCGCCCTCGGTGAGCGGAGCAGGCTTGTAGCCAACCGACATAATAACGCTGTCGGCTTCAAGCTTAAAGTTTTTACCGTCCTTATCAGCAACCATTACACCGTCGTCCAACACCTCAATAAGCTTTGTCTCAAGGTGTACGGGAACCTTGTTGGCCTTAAAGAAATCGCGCAGATAGCTTGAGTTGGCAAGACACACGCCCTTGACCGCAATAAGGTCGTTCTTCATCTCGACTATTTCGGGCTTCTTTCCCTGCAAATACAAGTCATAGGCTATTTCACAGCCCGTAAGACCACCGCCTACGATAACGACCCTCTTGCCGACCTTCTTGTTGTCGAGCAGATAGTCGACCGCTTCAACGCCCTTTTCAGCGCCTTTGACCCGAAGGCTGTTCGCGACAGAACCTGTGGCGATAACCACCTCATCAGCGCCGAGCGACATATCCTTAACCTCAGTGTTTAGCTTAACCGTTATATTCTTGTCCTTCGCTATTTCTCGTTTATACCATTCAATAAGCTCGCGGTCCTTTTCCTTAAAAGAGGGCGCCGCCGCGGCTATAAATACGCCGCCGAGTCTGTCACTCTTTTCATAAATCGTTACCTTATGACCGCGTTTGGCGGCAACACGCGCGACCTCCATACCGCCTATTCCGCCGCCGACTACGGCTATCGTCTTCTGCTTCTTTGCGGGCTCAATCTTATACTTTTTGCTCTGCATAGTTTCGGGGTTAAGCGCGCAGCGCGCCATACCCGCTGTGTCAGAAAGGTCCTGGTCGTTCGCAACGCCCTTGTAGTGGGTCATATTAAAGCAGGCGTTATGGCAACATATACAAGGCTGAATATCCTCAAGCCGCCCGCTCATAAGCTTAGTTACCCACGCGCCGTCGGTAAGGAACTGGCGGGCAAAGCCAACGCCGTCAATCTTACCATCAGCCACTGCCTTAGCGCCAACTTCCGGCTCCATGCGTCCCGCACAGACAACGGGGATATCGACGAACTTCTTAATATGCTCGACATCCTCAAGGTTGCAGTTCTGCGGCATATACTGTGGCGGATGCGCCCAATACCAAGCGTCGTAGGTTCCGTTATCGGCGTTAAGCATATCGTAGCCCGCGTCTTGAAGATACTTCGCGGCCTTCTCGCTTTCCGCCATATCGCGCCCTACCTCGTCATACTTCTCGCCGGGCACCGCGCCCTCACAGAAGCCTTTGGTTTTCGAGACAACCGAGTAGCGAAGCGACACGGGGAAATCCTCGCCGCAGGACGCCTTAATTGCCTTTACAACGTCGGTGGGGAAACGATAACGGTTCTCGAACGAGCCGCCGTAGCTGTCGGTGCGTTTATTTGTGTATTTGAGCGTAAACTGGTCAAGTAAATATCCCTCATGTACGGCGTGTACCTCAACGCCGTCCACGCCCGCTTCCTTACAAAGACGCGCTGTTTCTGCAAAGGCGTAAACCATATGCTCGATTTCCTTAACGCTCAGTGCGCGGCAGGTAACGCTTTCGTCCCAGCGGTTAGGAAGCTCGCTTGGGCTTGCGCATAGAAGGTCGGCGTTTACTATCGGGCTTGCTATCGCGCCGACAAGCTTGTTCTTCATTAGCATTACCATAGGTGTAGTAATGGCAAAGGAGCGTCCGAAGCCGGCGGTAAGCTGGACAAACAGCTTTGCCCCGGTCTTGTGCAGTTCTTTCATGTACTCCTTTAGCTCGACAAACATTTTTTTGTTTTTATAGAGCCAACGACCGCCGATAGTGTCAAAGAGAGGCGCAATTCCAGGAATAATTAGTCCCACGTTATTCTTCGCGCGCTCCATAAAAAACGCCGCCGCTTCCTTATCAAAGTGGTTCGGCTCCATCCAGCCGAAAAGCGAGGTGCCTCCCATAGGACACAGAACTATTCTGTTCTTTATCTCCACGTCCCGTATCTTCCAAGGCGTAAACAAGGGTTCGTACTTTTTATCCATAAATTGCTCCCTTCAAAAGCTTTTTTTGTTTAAAAGCTACTAATTTATTCTACATCAAATCCGCTCTTTATTCAATCTGTATTTTATGGTACCTGTCACAAAAAAGAGGAGAACACAGTTGGAATTTACTGTGTTCTCCTCTTTATTACGCTTTTCAGCCACCCAAAATCAGCTTTTCAAAATCCTCGGGCGGCATAGGACGCGCGAAAAGATATCCCTGCGCTATATCGCAGCCCATGCTCTTTAAGTAACTTGCTTGCTCCCACGTCTCCACGCCCTCCGCGATGATTTCCAACCCCAGATTTTTCGCCATCTTAATCACCGAACTCAGTATGCTCTTTTTCTTTTCGTCCTCCTCGCCGGCGAGGAACTGCATATCAAGCTTAACGACGTTAAAGTCAACATCCTTCAAAACATTGAGGGAGGAATACCCGCTTCCGAAATCGTCCATCTCAACAATAAAGCCGTGGGCTTGAAGTGTTTTTACGCAATCAATAATCAGCCCCGGGTCATCAGAATAGGCGGATTCGGTTATCTCAAGCCGAAGCAGCTCGGTAGGAATCTGATATTTCTTCGTAAAGGCAAGGAACGCCGCGCACACGTCCATATTCATAATATCATAGCGCGATATGTTTACCGAAAGATGCGGCGCCTTTATACCCTTATCAAGCCATTCGCGTATCTGCTTGCAAACCGCCTCCCAGATAAAAACGTCGAGCTTAATGATAAAACCGTTCTTCTCGAAGATAGGCACGAACATTCCGGGTGGTATTACCCCTCGCGCCTCACTGCGCCATCTCGCCAACGCCTCGGCTCCGACAACGGCGTTATCCTCAAGACGATACTGCGGCTGAAGATAAAAGCAAAATTCACCGTTTTCAAGCGCTTGGGTCATTATATTCGTTATATCGCGCTCACGCAGCAGCTTTTCTCGTATATCGTCGTCGTAAAAATCGTAAATTTTATGAATGTTGCCCTTCACCTTTTTCTGTGCCATCGCCGCGCGGTCAATCATTGCGTCAACGGAAAGCTCTTTGTCGTCCACGACATAGAAGCCGAAGCTTGCGGTTATTGTGCCGCCCTTATCAAAGGATTTGCTTTCGTTATAACACTTTATCAGTCCCTCGATATTCTTCTTGCCGTTCGGCATACAAATCGCGAAGCAGTCCGCTGAAAGGCGCGAGCAAACACCGCGGCGTTTAATATATTCGCCCAGCTTCTGGGCGACATAGCAAAGCACCTCGTTGCCATGCTCAAAGCCATAAACGTCGTTATAAAACTTGAATTTATCAATATCGAAATAGCCGATAACATAGCTGTTTTCAGCCGCGGATTTAATTAGCGCCGATGCTCTGCGCGAAAAGCCGCTTCTGTTAAAAAGACCGGTTACCGTGTCATATTCGGCTATACGCCGAAGCTCAATATTTGAAATAACCTCGTCGTTCACGTCGTTGAGGGTAATATATAGCTTTCTGTCCGCACCGGAGCCGCGCGAAACGGTGGCACGATACCAGCGGTTATTGCCGTCGGCGCAAAGCAGAGTAATGTCAAACTGAGCGAACCTGTTCTCTGCGTTCTCCGCCACCGAGGCTATAACCTCCCGCAGGTGTTCCGCGTCCGCCGCCGAGGAAACTCCATCCTCCTTGAAAATCTCCCACAGCGCCCTTCCGTCATAGCTGCCCGAAAGCCGCTCAGAGGCAAGAAAGTCGTAGCTGAAAAGTCTGTTTGCCCAATCCACCTCACAAACTATCGTGCCGGTACTTAAAAGAACGTTTCTGTATTTGTTCTCCTCCTCACCTTGAAGCGCAAGATAGCTGTTTTGAATACGAAGCTTGTCGTTCTCACTTTTAATAACAGCATTTTTTACCTTTAGCTTGACGGTTTCGGGGTCTATTGGCTTTCGTACAAAGTCCAGCGCGCCGTAGCGTATGGCCATGGTGCTGAACTCCTCCTCCTCGCCCGCGCTTATAATAATTACAGGTATGGTGGACAGCTCAACGCTTTCGCCCATGCGGCTTAAAACGTCAAGCCCTGAAATATCGTTCATCATTACGTCGAGAAGAACTATCGCTATTCCGCTGCCGCGGCTCTCGATTACGTCCAAGGCTCCTATGCCCGTTTCGGCGGTAATAATTTCAAAGTCGTTCTTGAACATTTCGCTCAACAGCTCACGTGAAAGCTCTGAATCGTCAACGATAAGCATTGTCTTCTTAGCACGTTTTTGAGTAGAGCCGCCGTCGAGCGCTTTAGTACGTTCAGTCGCCTCGTCGCGCATTGCCGCGTCATAATATCTGTAACGGTCATCGGTATATGTGCAGGTGAACCTCAGCGCGGCCTCGGCTCGTGAAAAAAGCTCATCTGCCGTTTCGCCGTCGTCGGGGAAAAGAGTTATGCCCGCGCAAAGCCTTGCGGTATGCATACCGTACCGCTTCTTTTCGGCAAGCTCAAAAAACTGAACAAGCTTTTTGTTAATCGCCGCTTTAAAATCGAAATCACGCAAAAGCAAGCAGAACTTGTTTCCGCCGATTCGCCCGATAATGTCGTCCTTTCGCGCAACCGCTTTAAGACAGCTTGCAACATCGGACAAAAGTCCGTCGCCCGCGACATTGCCGAGTGCTTCGTTTACCGAGCGAAGATTTGTCACCGTCACGACGCATAAAGCGTGACCGCCGCCCTTGGCGGTAGAGCCAATGATAGAATTAATTCTTTCAAAGCACTCGAATCTGTCTAACACTCCCGTAAGGGTATCTCTTACGCTCTTTTCCTTCTGCTCAAGCTCCATGCGCTTATTCTTATCAATATCCTCAAAAAGCAGATAAGCTGTGACGCTGCCTTTTCCCTTCGGACGTGCCAACGCTACGCTGAGTCTCAGCCAACGAAGGACGCCTGCACCGCCGACAGAGATAAAATCAAGCGATTCCTCGCTTTTTCCCTCGTAGTATGAAGCGAGAAGCCTCTCTCTGTTCAGAAGCTTGGAAAAAGCCGCACGGAAATCAGGGTGAACAGCGAAGCGGAGGAACTCCTCGGTGCGTTCATTGAAGCAAACCGCGCTTGTCTCGTAGCCCAACAGCTCGCTATTGCCCGAAACGTTAAGCAGCTTATCGGCGGAAAGGTCATGCTCATAAAGCACTGCGTCCGCGCCTTCGGGCAGGAGAATTGCCCGAGAGTTTTCCTTGTGTTCGGCGTCCTTCGAGACATTTTCGCGAAGCAACCTCTCGCGGCGAAGAAAATGCAGCACGCCCACCATACTTACCACAACAAACACAGACGCCGCCACAGCGCAAACGTCAACGGTATTCTTGAGATTGAAATCCGCCTTATTAAGCGCAGCTTCTCTTATAACAAAAAACAGCGCAATAAGTGCCGCCGCGGCGAGAATAACCGCGATTGCCCAAACATTTGCGCTGTTATGCTTTTTTCTTTCTTTCTTATCTCTCATTGTTATATTCGGCGAGACGGGAATAACTGTCCAAAAGCCTTATCTGTTGAATAACGCTCTCGTTCTCGGCGGTTACGACCTCCAAAAGTAGCGGCAACGCACCGTGATTCCCTGATTTGTACTCCTTTGTAAAATCTACGCACGCCGAGTAAAGCCCGTTAATGCTAAGGTTGCCGGATGTGCCCTTCAGCGTATGAATAACGAAAAAAGCGCCTTCTATATCTCCGCTTTCCAGCAGCTCCGCCGCCTTCGCGGCTTCTTCATTCATCGCGAACTTCACAAGAAACTTTTCGTACAGCTCGGCGTTGCCGGAAAACCGTTCCAGCCCTTGTTTATAATCTATTCCCTTAAGTTCTTCCGGCTTCATACTATACCTGAATTCTCTACCGTTTCAGCGTCCGCCTTAAAACGGTTTATTTTGGTATTATGGGTAATAATACAATATTTTACTGAACTAATCAATATTTTGCGCGTTTTTTGTCGGTTTCAATAACGGGCTTCTGCTTTTTACGACATTTTGCCGTTATTGCGAAGTCCGTTATCACTTTAAGCTATTATATTCGTAAACCGTGCTATGTGTCCGAAAGAAAGACAACGCGAATAGCAATCGGTGAAGAAACCGAGTAAGAAGAAACGCCTATTAGCCCAAAACAACCTTTATCTGATTCTCGTCACGCAGTTCCTCGAAGGAAACAATCTCTCCGCTTAGCTTTTCACCGTTAAGCCAAACCTCTTTAATTCCGCTCTCCTTGCCGTCGGGGTTTACTACCTCAATGTCGAGCTTTTTCCCGCGGAAGACCTTGGTCATTTTAAAGCCCTTCCAGTCGCTCGGAATGGAGGGATTAATCATAATGCCGTCGGGCAGCGGACGTACACCGAGTATACCCTCGACGCAGCCGACCATGACGGTAGACGCCGTTCCCGTCAGCCAGTGAACGTTAGCGCGTCCTTCAAAGGGCGACTCAACCGATTCGACAAACTGACCGTGAGCGTATGGCTCAATACGACGAACCTCCGCGCTATCGTTCATATATGCGGGGCTTGATTCTTTAAAGTATTGGAAGGCGCGGCAACCGTGACCCATTAACGCCTCAGCGAGTATTATCCAGCCCTGCGTCTGCGAGAAGATAGAGCCGTTCTCTTTTGTTGAACCGTTATATAGGAACATAAGCGCGCCGTCAAAGGGGTGTTCTTTATAGCTCGGCGCAAATAGCCTTGTGCCGTACTTGGTGTTGAGCAGCTTGTTAGTGGAATCGAGCGCCTTCTCGGCTTGCTCTTTAGTGGCGACGCCGCTGATAACAGCCCACGACTGCGGGTTCAGCCAAATATTCGCCTCTTTATCCTTCTTCGCGCCGATAGTTGTCCCGTCCTCGAGGAAACCGCGGACAAAGCGGTCTTCGTCCCAGCAGAACCTCTGAATTATTCCATACAGCTCCTTGGAAATCCCCTCAAGATAGATTACATAATCGCGGTCGCCCTTCTGTACGGCAAAATCCTTTAAAATGCGCATAGCAAGGTAAAGCTGCATAGCTACGAAGCTGCTTTCCCCGTTGACTCCGAGCCGCAAGCAGTCGTTCCAATCCGCGTGCAGTCCCGCGGGCATACCGTGCTTCGCAAGGTGGTTCATACTGAAATCTATCGCACGTTTAAGGTGCTCGTAAACGGTTCCGTCCTCTTTATCGGCAAAAGGAATCACCTCGTCCAGAAAATCAAGCTCGCCCGTTTCGTCGATATACTTCTTAACCGTTGGGAAAAGCCACATAGCGTCGTCTGCGCGATAGGCAGGGTGACCTGTCTCGCGAACATAGCTTTCGTCTTCCGGTGTGTCCTCGTGACCGGGATTGTGTGTGTACTTCACAAGCGGAAGACCCGCGCCGTGGTGTACCTGAGCGGATAGCATAAACCTTAACTGTTGCTTTGCCATATCGGGGTCAAGGTGGATTATTCCCTGAATATCCTGCACCGTGTCGCGGTAGCCGAAGCCGTTGCGTTGACCGCAGTAGGAGAAGCTTGCCGCGCGGCTCCAAACAAAGGTGATAAAGCACTGAAAGGCGTTCCATGTATTAATCATTGAATTGAACTTATCGTCAGGCGTTTCCACCTTGAAGCGGTCCAGCTTCTCGTGCCAATAGCTCTTTAGCTCGGACAGCTCTTTTTCTGTTTGAGCTTCCGCGTCCTTGTAGCTCGCAATAATCTGTTCGGCTTCCTTTTCGTCCTTCATTCCGAGTGTAAACACAACTGTGCGGCTCTCACCCGGCTTTAGTGTTATTTCGGTATGAAGCGCGCCGCAGGGGTTGGCGTTATAGTTAAGAACGTTATCGCACTCGCCGTTCTCCACCGCCACGGGGTTTCCGTAGCTGTGATAATCGCCCAAAAAATGCGCCTTGTCGCCGTTATAGCTCGTCACCTTCGCCCCCGAAAGTCCGAAGTATCTTGTCGCGCGGCTGTTGCCGTTAAACTCGCGGGAGCAATTTTCGTTTATTACTTGGAGTATATAATTGTCCTTGTAATAGCTTCTTGTTATATACTGTGTGTATTGAAGATTAACCGTATCCTGCTCGTAATTGCTGTCGGTGGTAAGCTCGGCGTAGCCGAAAACGCCCAGCTTTCTGGGCTCGTTGCCGTCGTTTGTAAGCGTAAGAGCCCAAACCTCATAGGTTTGACCCTTCGGAACATAGTAAAGCGCCTTCGAGGATATCCCGGCGTATTCGGCTGAAATTTGGGTGTAGGAGGTGCCGTGGCGACACTCGCTTTTATATTTCTTAAGCGACTTTCCTACAGGCTGCCACGAGGCGGACCAGTAATCGCCGCTTTCGTCATCACGAATATATATGTAGCGTCCGGGACGGTCGTCTGAGTTAAAGCGATAGCGAAGAAGTCTTCCCTTCGCGCCACTTTTTACAAAGCTGTATCCACCCGCGTTATTCGATATTATCGCGCCATAGTTCGGGTCACCGAGATAGTTCGCCCACGGCGCGGGCGTAGCGGGGTTTGTTATGACGTATTCCCTGTTTTTATCGTCAAAATAGCCGTAGTTCATAATCTTCTCCTTAAATGCGAATTCTTTCGTTTTTCGTGCCTATAATTTTACCATACGAGTAAAAAAAATGAAAGTAGATAGAGCGCTTTTTCGGCAAACAAAAAGACCGTTCGACTGAAAACCCTCGTTCTCGTATCTCGCGGTCTTTTTTCTGTTGTAAAGCTTTTTGCTTTCCGATTTTCGTGTAATCGGGCTTATTCCTCCCCAGCTTCTGCGCCGTTGTTTATTTCTGTCGCGCTGAGCTTTTTTGGAGAGCTTTTCGTAGGGGACAAATCTGTCCATTACTCTCACCTCTTTCATAAAAATTATACCACGGCGCAGTGAAAATTCAAGCGCACTTCGATTGACTGGCTTACTTGCAAGCGGTATACTCATTTTATGAATAATGAAATTACTTTCAAGGAACTGCTAAAGCGTCCTTCTCTTTCAGACGAATGGACATACATAATCAATTCCGGAGGACTCTCAGAGTATCCCCCACAGCAGTGGGATAACCGACTTTGCATTAAGGAAAGCGCTTTTCCGAAGGAGCGTACCGAAAGCTTTTTAAAATGTATTGATGAGTACGCAGACCTTAAGGAGCGCGGCGAAGCAGAAAGACGCTTTATCTATTCGGAAGCGGAAATGGCGGCTGACGAAACGAAGCGAAGGGTGGCTATCTATCTGCGCTTGCAGAGTAAAGCCGCGCCGCTGGCTCTCATTGTTCCGGGCGGAGCTTATGCGCATGTATCGGTTATGAACGAGGGCTTTCCGATAGCTCACCGTCTATTCGAGCGCGGCTACAGCACGGCGGTGCTTCTTTACCGCGTGGGTGAAAGCGCAAGTAATGTGCGGCCGCTTTTGGATTTAGAGCATGCAGTCAAATTTCTGGGAGAGCGCAGCGAAAATCTTTCGCTTTGGGGCTTTTCCGCGGGCGGACATCTTTGTGGCTGCTACTGCGGTTTGGCAAAGACGCGAGGTTGTCTTCTTCCCCGTTCACTTGTGCTTGGATATCCTGTCATCTCTCTTTGCGACAATTATGCCCACCGCTTCAGCCGAACCAACTTTTTCGGACATGAACCGACTGAGTTGGAAAAGGACGCCTATTCAGCGGAAAAGCTTGTAACTCGGAATTATCCGCCGACCTATCTTTGGCACTGCGAGGACGACAAAACGGTTTCTGTGGAAAACAGTCGAATTTTTTGCGAGTCGCTTGAGCGTGCGAGCATTAAGCATCTGCTTAGAATCTTTCCCAACGGCTCGCACGGTTTAGGCGCCGCCGTAGGACTTCTTGAAGCCTCATGGCTGGACGAAGCGATTGATTTCTGTGATAAATTCAACAAATAACGCGTTTTTTCTTTGTTTTTCTTGTACAACTGACTAATTGCTTTTTTGTACATTTTGCATATACAATAGGTAAGTACAATAATACAACTATTTTGGAGGAATAAAATGAAAAAGCTTATTGCTTTGGTCCTTACTCTCGTTCTCGCGCTGGGACTTGCGGGGTGCAGCGTGCTCGGTGGTCTCGGAAAGCCCAAGGGGCGCAGCAAGACCTATCAGTTCTATCAGGATTACTTTGTTGACGGCTCTTATTATATGGAGCTTTGCGACACCAGCAACAATATCCCCGTTACAATGGCTGTAGACGGAAACAATATCTATGTCAAAACGCCTTCTGACGGTCAGGAAATCATTATGATTCAAAACGCGGAAGGTTCCTATATGCTTATGCCCGATTCAATGCTTTATTATGACCTCGGCGGTCAGGACCTTACAAGCTCGTTCCCCGATTATTCCGAGGAAGCACCCACAGAAGAAATTGAGAACTACATGACAACGGGTAATATGGATTTTGACGGCGGAAAGTATTACTACGAAGCCTTTAAATCCGGCGGAGATTCTTCTATTCGTTATCTCTTTGACGGAGACAAGCTTGCTTACACCATCATCTATAACGGAGAAGACCCCGAAACAATTCAGGAGTTTTACACTGTAGAATCCGATGTTGACCCGTCTCTTTTCACTATCCCCGACGGATATTCACCACTATCATAAGTAAACCAGCATAGCTGGTTTACTCTTGGAAGAAGCGCCTTTGGCGCTTCTTCTTTTACAAAAACGAAAGCTGGTTTACTCTTGGAAGAAGCGCCTTTGGCGCTTCTTCTTTT
>CAZUOY010000001.1:40945-48615 GCA_964622315.1 uncultured Oscillospiraceae bacterium | reverse complement strand
TTACTCTTGGAAGAAGCGCCTTTGGCGCTTCTTCTTTTTACAAAAAACGAAAGCTGGTTTACTCTTGGAAGAAGCGCCTTTGGCGCTTCTTCTTTTTACAAAAAACGAAAGCTTGTTTACTCTTGGAAGAAGCGCCTTTGGCGCTTCTTCTTTTTATAAAGGCGAAAAATGCGGCGGGCTTATGCCCGCCGCCTTAACTTTTCCGTCTCTCGCAGAAGTTCCGCGCAGCCTTCGTTTAGGTCCTTGTAGGTTGCGTCGAAGTCCCCTGTGTACCATGGGTCTGCGACATCGCGAGGGACATCGGTGAAATCCATAAGCCGAAATATCTTTCTTTTCGAGTCCGAGCCGATAATACGCTCTATCCAACGAAGGTTCATACTGTCCATAGCAATAATCAGGTCATATTTGTCATAATCTTCTCGCGATAACTGTACTGCACAGCGCTCTTTGAACGGAATATTCATCTGCGTAAGCTTTCGACGGGTTCCGTGATGCATACCGTTTCCTATCTCCTCGGTGCTTGTCGCTGAGGAGGCAATAATGTACTCGTCAGAAAGCCCGCGCTTTTTGACCATATCTTTAAATATAAATTCTGCCATTGGACTTCGGCAGATATTGCCGTGACAGACGAACATTACTCTCACCATTTCTTTTTCTCCGATTGTTTCGCTTTTTTTGTTTAGCTTGAATCGCCTCGACTTGAGACGCTAATTCAGTATAGCCTTATACAGTCCTCTTTACAAGCAAAATAAAACAACACGCCCACGGCAAAGCGTCGAGGGCGTGCTGTATGTCAAGAGAATTTAGTTAGATTTTCTTTCCGCAGAAGGTGCAGAAAAGGGAGCCCGCGGGAAGCTTTGCGCTGCAGTGAGGGCAGGTTAACTCTGCTTCCTTGCTTGCTGGGACAGCCGCGCTGTTCTGTTGTACGGGCTTTTGAGCCGATTGCGCCGCTGTTGCGAGCGCGGGGTTGTAAACAGGCTTCTCCATCTGGTTGTCAAAAAAGACTCCGCGGCAGCTTTTGGGAAGGAATTGACCCGTTTTAAGGTGTATTTCACCGTTACTGCCGTCGTTAACCATAAACATCATCTGCGTTGTGTCAGCATCTGTTGTGGGGTCATAAAGCGAGATTATATTTGAACGAAGGTTGGTCGAGGCGTTCAGTATCATGCCGTTTGCTATTTGTCCTATAGGCTCGCCGTTAAGCTTAACGTTGTAGCTGACCGCGCAGCCAACCATGCTTTTGTCTCTGACAATCATTAAACTCGCGGGAACGTTCAGCTTATCGGAGTTAGCGACAACCTGCTGAACGAAGGCAGTCTTCGGGTCTACGTAGGTTCCAAAAGAAAGGTTGCTGCAGATAAGCCAAGAAATCAATCCGCCTAACGCGGCAAAGAGAAGGGCAAAGATGTAAAAAGCCGCTTCCGAAATAAACAAACCCAAAAAGCCGCCGATGATTTCCATAACAAAAAAGAGCACTACGGTTAAAACTATGTAGCCGGTAGGCTTCCGTCCGCGAGCGAGACAGTTCTTTCTATTAATGCCGCACAAATAGTAAATTCCTAAAAACTCAAGCATTTTCATTCCCTCTTTATATTAATATTTTTATTTATTATACACATTTTTTCTATATAATAAATGGGTTTATGAAAAAATCGTAACTATCCCCAATTTTTCCTTTCTTTTCTTTATTCAATAGTGTAAAATATACGTCTGAGCGCATTTTTAAGCTTAATTTAAGATAAGGCATTTAATATATTCAAGTGATTATGATAATAGGAGGGATAACCTTTGATAGAGGTAAAGAATCTTGAAAAAAGGTACGGCGAACACGTTGCCGTCTCGGATTTGTCCTTTACGGTTGAAGACGGACAAATCTATGGTTTTCTCGGACCGAACGGAGCCGGAAAAACCACCACAATGAACATTATGTGCGGTTATATAGGCGCGACGAGGGGAGACGTGCTCATTAACGGAAAGAGCATAGTAACCGACCCGCTTGAGGCAAAGCGGCAGATAGGCTATCTTCCGGAGCTTCCGCCGCTTTATCAGGATATGACTGCCGACGAGTATCTTGATTTTGTGGCGCACATAAAGGGTATTGAAAAGGAAAAAATTCGCGATGAGATAGAAGCCGCTGTTGCCACGGCAGGTATCGAGGAGGTGCGCTCTCGACTTCTTAAAAACCTCTCCAAGGGCTATCGCCAAAGGGTAGGACTTGCGCAGGCTGTTCTCGGAATGCCGCCGATAATTATTCTCGACGAGCCGACGGTCGGTCTTGACCCCAAACAGATTATCGAGATACGCGAGCTTATAAAGAGCTTGGGCAAAAAGCACACCGTAATATTGAGCTCTCACATACTTTCTGAGGTGAGTTCTGTATGCGATAAGGTTATGATTATCTCGAACGGAAAGCTTGTCGCCTGTGACACTCCCGAAAGGCTTGAGGAGATGCTTCACGGCGGCGCGGCGCTTTCGCTTACCGTTCGCGGAAAGAAAAGCGACGTTGAAGCGGTGCTGAAGCCGCTTGGGCTTAAAGCTCGCTACAATGATGATTCTCCAAAGGGTACTACCGAGTTTTCTGTTATGTCCGACGGCACGAAGGATATACGCGATGACCTCTTTTTCGCTTTCGCGGAAAAGAAGACCGCGATAATTTCAATGACACGCTCTACGGCGTCGCTTGAGGAAGTCTTCCTTAACCTCACGTCTGACGAGAGCGGGGAGGCGGAAGAATGATTGCTGTATTAAAACGCGAGTTTAACTCTCTTTGGTATAATATGACCGCGCAGATTTTTTCCGCGGTGCTTATAGCGATAGTTGGAATCTACTTTATTGCCTACAACATAAACTACGGCTATCCGTCCTTTGCCGCGTCGCTTCAGTCAACAACCTTCATTCTGCTTATTGTTGTGCCGCTGCTAACAATGCGAAGCTTCTCTGAGGAGCGCAAGCAGAAGACCGACCAGATACTGCTGACCACACCGCTTAAGCTGAGCGACATCGTAATAGGAAAATTTCTCGCTATGTGCCTTGTGCTTTTCCTTGTAATGGTTATCCTCTGCCTTTGCCCGCTCATTATTAAATCCTTGGGCGAATGCTTTCTTGCCGTGGACTATTCCTCAATCTTCGCTTACTTTGTAATCGGCTGTTTCTTTATCTCTGTGGGTATGTTTGTCTCCTCGCTCACCGAAAGCCAGGTAATATCGGCGGTTTGCACAATAGCGGCGCTTTTCGTGCTGTATATTTGGGAGGGCATTGTTTCATTGCTTCCTACCTCTGCGTCCGGAACGGTGCTGACTCTGTTAGTTATTATCGCGGTGCTTTGCGTTGTCTATTACGCAATAACAAAGAACTGGCTCGCCGCTGTGGGCATTTGGCTCGCAGGCGCACTTTTGGTGCTTATTCTTTATTTCACCAACAGCAAATCCTTTGGCGGTCTTCTTTCCACCTATCTTTCCGGCTTTTCCGTCACGGCGGTGTTCGACAACTTTGCTGTTAACCGTCTATTTGACCTCGGCGGTATTGTCAAAATTCTTATCGCTACGGCGGTGATGCTTTTCCTGACGGCGCAGACTATTCAAAAGCGCCGCTGGAACTAAGGGGGGCGTTAACGATGAAAAAGATTATAGATAAAGATAACGTAAACTCAATGTTCAGCGCCACAACCTATAAGCGCGGAAACTACAGTCTGGGCCTCTCAGCTGTTGTCATTGCTATCGCAATCGTGCTGGCTCTGCTTATCGGGCTTCTTCCCGACAGTGTAAAACAAATAGACCTCAGCAGCACTAAGGTCTACACAATCGGCAACACAACAAAGGAGTTTCTGTCAAAGCTTCAGGACAAAGTTAAGCTTACGGTGGTTGCCGAAGCTGCCGCCATTGACCCGCGCATTGACAAGCTTGTCAAGCAGTACGCGGAGGCGTCAAGCTTAATCAGCGTTGATTATATTGACCCCGTTTCAGAACCCTCTGAGTTTAAGGCGGCGGGCGGAATAAGTAACACCATTCTTGTTGAAGACGAGGCAACAGGCAAGAGCAAAAACGTAATGTTTGCTGATATCGTGCTTATTGATATGGAGGCGTACTACTCCGCACAGCAGGTAGTCGAAACCGAGTTTGACGGAGAGGGTCAGCTTACCAGCGCCATTAATTATGTAACGAACGACAGCAACGCGAAGATATATCTTGCAAGCGGTCACGGTGAAAGCACCCTCGGCGAAACCGTTACCAAACGCCTAAGCCAGTTGAGTATTGAAATCGGCAGCGTTAACCTTCTTCTTGACGGCGCTATTCCGAGCGACTGTTCGTTACTGATTATTCTCGGACCTACCGCTGATATTTCAGAAGCAGAAAAGGCTATGCTGTCTGCATATATGCAGTCCGGCGGAAACATAATGTTCCTTGCCTCTTACGAAACAACGGCGCTTCCTAACTTTGAGGCGTTTCTCGCAGAATACGGAATTACCTTTGCCAACGGATATATAGCCGACCTTGAGCGGTACTACCAAAGCTCCTATTACTATATCTTCCCGGTTCTTAAGACCGACGAGATAACGAGTACCCTTGCGGAAGACGACCTTGTGTTACTAATCGAGTCTCGCGGCTTTGTTCTCACGGCGCCCGCTCGCGAAACTATAACACAGGACACCGTGCTTACCACCTCTGAACACGGTCAAGCCGTAACCGAAACAGAACAGATTGAAGGACAGTATGTGCTCGGCGTAACGGCAAAGGAATCTCTTGACAGCAAAGAGGTTAAGCTTATTGCTTTTTCCTCGCAAAGCCTTGTTGAGGAAAGCATTATCTCAAGCTTCCCAAGTCTCGTAAACACAGATTTGTTCATAAACGCTGTGACCTCGGTTATGCCCGAAATAGAGAACATCTCCATTCCGACAAAGAGCCTTCAGGTCACAAACAACGCAGTAGCCGGCGGCGGACTATGGCGCGCGCTTTTCGTTTTCATCATTCCCGTCGCGTTGTTAGTCAGCGGCTTCGTTATCTGGAACCGCCGCCGCAAGGCGTAAGGAGCGTGTCTATGAAGAAGAACCCGCTTATTATACTGTTTTTTGTCTTCACCCTGCTTCTCGTCGCTTTTATTGGAACAAAGGCGCTAATGTCGCGTTCTGAATCAAATAAGACAGCGAAGAAGATTGAGCATAACTCTGTAATCTCCACGGGCGAGATATCCTCGCTTGAATACTCGCTTGGCGACCTTAAGCTCAGCTTCTCAAAGAACGACGGTTTATGGAGCTGCAACGAATATGTCGGTTATCCCATTAACCAGTCTACGCTTGAGCTTATCAGCACCGGTGTTTCAAGCCTTCAAGCGGTGCGTATTCTTGACGAGCACGGCGCACCTTCGGAGTACGGGTTAACCTCCCCCTCAGCGGTAATTTCGGTTAAGGACCTTGACGGTATCACGCGTTCGCTAACCTTTGGAGATACTACCGAAAGCGGCAACTTTTATCTTTCTGTAAGCGGAGATGAGCGGATTTTCGTAGTAACCTGTGCGTTGATTGACGCTCTGCCGACCGACATACTCTCGTTGGTGGACTGCGAGAAACCGCCTGTGTTTGCCCAAGCCGATGTTAAAGCAATTAAACTGACTATCGGAAGCGACGAATATGCTTACACAAAAACCGCACTTACACAGACGGCGGAGAACGGTACGGCTTACGAATGGCTTTGTGAGAAGAATGGCGTTTCTGTCGAACCGCTTTTTGAAAACGTAGAAACCGCCGCTTACGACCTTTCGAACCTAACGCTCGACGGATGTTTAGAGTATCTACCCGACGCTTCAGCCGCCACGCTTTACCCTGAGCCTTACGCAAAACTTGAGGTCACGGTGAACACGGCGGACGGCGAAGAAAGCTTCACGCTAACCTTCTGTGAGATAAAACCGGATGACGAGACAAAGATGATTGTGGCTTGCGGCGAAAGCCATTGTCTTTGCACGACGAACTGCAACAGCGCTAAGGAAATCGTCAGCTTACTAAAAAGCGCATAACATTAAAGACGGCGTTAAACGCCGTCTTTTTTATATCCCGCTCGCCGCCTCAGTAATGGTTTTATCCGAGCTTCTTCCATACTCCTCAACGGTTCGGCGCGCATGGGACTCGTGCTTTAAGCAGCCTGCGCCGCCTATACAGCCACCCTCGCACGCCATACCCTCAATAAAATTGTACGGCAGCATTCCCTTTTCAGCACGAAGCAGCGCCGCTTTACATTCAAAAAGCCCGTCGCAGGAGAGCGCACGCAGCTCAAAATCGGTTTTTTCCTGCTCCTTAAGCGCTTCGCTTACCGCCTCGGCAAGACCACCGCAACGCGCAAACACCCGCCCGAAGAAGGAGGCGTTGTCGAGCTTTGTTTCCGAAAGGGAGGACAGCTCAATTTCTCGTGCGTCGAAAAGTGCCTGAAGCTCCTCGAAGGTAATAACGCAGTCTACGTAAGGGCTGACGGCGGGAAGCCTTCTTTCAAGCTTCTTTGCGGTGCAAGGTCCGATAAAAACTATTTTCGCGCTTTTGTCCTTCTCCTTAATTCGTTTTGAAACCACAGCCATTGGTGAAAGAACAGAGGATATTTTATCTGCCAACGCGGGGCTGTGCTTTTCAACAAGCTCGACGAAAGCGGGACAACAGGAGCTTATCAGAAATCCCTTCTCATATAGTTCACCTGCTTCCGCAAGCGCCGTCATATCGGCGCCGAGCGCCGCTTCCACAACCTCGCAGAAGCCAAGCTCATGAAGTCCCGTTACCACCTGCGTAAGCTTTGCGTAGGTGAACTGGCTCGAAACGGTCGGCGCAATAACAGCGTATAGTCTGTAGTTTTCTCCGCCGTTCTTTAACAGTTTTACGGCGGTTACTATTTCTGAGGAATCGGTTATAGCGCCAAAGGGACAACGATAAACGCATTGACCGCAGGAGACGCAAAGCTTTCTGTTTATAACAGCTTCTCTGCCCTCGCCACGGGAAACGGAGATAGCGCCCACCTTACAGGCGGTCTGACAAGGGCGGCGGCGATTAGATATTGAGTCGTAGGGACAAGCGGCGGCGCAACGTCCGCAATCTATACAAAGCGCCTTGTCTATGTGTGCGCGAAGACTTGAATCGAAGGAGATGCAATCCTTCGGACACGCCGCGGCACAGCGGTGGGCGATGCACCCACGACAGGAATCGGTCACCTCAAAGCCACCCACCGGGCAGTCGTCGCAGGCAATATCAATTACGTTAATTACATGACCCTTGTCCCCTCTTTTCGCAAGTCTTACCCGCTCGTGAAGTATTGCGCGTTCCTTATATACACAACAGCGCATGGTCGCCGTGCGCCCGGAAATCAACTCGCGCGGTATTTTTTCGGCTTCCTCCTCCAGAGTTTCGCTGAACGCATACTCCGCTATTCTTCTTAATACCTCTCCTTTAAGTCTTTGTACCTCGGTGTCATATCTGCGTTCTCTTTTATCCATCCTTGCTCCTTAACACTCTTTTCAGTAGTATTTGCAGATTTATTCTGTTTAGTTAGGGAGCATAACAAAACCGCACGCAAATGCGCACGGTTTTGATTTTGTGGAAATTCTGTTATTTCATTTATCAGCGTTTAACTGTTTTTTCTTACGCTTTGAAAAAACATACATTACAAGTGCCGCAACCACCGCAATAAGAACGAAGGCGACAA
>CAZUOY010000001.1:5185-40935 GCA_964622315.1 uncultured Oscillospiraceae bacterium | reverse complement strand
AGAGAAAAAACTATTCTCTCGGTGCTGGGTTCATCCCCCGCAGAAAGCGGATAGTACTTCGTTTTAATTATCCCTACGCCGACCCAGCTTGTAACCTCACCGCCATGCATAGCCACCGAAAAGAACGGACACCGAGAAAACTTAGCGGTAAAATAATTAATGAGTGTCATAAACGCTGTAATGACTGCGGAAACTGCCACGCTTTTAAATAGAATTTTCATTTCACAATTCCTCTATATTTATTAACCGAGTGCTACGTCCAGCACCATCATCAGGGCGAAACCCGCCGCAACACCTATAGTGCCCATATTACTGTGCTCGCCTTGATGTGAATCCGGAACAAGCTCCTCGAAAACGACATATATCATAGCACCCGCGGCAAAAGCGAGTATGTAGGGCAAAACGGGCACAATAAGGCTTGTTACAAGGATAGTAAGCGCCGCGCTTATCGGCTCGACGACACCTGACATAGCGCCATATGCGAATGCCTTTTTCTTTGAAGCACCGTTTCCTACAAGCGGCAAAGATATCACCGCGCCCTCGGGTAAATTCTGTATGGCGATTCCGATTGCCAAAACAAAGGCAGACGCCATAGTTATATGCGTTTCGCCCGAAAGAACGCTCGCGAATATAACACCCACCGCCATGCCCTCGGGAATGTTATGAAGGGTAACGGCGAACACGAGCATTGCCGAACGGCTGAGCCGCGACCTTGAGCCTTCGGGAACATTAGAGGTAACGTGAAGGTGTGGTATAATTATATCCAGCACCAGAAGAAAACCTATGCCCGCGAGAAAACCGACAAGCGCGGGAACCCACTCGGTCTGACCGAGCGCCGCCGCTTGCTCAATAGCGGGTATAAGCAGTGACCAAACAGACGCCGCCGTCATTATTCCCGCCGCAAAGCCCAACAAAAGCTTTTCAACTTCCGGCTTTATATCTTTTTTTAAAACGAACACCATCCCCGAGCCCAGCACCGTACCCAAAAGTGGAATTGCAAGCCCCATAATAGTTTCCAATACCGCTTCACTCATTTCCTGAAATTTGCCCTCGCTTTCTCTTTATATGTTCATTTTACCATAAGCGTTACCGATTGTCTTTATCCTTATTGACATTAATCAGAAATTAGCGTAAAATATTCTTATAGAACATTTGTTCCGTCGGGAGGCGTTACCTTTGCCACGGGTTATCCTTCATTCAGACCTAAATAACTTTTTTGCTTCGGTCGAGCTGCTCGATAAGCCGGAGCTTAGAGCTCTGCCCGTTGCGGTATGCGGCAGCGTGGAGCAGCGGCACGGAATAGTGCTTGCAAAAAACAACGTGGCGAAGAAGTATAAGATAAAAACGGCGATGACTGTTGTGGAGGCGAAAAAGCTCTGTCCTTGTCTTGTTATGCTTGCGCCGCATATGGACTCGTACATTGAGTATTCCCGACGCGTCCGTGATATTTATGAACGGTACACCGACCAGATTGAGCCGTTCGGAATGGACGAATGCTGGCTGGACGTAACGGGCAGCCAAAAGCTTTTCGGTAACGGTGAACAGATAGCGAACGATATTCGAAAGACGATAACGAGAGAGCTTGGGCTTACCGTGTCTATCGGCGTCAGCTTTAATAAAATTTTTGCAAAATTAGGTTCTGACTATAAAAAACCCGACGCTGTTACTGTCTTTTCCAAGGAAAATTTTAAGGATATTGTATGGAAGCTGGACGTTTCCGAGCTGTTATATGTCGGAAAGGCAACGAACAAAGCGCTATCCGACCTCGGCATACACACTATAGGTGCGCTTGCAAATACCGACAAGGCTCTGCTGACGAGAAGACTCGGAAAGATGGGTGAGCTATTATGGGTCTATGCAAATGGCTATGACGACTCCCCTGTTATGAATATATCGGATTCGCATGAGACGAAATCCATCGGCAACAGCACCACCACCCCGCGCGACCTTACCAGCTCTGAGGACGCGAAGCCCGTGCTCTATTCTCTCGCTGACAGCGTTGCTACGCGTATGAGAGAAAAGAATCTTCGCTGTTCGGTAGTGGAGCTTTGGGTAAGAAACACCGAGCTTTGCTCAATCACCCGCCAAAAGAAGCTTTCTGCGCCCACCTGCGTAACAAACATAATAGCCAACGAGGCGTATCAGCTTTTACTGGACAACTACGAGTGGCATTTTCCGATAAGAAGCATCGGCGTTCGTCTCGGCGGACTTACCGCCGCCAACGAGTCGCGTCAGCTTTCGCTTTTTGAAGGCGCGGGCGACAGCGAGGAGGAGGAAGCGCTTGAACTGTCTATCGACGGCCTAAGACGAAGATTTGGCCACGAGGCGATAATGCGCGCGGTCTCCATGAGTGACGAAAGCCTTGAAGCATTAAGCCCCGAGGAACACAAAAGGCGCGGCGCTCCGATGTACGATATCCGTTCTCAGCATTAAAAAACGGGTCGATATCGACCCGTTTTACTATTTACTCTTTATTTTATTTTTGTACATCTCCGCGTCAGCGCGGGTAATCAGCTCGTCCATCGTCTTCATGGTTTCCCTATTAAACTCGGCTATGCCGTAGCTTACGGAGAGCTTAAGGTCTTCACGTGTCATGTTGGAAATTTCGACCTCTACCAAAAGCGCGTCTGTTACACGCTTCACAGTTCCGGAATCCAACTCCTTAAAAACCAGCGCGAACTCGTCACCACCGAAGCGGGCGAGGAAAACTCTTTCGCTGAGTCTTCCGCAGGTACGCTTCAAAATTTCCGCTATGTTTATTAATGCACGGTCACCCTCAATATGACCGAAGCGGTCGTTTATCGACTTGAAGTCGTCCACGTCAATAAGCATAAGGTAGAGTATCTCGTTGTTTTTTAAATCGTTCAAGGTCGTCGCAAGGTAGCGGTTAAGCGTTCCGCGGTTGTTTATCTTTGTTAGCGCGTCAATCGAAATCTGACCGTTTTGCATACTGATGAAGACCACTAACAACGAGTATGTAAGGCACGGAAGCATAAGAGACAATCCATAGAAAAGCGTTTGAATAATGCTGCATATGACAAGAAGCAGAGTAAAGAAGATAATATACCGGCACTGCTTGCGTTTTTCCTTATCTCCGCTGCGCAGATGTACGCGCACCGCGTACCCTACGCCCACAAGCATATAGCTGAAGATAATAATCATATGTACAATATGTAAATCGCCATGAGTATAAACATTATTCTCGTCTACTGTGAAGAACCAGCCCGTAAAACAGCTGATTAGCGCCGTTAATGTATAAAGGCCAAAGGGAATAATGTAGATTACGCCTCTCTTTTCCAACGAACGCTCATCTACAAATATTTTATAATCAACATAAAACAACCAAACCATGCCCACAAAGCACAGAAGAATATACATTCCCGTATTAGATATTATGCTAAGGATTCGCGAACCGTAAAAGACCTTTTTGTCAATCCACCAGCCAAAGGCGTCTAAGGCGAGAACGATAACGGTCGATATTAAAACCATGTGAAAGAATTTTTCGTCAGGCAGCTTGGTAGCTGAACGCCTTCGGTTTGAAGCCAAAAGCAGAAGAATACAGATACAAAAACCGTTGAGTATAGTATAAAACGAAACCGACACTCGCGATATCCCCTCTTTCCGTTGCCTTGTGTTTTAATAATTATAGCATATCATATAGTAATGTGCTATAATATTTGTCAAATGAGGTGTTATTTTGGAAACAATAATTAATAAAGGCCTTCGCAACTTTCTTAGCGAAAACGGCAGATTAAAGTCGATACCTGTAAAAAAGAAGCCGCTTATCTTTGCGCTTTTTTACCTTTCCGCAAAGCTTGAGCCTAATAAGGTTTACAGCGAGCGAGAGATTAACGACATTATTGACGATTACACAGAGTTCTATGACCCCGCAACTCTCAGACGAGAGCTGTACAATAAGCGCTTCATCGACAGAAAACCCGACGGAAGCGAGTATTGGCTTGAGGACAAACAGCCAACACTAAAGGATTTCGGAATTGACGAAGACTTATGAAAATAGCGGTCTTTGGCTATAGCGGGAGCGGAAAATCTACTCTTGCTAAGCTGCTCGGTAACCGATACGGGCTGCCTGTTCTTTATATAGATACCATTCAGTTTCTTTCCGATTGGCTCGAGCGTGATAAGACTGAACGGCTCGCGCTTATGAAAGAATTTCTTGATACGCACGACTCATGGGTTATAGACGGAAACTATACTTCTGTCATGTTCAAAGAAAGAATGGCGGCGGCTGACAGGATTATATTTTTGGCTTTTAGCCGATTTTCCTGTCTTTTGCGGGTTATTAAACGTTACAGAAAAAACAAAAACCACTCGCGTGAAAGCATGGCGAGCGGCTGTAATGAAAAGCTTGATTTGGAATTTATTTATTGGGTGCTTATTAAGGGGCGCTCGAGAAAGAGACGTCAGGCTTTTTACGAAACCATCAGGCTTTACAAGGATAAAACTACCGTCATCAGGAACCAACGAGAGCTTAATAAATTCATAAGCGAGTTTAGCGGCGAACACATTTTTAATTAATCTTCTTTACGCAAAGACAAGCGCTTAACTTGTTCTTCGCCGACTAACACTGTTACGTTTATTGTTTCTAAAAAGCATTATCAGAACTATTCTTTTAAACAAAAAAGCGTTTCCAAGAGGAAACGCTTTTTTTATGCCTTTTTGTTGAAGAAGATACCTGAATAGTCATACTGATTAAATGAAGGGCGGCTTGCCTTTAAATAGATACTAAATGCCGCGCGCCATTGCTTTATATCTTTTTCGCTGTTGGATTTTGGTTTTATTTTGACGGTTTTACTCTTACCGCTTCTTTGGGCTATGGGAAGCTCAAACTCAAGCTCCGTTGTTTCAAAAGCGTCCGCCTTCGTTTCCTTTACCTCAGGCTTCTCAGTTGAAATATCGGAAGTCTCCGTCTTCTCGATTTCCTCGACTGCTTCCTCCGGCTCTAAGTAACTCTCAGACTGCTTACCCTCTTTAATCTCCTCAAGGACCTCCGCATCTGTCGGAAGCTCGTTGTATTCACCGGAGCGTACAAACTCGTTGTGCGCCTCGGCAATGCCCTGCGCACGCTTGTTTATCTGTACCATTATTTCATATTTTTTGTCGTCGGGAATGTTCGGGTTGTTCGCTACAGCCGAAACCTCCGCCGCCATACTAACCAGCTTTGTGGCGCGCACCCGCTGAACGTCGTCCTTCGTCTTGCATGCCTTAAGCTCTTTTTCATACTGTTCCCGCTCGCGCTTGGCCTCTATTGCCTTTTCATACAGCTCGGGGTGGTTCTGCTTAAGGTAGCTCATCTCGCTCGCGGACAACGCCTTGCCTGAACGAAGCTTGGTGTCAATGGCTGAAAGGGTGTTGTTCTTCTTCTGCTCGTTCACCTGCTTCTGCAGGCTTTCGATTAAGCGCTGTCTTTCAGTTTTATTAGCATCGTCTGTCTTTTTCTTGAATTTTATCTTTGTCTCGCTCTTTTGAAGCGAAAGCGTCATCGAGCTTATCTTTTGCGATAACGCTGTCATCCCTGTAAAATCCATCTTTTCACCTCCGTGTAAAAAGACCTTCGATATAGTTATTCCACCATTGTGGTTTTTTTCTATCCCATAAATTCAACAAAAAAGAGCGCCTTATTGGCGCCCCTTTTATATAAGCGGTTAATATCCGCATTTCTTGATAAACAACCGTACCGTTTCGGCATATCGCAAGGGGTCACTCTTGTTTGAATATGCGTGTTCGGCACCCTCGAAAAGCTTAAGCTCACTTTTGCTGTTGCGACAGCGCTCATACATACGGCGGCTATGCTCGCAGGGTATAAAGGTGTCGTTAAGCCCATGAATAAAGCAGATAGGCACGTCGCTTTTCTCAACCGCCTTAATAGGGCTTACCTCCTTAAAGTCGTAGCCGTAGCGGCGTATCGCCATTAAACGCGCTATCGAAAGCGTAGGTATCCACGGAAAATGTGCTACCTTTCCGACGAGATATTTAAGAAGCGTCATCGTATCGGAAAACGGGCAGTCGGCAATGACAAAATCGGGCTTTTCATAATCAAGCGCAAGAAGCACCGTGGCGGCGCCCATTGACTCACCGTGATAACCGATAACACAGTTCTCTCCGAAAACCGTGCGGGCATATTCCGTGACGTTCGCAAGGTCCACCCTTTCGTGAAGACCAAGGGTACATATGTCGCCGCCTGACTCGCCAAAATAGCGCGTGTCGTAGGTCACGATATTAAAGCCGCATTCATAAAAGGTTTTTGCGTACTTTACAGCCGCAAGGCGATTCATCGTGTGTCCGTGACAGATAACGGCGACCTTTTTCCTTTTTCCGCAATCATTTGGGTTTACGATGTAGGTGCCCTTTAAAAGAACGTCGCCGCTTTGCAGTTCAAAATTGTGCTTCTCCCAGCCGTCATATGCCTCAAAGCACTCGCCGAAGCCGTTATCCGTGTCGAAGCTTCGCGCATATTCAAACGAATGCCGCCTTTTTGTTGTACAGAGCATTCCGAGACATACGTTAGCAACAATAACGCTTGCGATAAGGTAAAGAAGGATAAGCAGTACGGGCGCGGCAATATACCAGGTCATATTACGCCTCCTTGCTTACACCCTTTAGCCGAGCGTCGTGGTATTTCTTCGCGAAGAAAAGCGGAATAAACGTAAGAAGCACAAGTCCTGACGCCACAAGGAACAACGTGTGTGTCGGAAGATACGCTATTTCACCGTTTTCATCAATAAATTCTCCGCTTGCCTTAATAACGGGGTTGGATATAAGCGGCGCAATAACCATAGGAATGAGCACAAAGAACAGTATGCGTATTCCCTCAAACTGACCGCGCGCGTCAGCGGGATAAAGCTGTTTAGACCACACTGTTAACGTCTGCAGAATAAGTACATAGCCTATTCCGATAAGGAAAACTCCGCCCATTAGTATTGGGTTAAAGAAGGCGGCGGTGTCCACGTTTTCGGGTCGAACAAAAAGACCCAGCACCATAACTCCGAGGAAGTTCACGATAATGGAGACTATACAAAGCAACGGCGATTTGTTCTTGTTAATAAGTCCCGTGGCGGGAATTACCACCAGCATAGCCGCCACCAGCGTTACACCTTCAATAAGCCCCATGGTGTCAGCCGTGAAGCCGAGATAGTATATCATGTAGTTTCCAAGATGGGTAAAGTACATATTGAAAGCTATAAAATAAACCGCGAGTGTCAGATTAACCCAGACAAGCTCTTTTAGTGCAAAATACTTTTTAAAGTTAAAAACGCTGAAAAACTGCCGCGAGAAGGTACCCTCAACATTCGGCTTGAGGTCGGGCGACTCCTTTAAGAAGAACAGCGCGAGAACACCGAAGGCGATAACTGCGCCGCCCATAACGAGGAAAAGGCGCATATAATTATCGTCACTGCCCACAAGCATGCCTCCGACAACCGTGCCGACTATCGTGCCTATAACGGGCTGAGTCGCCATAGCCGCGCCAATCTGTCCGCGGTTCTTGTCGGTCATATTGTCGTTAGCCCAGGCGTTGAAGCCACCGTCGTTACCCATAGAGCCGAAAAAGCTCATTATTGCGTCTGACGAAACCACCGCAATTCCCGCGACCGCCATAAGCTGCGAGTCGGCACCGATAACGCCGTTGGTAATGAACTGCGTAAGCCCAAAGATAATGGTAAAGACGCCCCACATTATGTAGCCCACCGAAATAACTATGCGACGGCGTCCCTTTCTGTCGGACAGCGTCCCGCTGAGAAATGTGGATATCATTGTTGCGGTAGCGGAAATGGCAACCATCCACGAGATTATTGTAGGGTCTTTGGCTATCTTCGCGTAAACGAAGGTATTAAACCACTGATTCTCCATGTTCCAGCAAAGCTGCCCCGCTATACCAAGCCCCCACACAAGAAGCCAGAAGCGAAAACCCATGCCTTTACTTTTTTCTTTCATACTCTTTTCACCCTGTTTCAATTTAGATTTGAAGTGTTATACTAATTATATCTCTAACCACGTTTCTTGGCTATTGTGCGAAAACTAAAAAATACTTCGGCGTTTCCGTCAAAAGGTAAAACCTTCGCGGAAAACGAAAATCTGTTGTCGAACCACGTCGACAGATGATATAATTTCTATATATTTAAGGAGAGCGAAAATGAACGATTATTATGATTTACTGTCAAAGCGACGTTCTGTGAGAAGGTACGACGGCGCTTTACCGATAACGGCGGCTGAGCTTGATGAAATAAAGACGGCTCTTTCGACATTTACCGCGTTGTTACCCGACATTCGCGTCGAATTCGAGCTTGTAAAAAGAGAAAGTACAAACGCGAAATTCGGTGAATACGGCATAAGAATTTACAGCGAAAAGAAGCCGAATTATCTGTTGAACGCGGGTTACATTTTGGAACAGCTTGATTTGTTTCTCGCCTCTCGCGGAATAGGCGCTTGCTGGTACGGACTTGCGAGCAGACCTAAGCCCTCTGAATGTCCCAAAGGCACGGCTTACGTTATTCTAATGGTTTTCGGAAGAAGCGACGGCGAGCTATTCAGAGGCAACGAAAAAGAATTTGTGAGAAAAAAGCAGGACGACACATGGTTCGGAGAAGCAATAAGCGGCGTTACCGAAAAGGCTTTGCTTGCCCCCAGCGCCTGTAACAGCCAGCCGTGGCGGATAAAGAATGAGGGTGGCTCGCTTTTCGTCTACCGCGATTCAAGACCCAGCTTTAAGCTTCCGCGAACTCATGCCGTCTACTTTAATTCGATAGATATGGGTATCTTCCTTTGCTTCCTCGAAACGGCGCTCAAGCATAATTCCATCTGCTTCGAGCGAACAATCTTTGAAGAATGCGAAGAAAAGAAAGACTATATCCCCATAGCGGAGTACAAATTGAAATAGAAGAAAGCCCCGAATTAATCGGGGCTTTCTTTTATGCGTCCTTTTTCCTTGCTATTTCAATGTTATCGTTCTCGCGGTCGCGAAGCGCGTCTATCGGGTGCGGCGCTTCCTCATAGCGGTAATCCGTCTTGTTCTTCGCGATATACGTCTTAATGACCTTGTGCGCGGGCTCCTCGCCTTCGTTCGTCACCACCTGTTGCTGATAACGGAAGAAGTCGGCGTCGTCAGACATTTTGTCTATCTCTTTATAATCGTCGCGAAGGGCGGTAAGGCGAACCGATTCAAGCACCTCGCGCACGTAATCCTTACTGGGCTTAAGCACCAGAAGCTTCGGGAAGGTACCGTCAGGTATAACCTGCTCCCACTGTTTTCCCTCGTGCTTTTCAAGCAGCTTTGCCGCCGCATGAAGGTGAGAAACCTCCTGCTCGAACAGCTCCTCCCAAAGCGCCTTAACGCTCGCGTCGCTCTCGCTTTCGAAACAGGAATAGTAGAGATAGCATTCCGTGTATTCGTGCATTAGCAAGCACTCAAGCCATGTCATATTAGTGTCTTTGAGGCTTCCGTACTGGCTGACGTGCTGCTCCTCAATCATCGCTATTTCGCCGTAAAGCTTGCGTCCCGCCTCGGTGTCGTAGAACGCGCCGTGGTTCATATAATAGTTCATTGTCTGCTGCTCAGCGGCGGTGATTATTCCCACATTGAGCTTGGTGAGAAGGTCTGCGTCGGCGGTTATATGCGGCTTTATATCGTCGTAGGGGAAGCGGTGCTCCGCTATTGTCGGCCGTCCGGGCATAAGCTCAATATGCTTACCCACAAGCTTCTCCGCCTTAATTCCACGCTCGCCTTCCAAAAGGTCGCTGTATCGATAAAGATGGTCAAAATCCTCTAAAAGCGCGAAGTCCAACGCCTTCTTAACCGTTGAGTCCTTCTCGTTCATCGCAAGCGCCGAGGTCAGGTCTACCGCGAGCATCTCGTAGCCTATTGTGGTTTCAAGAATCGTCTCACTTATAGGCTTTAGCGTAGCTATTCGCTTTTGCTGTTGCTGTTCAATTCTTCTTACCAGCGCAAGCTCACGCCTTAGCTCGTTATCGTCGCAGTGGCGCGAAAACTGATGCCCGCACCAGACCGATTCAAACTCATTGCCGTTCATAAGGATAATTCTTATCTTCGTATATGGGTCTGTGGTGTTCTTGTTATATGCCTTGCTTGCAAGCTTCGTTAAATCAACCAAGCAGCTTTCGAGAGGCTTCGGTTTTTGTTTAAACGGATTCATAATACGCTCCTTCGCTTTTTACAGATAGTCTTTACAAAAGAACGCTAAATATACAAAAGCGTCCGCGGTTGCGGACGCTTTTCTGTTTCTTCTATTCTGCCGGCGTTTCCTTCGCGGGCTCTGTAACAATATCTATCTTTCTCCAACGTCCGCCTTTCCAGCGGAAGATAAGCACAATGCCTCTGCAAATCTCGTCCATAGCTATTCCTATCCAAATGCCTGCGAGTCCGAGGCCAAGCTTCACGCCTAAAATGTAGCCGCCGAGCACCGAGCAGAACCACGAGCTTATTATGCACATAATTACTGGGAACTTCACGTCACCGGCGCCTTGACGGGAACGCACCATAACAAGGTTAATCGCTCTGCCTGTTTCAAGGAAAATTTCGATAAACATAATGCTTTTCGCAAGCGTGAGAATATCGGCGCGCAAAGCCACTACCTGCGGGTCGGTTTTCGACATAAACAAGCCGATTACAAAATCACTTGAAAAGTAAAGCCCGACAGTAAGCGTAAGCGAGCATATAATGCCGATAACTAAGCTTTTCATTACCTGTGAGTTTGCTCGGTCATGCAGCTTTGCGCCGAGCATATAGCCGATAACAACCTGATTGACCTCGCCAATCGACATAGTAAGAATGTAGGCGAACGACACGATTAGCGCAACGTATATCTTAGTATTTACAGCAACAAGCCCGAGAGTATTGATAAAGCTCATTATTACCAGCTGTGCCGCGTCATAGGAGAAGCCTTCACCAGCCGACGGAATGCCGATAGCCAAAAGCTTTTTCAGTCTGTTTATGGGGAACGGCTTCAAGCAGGAAAAATCTATCTTTCCTACCCTTTTACCGAATACGACAATTAGTATGATGGCACCGAGCACCCTCGACACGACGGTGGAGATAGCCGCGCCCACGTAGCCAAGCTCGGGGAAAGGTCCTATGCCGTAGATGAGCAGCCAGTTGCCCAAAATGTTAAAGAGATTAACCCCGATAGAGACGATAAGCGATTCCTTAAGCATTGCGTTGCTTTTAAAGAATGCCTCATAAAGAATTAACATCGAGGTAAAAAGCGTTGAGCCGCCCGTTATTGCCATATATACATACGCCTGCTCAAGAATAACGGGGTCGGTTATATTCATAAGGCGGAACATTCCGTGCCCAAAGGCAATAAGCACTGCGCCGATAATCAAGCTGAGCGCCACATTAAAGACCACCGAAACCGCATAGGTTTCGTGTTCGAGCTTCTTGTTGTTTGCGCCTTTGTACTGAGCAATAAGTATTACCGAGGCGTTGGAAACCACAGTAAGAAGCAAAAGCAGAATCCATGAGACCTGGTTTGCGTTGCCCACCGCCGCGACCGACGTCTGAGAGTATCGGCTTATCATCAGCTGGTCGACGTTGTTAACCAGAATGGACAGAAAAGAAATGATAAAGGACGAGAAGGTAAGCTTGAAAATCGCGCCCTTTTTGTTTAAAACTTCATCAACCTGCATTAATTATATCTCCTAAAATAGTGTTTAAATTATACCCCTTAACGACATTTTTCGCAAGGGCTTGCTAAGCTTCGCCATACCCTCGAAAAAAAGTAAAAGCGCCCCCGAGATTATTATCCCGAGGGCGCAAAGCTAACTTAAAAGTTAAACTTCTTATTTCGCCTGCTGCTCAGCAACAAATGCATCGTAAGCAGCCGCTTCTTCGTCGGTGAATCTACCAAACTGGCAGTCGTTGTTTCCGCTGTCAATTGTCCACATTTCAAGCATGTTAATCGGGTCGTTGAAGTCAGCTACCCAACCGTTACGCGCGATGTCGTAGTTACCGGCTTTTCTCTCGTCAAGGAAGGTGTTCCAGTCGCATGTGCGGATGGTAATATCAATGCCGACCTTCGCGAAGTCCTGCTGAATGCACTCGGCAACAGCAATGTGTCCGGTTCCGTCGTTAGTAAGATACTCCATCGAAATGGGGGTCTTGGAGGAAAGCTTTCCGTCCTTGAACTCGAAGCCCGCGGACTCAAGAAGCGAGATAGCCTCAGCTACATCGGGGTCAACGGGGATATATCCGAGAGATTCAGCGTTGGGATAAGTATATGCGTTGTCGTTGGACTTGAACTCGCCGCCGTGTCCGTCAGACATATTGTAAGGCAGGAAGGAGGTCGCGGGCTTTTGTCCGGTCTGTCCTACTGTCTCGCAGATATACTCGCGGTCGATGAGCAGAGCGAAAGCCCTTCTCATAGCGTTTGCCTGCTCAACAGTCTTGCCGCCGAAAAGGCTGGACTTGACGTTGAAGCCGACATAGTATGTGCCGAGCTCGTCAACAACATAGAACTCTTTGTTTGTAAGAAGGTTCGCGATTTCGTCGGTAGGTACTGTGTCGGCGAAATCAAGGTCTCCGGCGTTGTAAGCCGCAAAGATAGCGGTATCGTCAGCGGAGAGCATGAACTCAAGGCGTTCAATCTTTACATTTTCGGCATCCCAGTAGTTGGGGTTCTTCTCGTAAACCATGCTGACGTCATGTGTCCACTCGGTGAGCATATAAGCACCGCTGCAGACAAAGCCCGCCTCGGTCGCCCATGCGCCGGGGTTGTCAGCTGTCTGGGAAGCTTCAACACACGCCTGATTTACAGCATAGAATGTCGGGAAAGCGCAAAGGTCAAAGAAATAGGGGCTCGGCGAGGAAAGTGTAACAGTAAAGGTTTTTCCGTCGTCGGAGGCCTTCCAGCTCGCGATATTGCCGCTGTCGAACATATAAGCATAGTCGGAAGCGGTTTCTGCCGCAACAGCTCTGGTCCAGGAATACTCGAAGTCCTTAGCGGTAAGCGGTGTGCCGTCAGACCACTTAAGACCGTCACGTAATGTGAATACATAGGTAAGTCCGTCCTCGGATTCTTCACACGACTCAGCGAAGTTCGGAACAAGCTGATTGTCCGCGTTGTAGGTGTAAAGACCGCCGAAGGAGTTAACCGCGAGGCACGCTCCGTCAACGGAGGAGTTGAGCGCCGGGTCAAGCTTATCGGGCTCGCTCGCAAGGTTTATGCGAAGGGTTGTGGCGTCGCCAAAGGTCGCGTTCATGAAGTACTTGTAGCCGTAGGGGGTGCAGTAGAAGCCCTCAATGCCGTCCTTCATAAGATAGATGTCATTATAGTAGTAAATAGGCAGAATAGCGCCCGACTCCATAAGTACATCCTCAGCCTCGTGCATAAGCGCCTCGCGCTTTACGAGGTCTGTCTCAGCGCGTACTTGGCCGATAAGTTCATCGTAATGGTCCCAAGAGAAAGGTGCGGTGGGGTCAGCTTCCTTTTTACCGCAAGCGGCAAATACGGAGAGCGCCAAGACAAGAACAAGAACAATTGCAAAAATCTTTTTCATCTCTAATATCTCCTTCTTTAATATCTATTAAAACGCCTTCGTCCAAACAAGCCGCACCGCTAAACGGGAGCGCAAGCTCAAACCGTACACGTTTTAAATAAAGTAGTTGATTTGCCCGCAGGGCAAATCTAAAGGGGACGTCCCCTTTGTTATTCTTCTTTTTTCGCTGTTTTTCGCTATATATGGTTGGAAACAGAATAGCAGATTGTTAAAGCAATGTCAATTAAATAAAGGTAACTCAATCATTACAATTCTCTAACAAAAAGCTACCGTTTTAGGCAGTTTTTACTTATTCCAGCAAGCAACCATATGACCGTCCTTACGGTCGGTAAGCTGAGGACAAACCTCGGCGCACTTTTCCGTTGCGTAGGCGCACCTTGTCCTAAACGGACAGCCGCTTGGCATCTTTAGCGGACTCGGAACGTCACCTTCAAGAACTATCCTCTTGCGCTCCCTCGCGGTTTTGGGGTCGGGTATCGGAACGGCGGAGATAAGCGACACTGTGTAGGGATGAATCGGCGCGTTGTTTATCTCGTCGGCTGAGCCAATCTCGACTATTTTTCCGAGATACATAACCGCGATTCGATTGCTTATGTGGTGAACAACCATAAGGTCATGTGCAATAAACAGATAGGTTATACCCAGCTTCTTCTGTAGGTCCTCAAAAGTATTTATAATCTGCGCTTGAATGGAAACGTCAAGAGCCGAAACAGGCTCGTCGCAGATAATAAACTCGGGGTTGACGGCAAGTGCTCGGGCTATGCCTATTCTCTGGCGCTGTCCGCCGCTGAATTCGTGAGCGTAGCGGTTGGCGTGCTCTGTTCCGAGCCCGACAAGACTCATAAGCTCAGCTATCTTCTCCTTGCGCTCGGCGGGGCTTGAATAGAGCTTGTGAATATCAAGCGGCTCGCCGATTATATCGGAAACCGTCATTCTCGGGTTAAGCGAGGAATATGGGTCTTGGAAAACCATCTGCATACGTTTACGGTACTGGTCAATGTTGCCGTCGGTTATCTCGTTTCCGTCAAAAAAGACCTGACCCGCGGTGGGTTTGTATAGCCTTAGAATCGTGCGTCCGACCGTGGTTTTTCCACAGCCTGATTCGCCGACGAGTCCGAGCGTTTCGCCACGTTTAATCGAAAAGGAAACATCGTCCACAGCTTTGAGAGGTATCGTTTTAAAGAAGCCCGTCTTTACGGGGAAATACTGCTTCAGGTTTTTGATTTCAACTATGTTGTCGTCCTTCTTCATTCCTTTTCGCCTCCCTTGCTTTTCTTTTTTGCCGCGTCGGGTTTCGCGTTCATCCAGCAGGAAGCGAGATGGTCGTTCGCCACCCATAACTCCTCGGGGTGCTCCTCAAGGCAAATCTTCATAGCACAGTCGCACCGAGCCGAAAAAGCGCAGCCCTTCGGCATATTAAGCACGTCGATAGGCGAGCCCGCAATAGGAACAAGTCGCTCGTTCATGCTACTCTCTTTCGGAATAGAACGAAGAAGTCCCTTTGTGTATTCATGCTTCGGGTTATAGAAAATCTCGTCCGCCGTTCCGCGTTCGCAAACACGACCGCCGTACATAACGATTATCTCGTCGCACATGCTCGCGATTACACCGAGGTCATGGGTTATGAGAATTATGGACATACCGAGCTTCTTTTGAAGGTCTTTCATAAGCTCAAGTATCTGAGCTTGAATTGTAACGTCGAGCGCTGTTGTCGGCTCGTCCGCTATAAGAATATCCGGCTCGCACGCCATTGCCATTGCTATCATTACGCGCTGGCGAAGACCGCCCGAAAGCTCGCTTGGATACTGTTTAATTCTTCTTTCGGGGTCGTTCACTCCGACAAGGGTAAGCATTTCGAGCGCCCGCTCGTATGCCTGCTTACGGTTACGGTCGGTGTGGAGCATTATGCCCTCCATAAGCTGGTTTCCCACCGTATAAACAGGGTTCAGCGAGGTCATTGGGTCTTGGAAGATTATGCTTACATTCTTTCCGCGGAACTGCTGCATCTTCTTCTTTGAGTATTTCGTTACATCCTCGCCCTTATAAAGAATTTCGCCGTCCACAATCCTTCCCGTGTCCGCGAGAATGCCCATAATAGAGTAAGCCGTAACGCTCTTGCCGCTTCCGGATTCGCCGACTATGCCAAGTATCTTTCCTTTATCAAGGTTGAAGGTTAGCCCGTTTACCGCCACGGCAACGCCAGCGTCGGTGAAGAACGAGGTTTTAAGGTTTTTTACCTGTAGAATATTCTTCTCGTTATCCATAACGCTATCTCCTTAACTTCGGGTCAAAGGCGTCTCTAAGTCCGTCGCCCAAAAGGTTGAACGAAAGAACAATAAGACAAATGACTATAGACGGATAAATCAGCTTGTAGGGGTAGCTTTGAAGGCCCTCGCGCGCGGCGTTGGCAAGTGAGCCGAGGCTGGGCATCGGCGCTTGCACTCCAAGGCCGACGAAGCTCAGGAAGCTTTCGGTAAATATCGCGGACGGAATTTGCAGAGCCGCCGAAATAAATATAACGCTCATACAGTTGGGAAGTATATGCTTCTTAATTATTCTTCCCGGCTTTGCACCGAGAGCGCGTGCGGCAAGCACATACTCGTTGTTCTTGATATATAAAACCTGTCCTCTGACGAGGCGCGCCATACCCACCCAATAGAGAAGCCCGAACACAACGAACAAGCTTATCATATTAGTTCCAAGCCGCTGCATAAGCGAGCCCGACGGCGCCGAGGCAAGCACACTGTGCAACACCACAGACAAAAGAATGACTATAAGCATATCCGGCAGCGAATAGATTATGTCAACTATTCGCATCATAATTAGGTCTACCTTGCCGCCACAGTATCCCGAAATAGAACCATAAATCAGACCAATCACAAGAACAATCAAGCTCGCGAACAGACCGACGGCGAGCGATACGCGTGTGCCGTAAATCACTCGGATAAAATAATCGCGTCCGAGTGCGTCGGTTCCAAAGATATGCGGGAAAAGCTTCTCACCGTTATCAATAGCTTTCTGTTCAAGCTCAGAATAGGTGAACGGCGGAAGGTTCTTTGCCGTTTTATCGCGCTTCCCGTCGATAGTCACCATATCCTCATAGCTGTACGGGCAGATAAGCGGCGCGACAAAAATTACAATTACAATTACCGCGAGCACAATTATACTCGCCAAAGCCAGAGGGTTTCTTGAAAGCTTTTTCATTCCGTCCTTAAAAAAGGTGGTGGACGGGCGCATCGTGTCCTGCTGACGCTTTTCGTCGGCGGTCGCAGGCTCAAATTTGCTGAGGTCTATTTGCATACTGAGAGGGTTCTTCTTAGGCAATTTATCGCTATCTTTTTTATCTTTCATCTTCCTCAGCCTTTCTATTCAAAGTCAATGTTGGGGTCAATGAGCTTATAAGCAAGGTCGCTGAGAAGCGTCATTATAACCATGATTGTCGCAAGGAATATTGTCGTTGCCATAATCAGCGGATAGTCGAGATTATTTATTGACGCGACAAACTTTGTTCCAAGACCGCCGATTGTAAAGACCGTTTCAACCACTAAGCTGCCCGTTAAAATGTAGGCAACCATTGGACCTACATAGGTTACGACGGGGATAAGCGCGTTGCGAAGCGCATGTTTAATTATCACCTTGCTTTGAGAAAGCCCCTTCGCCCTCGCGGTTCTGATGTAATCTTGACCTAATACGTCAAGAAGGCTGGACTTTGTAAGACGGGTGATGTATGCCATTGGATAGAAGCTGAGCGCTATTATCGGTAGCAGATAGTTTTGGTTGTCTACCGAGAATACAGGCAGCCACCCCAGCTTCAAACAGAAAACCAGCAGAAGGAAGGTCGCGAGTATGAAACTCGGCACCGAAACAAAAAGGGTTGTTATGAAAACTATAATTCTGTCGGGCAGCTTGTTGCGTGCAAGCGCCGCCCACGTTCCAAGCAGAAGCCCCGGTATAATTGCGCAGATAGCCGCAAGTCCGCCGAGCTTCGCCGAAATGGCGAAGGACTCCCCTATTATTGTGGTAATTTCACGTCCGGTCTTCAGTGAGATACCGAAGTCGCCATGAAGCAGGTTGTTGAGATAGAGCACAAACTGTGTGCCGACGGGTTTGTCGAGGTTAAAGCGAGCCTCAAGTAAAGCCTTTACCGCAGGGTCGGTTGCCTTCTCTTTATTAAAAGGTCCGCCCGGTATGGCATTCATTGCAAAAAAGGTTATGGCAATAATGATAAAAACCGACAAAAGCGCCAATAATACCCTTTTTATGATATATTTGCCCATAAAAGCACCCCTAACAGATTTTTTATTATGCATAAAGACACAATAATATTTTTTAATTATAGTTTGTTATTATTTCAATGTCAAATGAAAATGCGGGTAATTTCGTCGTCTTTCGCTGCCATTTTACGGTAAAATGAATAACTATTAACGTATCAATGGAATTAGTGAATATTGTTGCAAGAAAAGAGCTTCGGTTGGCCCGAAGCTCTTAAAATATTGTTTTCTGTTTTGGTTTGGCTTATTCCGTCTTTGCTTCTTTGTCCGTGACATCTTCTTCAGGTTTTACGGTGGCTTCGTTCTCGGCTATGTCAGCTTTATCAACAGAAGCTTCGTCTGTCGGTATGGCTTCAGCCGAAAGCTCATTCTTCTTTCTTCCGAAAGCGAGTGCCGCAAGGAGCAAAAGCACTCCCGCCGCCGCAAGTAGCAGACCCGCGTTAACAAACTCCCGAGCGAAACCGCCGACAAAGCTTTTTACTGTTTCTGCAGCGTCCGCACCGGCAAGTAGAGACGCTGTCGATTGCAGCGACGTAAGGTCAACGCTCCGCGCGAATATACCCGCGACTCCGAGAGCCGCGGCGGTAAGAATAAACGTAATGCTTTCAAAGAAAACCGCTGTTCTTTTCTTTTTCCAAACAAGCACACATAACAGCGCGAGAACCACACACAGCGCAACAAGGCTCCATCTTACGGCTGGCTTAAGTGTCGTCCTGACAAACGCGAGCAGGTCAGCGCCGATATAACCGTCTATCGCTGAACGCTCGGGAAACGTTTCGGTAACCGTGTTAACAATACTTTTATTTATAAACTCGTCGTAATACCCTGACAGCAGTTCTTTATCGGCTTCGCTGAGCGAAAAGCCGTAAATCTGCGACGCCTCGTTCATACGTCCGACAAGATACTCCTTAACGGCGGCGGTATCGACAAGCGGCGTTTCCTCGCCGAGCTTGATATAATCGACTGCACCGCAAAGATAACTCCGTACCGCGAGACTCCTCGCGCCGTTGAGCATATCGGCGACGTAGTTTTGAAAGGCGGGTCCTCTCTCGCCTGTTACGGAAAAGTAAATCGTTTTTCCGTCGAACGAGACAGGTGTAAATAACTCGGTTTCTTCCAATGTACTAAAATAATAGCCGAGGTGCTTGTCTATCTCCGCTTTACAGGATACTCTGTCGCTGCTTTTTATATAGCCGTGTTCATAAACATATTCCGCATAAGCACTTGCGAAGCTCTCAGCGATATCGTTTAGCGACAAGTAGACTCCGCCGGTTTTCAGCTGCTCGGCGAGTTTGGCTTTTGCATGCTCAGTAGCCGCGCGCGCATTGTCCCCAACGACGTTGATAACGACGCGCCACGAGGGCGTTCCAGAGCCCAGCGGAAGGGTCCAATAGTCTTGAATTACATCGAAGGAAATTGCCTGCTCAAGCATTACCTCGGCTGAGCTTTTTGCCGGAGAAGAAAACTCCGTCACCAGCGGCTCAGTCTGAGCGCCACCTAAAACCGCTGATAAATCAAGCAGTTCGGTTTGCTTGTTTACATTTTCGGCGCTTATGTAATCGTCGGCGACAAATATCGACGCCGCCGAAAACATAGCCACAAGCTGAACAACGCAGATTATAACGGATAATACCGCCGACAAAACCCTGTTCTTCATACTAACCCCTCCATTTTACTTTAAAATGTATTTAATAAAACTGTTTCCGTCCAAGTCTTCCGTTTTAATATCAAGATAATCGCATATACTTGCCGCTATGTCGCAAAAGCCGTCGCGTGTGCCGAGATTTACGCCGCTAATTATGTTTTCACCGTAAACGAGCAAAGGAACATACTCCCGCGTATGGTCGGTGGTTTTGGTAAAGCCCGGGTCACAACCGTGGTCAGCGGTAATAATAAGAATGTCCTCTTTCTTCATCTCTTTCATAAAATCAGACAAATCTTCGTCAAATTCGCTTACCGCCCTCGCGTAACCGTCTACGTCGTTTCTATGCCCATAAAGCATGTCAAAATCGACTAAGTTTACAAAACAAAGACCTGAAAAAGCTTTGTCCTCCACAAGGTCGGTTACACGCATACCGTCAGCGTTGCCCTTTGTGGCGAGCGCGTTTGTAACCCCTCGTTTCGCGAAGATATCGTTTATCTTTCCTACCGCTATTACCTCTTTGCCCGCCTCGCTTATATAGTCGAGCATTGTCTTTTTTGGCGGTAACAGCGAAAAGTCGTGTCGGTTCGTCGTTCGGGTAAAGGTTTCTTTTGTATCTCCTACGAATGGGCGGGCGATTACCCTTCCTACGGCGTTGCCCGTTTCGTCAAGCAGTTCTCTTGCTGCGCGACAGATGGAATATAACTCCTCAAGCGGCACTACGGCTTCGTTCGCCGCTATTTGAAAAACACTGTCTGCGGAGGTGTAGACGATAAGCTCACCCGTCTTCATGTGCCGCTCACCGTAATCTCTGATTACCTCCGTTCCCGAATAGGGCTTGTTGCATAAGGTCTTTCTTTTAACCTTTGCTTCAAAAGCTTTAATAAAATCCTCGGGGAAACCCTCGGGATAGGTGGGAAGCGGCATGGGAGAAATAACGCCTGCTATCTCCCAATGCCCTATTGTGGTATCCTTGCCGCGCGAAAGCTCGCGAAGTCTCGCAAAGCTCGCAAGCGGCTTTTCGGCTTTTTCCATAAACGAAGCGCCGTCGATATTGAACAGACCCAGCTTCGCGAGCGTCGGCGCGTGAAAATCACGCGACGACACCACGCTTTTAAGCGTGTTCGCGCCGCTGTCGCCGAAGTCTGCCGCGTCGGGTGCCTCGCCTATGCCGAAGCTGTCCATTACGATAAGAAAAACTCTTTTTGACATTTAGTCTACCTCTTTTTTGAATACCCGAAACAGAATCATCGGGCGCTGAAGAAGAACGGCTCAGCTGAACCGTAAATATCTCCGTTCTCGTCCTTCAAAAGTAAAAACATATTATATTCACCGCTAACAATGTCTAAATACGGCGGCGTTATAGAAAAGCCGCACTCTGCGTTTTCATTGTAGATAACGTATGCTCGGTAGGTAAGGCTGGAGCCGTCGTCCATATCTTTGAGCATAACGTATGCACTCACAAACTTAATATCGGTCTTTGCGTTAAGATATATGCGAAGAAAACTGTTGTTTATATCAAGAAGCTCGCTGTCCGCGCCTGTTATCTCAATGCTTTCCTCTGAGATAACAGAGCTCGGAACGTCTGCAAAGGCAAACACATAGCAGCCGCCAAGAGTCTCATAAAGCGAATAACAGACATCCTCGCTTACATGCTCCTTAACAGCCTTAGCCTTGCTATCAAACTCCCTTGTATCCACAAGGAATACGTTGTCTTTTTCAATAAGCGCGGAATACGGCGAAGCCACTTCGTAGCGAGAAAGCACGCTGTTCTTCGCGGGAGAGTTTGTGTCCCAGCCACCCAGGAAATAGACATTCTTAAGGAATCCCTCGGGAACCCGCTCGAAGGTATCGAAGCCACGTTCCACAGCGGGTAGCGAAGCAAGGTCGCAAAGATAAAGGTTCTCCTCCTTTGCGGTAAGCTCACCGTAAACGGAAGCGACTGTCGCATTTTTACCCTTGTCCTCGTCAGTTACCTTCGGAATATTATATACAACGGCAAAAACAATCGAAGCGGCGATAACCACCACGAAGAAAGCTCTTTCTGTGTTTTTGCTTAGCGACCTTTTCCTTAACGCAAGCGGAACGATAAGCGCCATAGCGAGCGCGGAAAGCATTCCTGTTTCCACCCAGCGGGTAGTTCTGCCCACTACACAGAGCGCAAACACGAGAATAAAATAGAATGCCACGCCGATAAGGCAGATAAATCTGCCCTTCTTATCGGAGATTATAAACGACAAGGCGGCGAGCAGAATTGACGCATAGAAGGAAACGCTCAACAAATCTATTCCTGTGAAGGTTTCTCCGAAACGCGAAAACCAATCCGATGCTCCGCGCGGGTTTGGAATGGACTGAATTGAGGTCATAAGCTCGGTGGTGTAAATTGATGTGTCACCGTAGGCCCAGTCTCCGATAATTGCGACATCGTTTTCGCTTATGCCTAACGCCTCGTATGCCTCACGGTTTGCAGAGTACTCAGGAAGATAGTAGTCTGACAGAGTCCACCGCGCGTCGTTGTACTCGCGAGCGGCGTCAGCGGTTTTATCCGTGCGCCATATTGCCTCGCTGGAAACGAATAGCCCGCCAATCATAACGGCTAAGACCAAAAAAGCAAAGACCGTCTTTGTGTTTCTTTTAAAGAAAGAGAGTCCGCTTTCAAAAAGCAAACACAAAAGGCAAACCGTGCCCGCTATTGCCGCACCGCACAAGAAACCGATAGTGCGCATAGCGAAGGAGAAGGCAGAAAGCAGATAACCGACGGCGAGAAACGCGCCGCGCTTCTTTTCAAGCGAGGAAAGAAAAATAAGCAGAACGCCCGCCGCACCGATGATGATTGCATATTTGGTGTAATGAATCTTGTCGTAGACGTAGGGCGCAATAACAAGCGACAGAATAAGACTTAGCGAAAAGCCTATCCTGTCAGGTCGTGAAAGCCAGATTAGCGCGCTTAAAAAAGAAAAGGCGAGAAAAACAGAGAAATACTCCAACGCTGTCACGGCATTTATTGTCGGAATCAATTTTTGAATGAAGACAAACGCGCGGGTGATTAGCGTGTTTTCGTGAAAAACAAAATCCCCTGTCTCGCCGTAAGCGCCAGCCGTCGCGAGATGAATAATGTTGTCGTCGTTATTTTCAAGAGACGGATAAATAAGAAAAAGGCACGCAAGCGCCACGGCAACGCTTATCGCAAAAGAGATTGCCGTTCTCGCGCCGTTGCTAAGTCCGCCAGGCTTATTCTTTCCGTCATTAATCTGCCGCATAACTAACCTCATTGTTCGGTAATATTCTTCAGCACTGCTCTACACTTACGCCTGAGCGATACCTGTTCACAAGCTCTACGGGCGGCGGGGTGTTGCCCTCGCACATAACCTTAGCCGTAGCCGTTGCCATTGCGAGCGTTATAGCGTCGCGCCAGCGGTGGTTACAGGTAAGCGAGTAAACAAGCGCGGCGGTCATAGAATCGCCCGCGCCGACGGTGCTTACCGCCTCAACGCGCGGAGATTTCGCGTAAAGTGCCTCATTTTTATTTACAAACAGTGCGCCGTCTGGACCCAGAGAAACTACGACGGTTCTTATACCGCCCTCAACAAGCTTTCGCGCCGCACCGACGAGGGTATATATCGAGGTGTCGCGCAGACCGCATAATCTCATAATCTCCGCGAGGTTCGGCTTTATCATAAACGGACGCGCCATAACCGCGCTTTTAAGCAGCTCTCCGTCAAGGTCGCATATTACGGATACGCCGTTCGCCTGTAGCCGACGTGTCCAGTTGAAAAAAATATCACTCGGAACACCGCTTGGTGCGCCGCCTGCAAAAACGACAAAATCGCCCGGCTTTGCGTAATAAAACAGCTTTGTCTCCACCTCTTTGAGTCTTACCGCGGGAAGTTCGAAGCCCGGCTCGTTTATATCCGTATACATCTTTGTCGCCGGGTCATATATTTTGAGGTTTGTTCTGGTTTCGGTCTGAAGGTGGACAAAATCGTGGCGAATATCCATCCTGTCCATAGTAGACATTATGTAGTTGCCTATATTTCCGCCAAGCACTCCGAGCGCGAGCGTTTCGCCACCGAGCGCTTTAATGGTTTTGGAGACGTTAATTCCCTTTCCGCCTGCGTCTAAGCGCATTTCGGTTATACGGTTAACCTTATCGAAGCCGAAGTTCTCTATTACGACCGACTTATCCTGCGCGGGATTGAGCGTGACGGTGATTATCATAGCGTTACCTCCGAACATATCCATCTTCTTGCTTTCAGTATACTTTATTCCGCTTAAAATTTAAATACAAATTTCATCCGTTATGCTGTAAATATTAAAGGACGCGGTCGGTCAACCGCGTCCTTGGGCTTTTTATCGTATATACGGTCCTTGCAGGTGCATGGGGTTTACGAAGTTAATGGAAAGCTGGGAGCGAACCTCGTCCATAAGGGCGAGCGTCTTTTTGGTAAGCTCGTTCTTCTCCTTTGGAAATTCACCCGTTTCTATCATTTTAATAAAAGCCGCCGTCTCGTAATTGAGACCACCCCAGCTTACGGCGTTTTCGGTATAAATAACCTCCTCGCCTCCCGCGCGGTACTCTATTCTTACGTCTGTTGGGTAGAACATATCGTTTATAATCAACGCCGCGTCTTCGCCTTGTATTTCACTTTTCATACTTCCCTTTGCTATCTTTGAAAAGCGAAGCTCGGCAAGCATTTCCGGGTATTCACAGATTACCGTGCCCTGTGCGTCATAGCCGTTCGGAAGCTTGTTTACCGCCGCCTTTATGCCCGTGGGTTCACCGAAAAGAAACACGCAGGCTCTGGCGCAGTAAACGCCGAGGTCCATAAGTGAGCCGTTCGCAAGCGCCGGGTTGAAGGTGTTGGTTTCCTCGCCGCGCTTATAGTTGTCGTAGTTGTCGGAGTATTGACAGAAGCTAATCGTAGCGCGGCGGATAGCGCCGAGTCTCGGAAGCGCCTCAACGATAGCCTGCGTCCCCGGTACAAACGCCGCACGCATAGCCTCTAAGAGGATTACACCGTTCTCCTTTGCCACGCTCTCCATCTCAATAAAGTCCGCCTTTGACGCGGCGGCGGGCTTTTCCACAAGCACATGCTTCTTCGCGCTCAGCATAGCTATTGCCTGCTGTTTATGACAGATATTCGGCGACGCGATATAGACCGCGTCCACCTCATTACATGCGGCTAACTCGTCAAGGCTGTCGAAGCAGTATTGTGCGCCTGTTTCGTTTGCAAACCTGCTCGCGGTGCGAAGGGACCGGGAATAAACCGCAGTAAGCTGAAAATCCTCAACCGTCTGTGAAAGCCTTAGAAACTCTCTTGTTATGTCACCGGTGCCGATTACCGCAAAACGTATCATAGCTTGACCTTTCCTTTCGCATAAGCCCGAAAGCCACACGTCGGTTATGTCGATATATTTCGTGTTTCTGCTAAAAGTAAACCCATTAAACTCTGTCGAGATACGCGGCGCCGATTATTCCGGCGTCGTTGCCGAGAAGCGCCTTGACGATTTTCGGCGCACCTATTTCGCTATAGGCAAAGACATACTTGCCCACCTTTTCGTTGAGCGGCTTCATAAGGGTTTCACCCTCATTGCTGAGACCTCCGCCAATCAGAATTACCTCTGGGCGGAAGGTGCTGATAAGTCCGCCTATACCGGCCGCGACATATTCCTCATAGCGGTCTACAACCTCAGCGGCTATCTTGTCACCCATACGCATGCAGTCAAAGGCGGTGCGCCCGCTTATTTCACCATGCTCGATAAGGTAGTTTTGCATTAGCGTCTTGCTCTGATATTTTTTTATGGCGCGGTCGGTTTCGCGGATAAGCGCAGTAACCGAGGCATACGCCTCGAAGCAGCCGGAAATTCCGCAGGTGCATTTTTCTCCGCCGACGACTATCGGAATATGTCCCACCTCTGTGCCCATTCCGTCGCCGCCCGTGTAGAGAAGACCGTCAAGCACAATACCGCCGCCTACGCCTGTGCCGAGAGTAATCATTATAGTGTTCTTATAACCCTTGCCCGAGCCCGCTACCACCTCGCCCACGACGGCGCAGTTCGCGTCGTTGCTGACATAGACAGGCATGGAAAAATGCTTCTCAAGCTCGCTTTTAAGCGGCACGTTTCGCCACTTAAGGTTTCCTGAAAAGATGAGGTTGCCCTTTTTATCAATAAAACCGGGTGTTCCGAGTCCCGCCATTATGAAATCATGTATATTCAGTCCCGCGCCCTCAACCGCGGCGAAAGCAGCGTCCGCGATATCCTTCACAACCTCCTCAAACGGTTTGTTCGAGTCGGTCGGCGCACTGTTCTTACATATGATACGGTTGTTCTCGTCGATTACTCCTGTTTTTATCCCCGTTCCGCCGAGGTCAATTCCAAGACGATAGCTCATAATAATACCTCAAAATTAAACTGATATTTCATATTATATATATTTTTTTGATTTTGTTCAACCTCAAAAGACTGTAAAAAACGTGCTTTGATAATGAAAACTGTTACGCTTTAAAACAAAGACCGGCGCACGCGTCGGTCTTAAAAACCCTTTTGCAGTATTGGCTACAGCCGTTTCACTGTGTCGCCTTCAATGAGTCTGCCCGAAACCATAATCTGCTGTGGAATGTAGGTTTTCGGGTTTTCTATCTCCTCAACAAGCTTGCGCGCCGCTTCCCTGCCCATCATCTCAGCGTCCTGTTTGTAGGTGGTAAGCTTAGGGCGAAGCACCTGCGAGAGCAGTATTCCGTCATAACCCACGGCGCTTATATCGTCGGGAATAGAAAGATGGTGCTTTTCCATCTCGTTCATGCCGCCGATAAAGGAGAAATCGTCAGGAAAGATGATGCAAGTCGGTCTATCCTCAAGCGAAACCAACGCCCTTGCGGCAAGCGCCGCTGCCTTCGGGTCGTGGTAGGCTCCTGTTTTAATGTATTCTTCAGGAATGTTAAGCCCCAAACGCTCGCAGGTTTTACGAAAGCTTGCGAGTCTTTTTTGTGTAACGGAGGTGTCCTCACCGTGTATAATCGCTATCTTTCTGTGGCCCATTTTATACACATATTCCACTATATCGACCATTCCGCCGATATTGTCCGACAGTATCGCCGTGGTGTTGTCAAACACATGGTCAAGCGTCACGGTTGGTATCTCGCTTTCGACAAGCTGTATTACATCCGCGTCCTTGAAATCGACCGACGCTACCACCACACCGTCGCAGCTGCGATATTTCGCATGCTCATAATAGTTCATATCAAGGTTTGCTATATCCTTACTGATAAAGGTAACATCGTAGCCTAAAAGCTCCGCCTCGTCCTTGACGCTGCTTAGAACAACCGAAAAATATTCGTGCTTAAGACCGCTGCTTGTCTTATCGACAAACAACACTCCGATGTTATGGGAACGGTTGGTCTTAAGCGAACGCGCCGCCGCATTCGGCAGGTATCCCATTCGCTTAGCCGTTTCTCTTATATACCGCGCCGTTTCCTCGCTAATATCCGAAAGCCCGTTTAGCGCCTTGCTTGCCGTTGCCACGGAAACACCGCATTCTTTTGATATATCCTTTAGGGTGACCATTCTTCTGCCCCTCTTAAGGTTACAACCTTACTTAATCGTTTTCGTCCTTAAATTATATATTTGCCAAAAACATAAGTCAAGCAATTTTGCTCCCTGTGGCACTTCAAAAAATGCAGGCATTTGTTGTGCATTATACCAAATAATAAGCTTTAGTGTAAAAATGTTTTGATTTTTTGACTATTTTGCGTTATTATTAGTTTAATATTACGAAAACGATTAAGTTTTCGGACAATAACAAGATTAATACATAAGAGGAGTCCGTGTTATGAATTTTGGGCATTTTAATGACGAAAGTAAAGAATATGTGATAAAAACTCCCGCCACGCCGCTTCCGTGGATAAACTATCTCGGAAACGACGGCTTTTTCGGACTTATTTCGAACACCTGCGGCGGCTACACATTTTACAAGGACGCGAAGCTTCGCAGAATAACCCGTTTTCGCTACAACAACGTACCCGCGGACGCGGGCGGGCGCTGCTACTATATTAAAGATGGAGACAGCGTTTGGAATCCCGGTTTCCTTCCCACAAGAACCGAGCTTGACAGATACGAGTGCCGTCACGGCTTGGGCTATTCGGTTTTCGATTCCGAAAAGAACGGGCTTTCCGCCGCTCTCACCTGCTTTGTGCCGTTGGGAGATTCCTGTGAAATTAACAAATTAGTGTTAAAGAACAATACGGACTCAACTAAGAAATTCACTGTTTTCAGTGCTATAGAGTGGTGCTTATGGAACGCGGTAGACGACGCTAACAACTTCCAGCGCAACTGGAACATAGGCGAAGTTGAAATAGAGAACAGCACAATCTACCACAAGACCGAATACCGCGAGCGCCGCAACCACTTTGCCTTCTTCACCGTAAACGAGAAGATGAGCGGCTTCGACACCGACCGCGACAGCTTTCTTGGTCAGTTCAATTCTTGGGATAAACCCGAGGTGGTTTTGAAGGGTAAAAGCAAGAACAGCGTCGCTTCAGGCTGGGCACCAATTGCAAGCCACAAGCTTGACATCACCCTTAAGAAGGGCGAGAGCAAGACGCTTATCTTCCAGCTCGGATATGTAGAGAACCCAAGAGATAAAAAGTTCGCTAAGAAGGGCGTAATTAATAAGACGCTTGCGAACGCATTGATTAAAAAGTACAGCACAGAAAAGCAGGTAGACGACGCGCTTGCCGCGCTCGCCGCATATTGGGAAGACCTTCTTTCAAAGCTTAACGTGAACAGCGGCGATAAAAAGCTTGACCGTATGGTTAACATATGGAACCAATACCAGTGCATGGTCACATTTAATATGAGTCGTTCCGCCAGCTACTACGAGAGCGGAACGGGACGCGGAATGGGCTTCCGTGACAGCTGTCAGGACCTGCTCGGCTTCGTTCACCTTATCCCCGAGCGCGCACGTGAACGTATAATCGATATCGCCTCCATTCAGTTCGAGGACGGCAGCACCTATCACCAGTATCAGCCCCTCACAAAGAACGGAAACGCCGATATCGGCGGCGGCTTCAACGATGACCCGCTTTGGCTCGTCGCTTGCGTCGCGGCATACATTAAGGAGAGCGGCGACGCTTCGATTCTCGACGTTCCCACCCCCTTCAACAATGTTCCCGGCAGCGAAAAGCCGCTAATGGAGCACCTAAGACGCAGTGTTAACTTCACGATAAATAATAAGGGCCCGCACGGACTTCCCCTTATAGGCCACGCTGACTGGAACGACTGCCTCAACCTAAATTGCTTCAGTGAGGAGCCGGGCGAGAGCTTCCAGTGCTTCTCCGGTCGCTCAAGCGATAAGAAAGAGGTCGCGGAAAGCGTATTTATCGCGGGCATGTTCGTAAAGTACGGCAAGGAGTACGCCGAAATCTGCCGCCGCTTCGGCGACAAAGCGGAAGCAAAGCAGATAGAAAAAGAGGTCGATGCCATAACTAAGGCTGTCGAAAAGTTCGGCTGGGACGGCGAATGGTTCCTTCGCGCCTACGACGCTTTCGAGCAGAAGATAGGCAGTAAGGAATGTAAGGAAGGTAAAATCTTTATTGAGCCCCAGGGCTTCTGCACAATGGCTGGTATCGGCGCGGACAAGGGCTTTGGCAAAAAGGCTCTCGCTTCCGTTAAAAAACACCTCGTTAACGATTACGGTGTTGAAATTCTTCATCCTTGCTACACCGAATATCACGTAGAGCTTGGCGAAATTTCGAGCTATCCGCCCGGATACAAGGAGAACGGCTCCGTCTTCTGCCACAACAATACATGGATTGTGCTTGCCTACTCCGCACTCAAGGACGGCGAAAACGCTTTCGATACCTATAGAAGAAACTGCCCCGCTTACCTTGAAAACGTAAGTGAGGTTCACCGCACCGAGCCGTACGTTTACGCTCAGATGATAGCGGGACGCGACGCTAAAAACTACGGTGAAGCAAAGAACAGCTGGCTTACAGGAACGGCTGCTTGGACCTTCGTGGCGGCAAGCCAAGGCATTCTCGGTATCTGCCCCGATTACGACGGTCTTCGCATTGAGCCGTGTCTGCCCGCTTCAATAAAAACAGTTAAGATAACCCGTAAATTCCGCGGCGCGGTTTATAACATCACCGTTAAGAACACGGGCAAAGGCACGCATAAGCTTACAGTTGACGGCAAGGAAACCGACGGCTTCATTATTCCGTTTGAAAGCGGAAAAAAGGTTTACAGCGTTGCTGTTGAAATGTGATACTCTCATTGCTTTTCCTGACCATAGAAGAAGGCGGCTCGAAAGAGCCGCCTTCTTCATTTATTAATCTTGTTTTTATGCTGATAATCTCGTTTCCGCAAAGGAAAACTTATGCCTAATCAGTTCATTCCACGCAGTATTGGTCCTTACCGTTACCCTTGGCCTTGTAAAGCGCTTTGTCCGCCCGCTCGTAGACCTCCTTAAAGTGCATATCCCTGTCAGGGTCTGTTACCGTCATTCCTGCGCTAAGCGTAACATTCAGCCCGCCCGAAAACTCAGCGGATTCCGCCCTTACCTTAGTGAATATGCGCTCCACGGTAAGCTTCGCGTCTTCCAGCCGCGCATTATGAAGGTACGCCACAAATTCGTCTCCGCCAAGCCGCCCGACAATATCGGATTTACGGCAGGAGGTTTGAATTGCGTCGGACACCAGCCGAAGTATCTTATCTCCCGTCGGGTGTCCGTAAGCGTCGTTAAGACCCTTAAAGTTGTCTACGTCCAAAACCACGACGACCGACTGAGCCTCGGCGTCTGAAATTGCGTTTTCTATCCTCTCCTCGGTGGTTCCGCGGTTGAACAGACCTGTTACCGCGTCGCGCTCGGCTCGTTGTCTCAGCTCCGCTTCGCTTCGTTTAACGTCGTCGATAATTCTGGTATAAACTATTCCCTTTATCTCCTTCTCGTTTAACGCCGAGGTTAGGTGAAGCTTTGTGCTAACCCATATATAGCTTCCGTCACGCTTTTTAATTCTGTATTGAAGCGAGTAGTTTACTACACCGCTTCTAAAGGAGATGCAAAGCGCCTGTTTGTTAATTCTTCCGCAGTTCGCGTTGTAGTCGTCAGGATGAATATAATCCTTCTGCGTGTTCCATAGATAGTAGTTTTGGAATTCGTAAAACTCGGGCGCAATATGCTGGTCCATACTGACGACATCAAAATCACCGTTCGTAAGGTTAAACTCCGCAACAGCCAACGTGCTTGCGGTGATGGCGCGGCGGTAAAGCTTTCCGTCGCTCGCCTCTGATTGTATCTCCTTCTCACGCTGAATATTCTCAACGCTTCCGACCACCTTGTATATGCTTGCGTCCTCACCGGGAAGACTTATGCAGCGCACTCTGCGCCAATAGTAGCCCGTACCGTAGTTGTTCGCGATAAATTCAAGCGTCACCCTTGATTCCTTCTTGCTCGCGCGCATAAGCTCGCGGTAAACCGTCTCCTTGTAATCCGGGTGAATCATATTCGTGCGAAGCATAACCTCGGAATAGTTCTTTATCTGCCGTTCGATAAAGCCGTGTTTTTCCGTGAATAGGCTGTAGGTAAGCGTATCAGTGGCAGGCACATAATCGAAGACGACAGCGTCGGTCATTTGGGCGAGAAGCTTATACTTTTCATCGCGCCAGCGGTCTTCCTGCTCACGCATTACTTTATCTGTAACATCGTCAAGGGCGATATAACAGGTATATGCGCCGTTCTCGTCCTTTGTTGCGCTGCCCACGGCACGAAGCCAAATAAAGCTATTATCTCTGCGCGGGAACTTATAGGTAAAATCAGCCTTCTTCTTTTTGTTCGTACTCTTGGTCAGATTTGTGATGAACTTCTTTTCAGTGACGGAGGTTATATCCTTTCCGCTCAGCTTCATAAGTTCCTCTTGGCTGTATCCGATAAATTCGCAAGCCTTATTACTTATAAATATAGGTGTTATTTTATCGTCCTTAACCCTAACAATCGCAAAGCTGAGCGCAAGGTTTTGAACCAGGTTGTTGATATCGTCAGTCTTTCGTTCAAGGTCCTTCTTTATCTCCATCTCGTCTTGGATGTTTGTGATAGTTCCCAAAGCGCGGGTGGGTTTTCCGTCCTCGCCGTAAACGAAGGTTCCCGTTATTCTGCACCACTCATACTCGCCGCTCTTTTTTCTTATTCGAAGGGTCTTTTCGCTGTGCTTCAGTTTTTGACTTTTATAGGCGCGGAAGAAATCGGAAGCTTCCTTCACGTCGTCGGGGTGCACAATTCTAAGGAAGCTTTTTGAGCTCATCTCCTCACCGTCTTTAAGCTTTATGTCGTAATCTTGAAGTGAGCTTGAGCTGTAGAAATTGTGGGTGGCAAAATCCCACTCTACAACTGCTGTGCCTGTTTCCTCAACGATTATTCGATAGCGCTCCTGTTCACGGTGACGGGCTTCTATGCTGTCCTTTTCACCATAGTATTCCATAGCGCGCTTGCGCTCCTCGATATCCATACTGCAAAATAGGTAAACGCCGTCCTCCAAGCTCAGCACCTGCACGGAAACCCAGTGATACGGCTCGTCGCTTTCACGATATCGCAGCTCAATATTCGGGAAGGAATAACTGCCTTTGGCTTCCGATATCTTCTTAAGGTTTTCATCGCTAACAAATTCTCTGTAACGTTCTCTGTCGTCCGGATGTATGTTGTTGCTTATCCAGCTGTTAAGTGTGTCCCTTATTCCGTGACAAGCCGAGGCGCTGCTCTTTGCGCTACGCGTTGAAATGAAGGTAATTGTGTCGTCGTAAAAGTTAACCTGATTAATATCATCGAAAACGGACAGCAGAAGATAGCTGTATTGATATGCGTTTCGCTCCTGCTCCGCAAGCACCTGGTCGGTAATGTCGGCATAAACGAACTGGAAATACTTTGTCTCGTCCGGCATTTCAATAATACTCAGCATAGCGCGGATAAAGTGGATATCGCCCTTAAGCGTTCTTATTCTAAAGCGGATATCCTGCTGTTCGCCCGTTTCACGGCATAACCTGAAGGCATCGTCTATTATGTACTTGTCTTCGTCTATTGCCACGTTTTCGCCGCCGCTGACTGCTATGGCTTTCTTATAATCCATAGCGTTCTCATAACCCATTACCCTGTAACATGCCTCGTTGCAGTCAACGCAGATTGGGTTATCGTCGCAGGTATACTGCGCGACACCGTAAGGCACCGAGCTGTAAACAGTTTGGATAAACTGAGCGTGCTTCTTTAGCGCCTCTGCTTGCTCAGCGTTCACCTTCTCCTGAAGCTCCTCGCGAGTAACATTATCTACCGAAAGGTAGAACACGTTGCGAGTTTCGCTGCGCGCAATAAGACGTGTGTGAAGGCGCAAGTAACGTATGTCGTCCGGCGTTTCAGGCAAAGTAAAGCGACATTCGCAGACCGATTCCGCCTGCGTTTTTACTGCCTCTGCGAAGAAATCAATGATTTTAGCTTTGTCCTCTGGATACACCACGTCCATAAGACGGGTGCTGTACTTTTTCAGCATCTCCTCGGAAACGTCCACTACCTCGCAGAACTGAGTGTTCCTTCTTGTAACCTCGAACAACTCGCCGGACTGCTCGATTATCGCCGCACCGTTGAGAAAGCTTTGGAAGATAAGCGAAATCTGTGCGTTCGGGTTCCAGAACTCGTTGGAATTGATTATCGTATCCATTCCCGTCCACTCGTTCTTTGTGCTTGCCCCTTCGCTTTCCAGCATCTTTTCGAATTCTTCTATCTTAACGGGTTTCGAATATAGATAACCCTGAACAAGGTCACAGCCTATGCTTTGAAGATAGTTAGCCTGCTTTATCGTTTCCACGCCCTCGGCTATTACCTCAAGATTAAGCCACTGCGCCATTCTGACGACTGAATTAAGAATTGCTCCGCCCTTGCCCGAATTGTCTTCGCCCGAAAGGAATTTTAAATCAAGCTTAATTACATCGACGGGAACGTCTTTTAGCGTGTTCAGCGAAGAATAGCCGCTTCCGAAGTCGTCCATTTGAATTGTAAAGCCGCGCTTCTTAAGCTTGTTTACTACATCTATTAGCTGTACAGGGTTTTCGACGTAAGCCGATTCGGTTATCTCAAGCTTTAGCATTGACGGCGGAATGCCATAGCTTTTCACCATCTCCTCAAGGGTGTTGCAAAGCTCGGTGTCATATATATCCATGCGCGAGATATTGACCGATACCGAAAGCGAAACCGCGTGCTTCTTCTCTTTCATCCAGCGCTGCATGCATTTGCACGCCTCCTCCCAGACATACCTGTCCATCTGGGAGATAAAGCCGTTCTTTTCAAACAGCGGAATAAAGCGCGACGGTGAAATCGCGCCGAGCGTCGGGTGAGTCCAACGAACAAGCGCCTCGGCGCTTACTATCTTGCCGGTGCTGTGACGGTATTGAGGCTGAAGGTAGATTTGAAACTGCTTTTCCTCAAGCGCCGTGCTCATCTCATTAACTATCTGCTGCTCAAAGAGCATTTCACGGCGCAGCCGCTCGTCATAATAAGCATACCGCTTTTGATAACTTCCCTTTATGGAACGAAGGGCAAGCAGAACGCGGTCGCACATTATTTCTATTGAAAGACTTCTATCCTTTATTTCGTAAATTCCGAAGCGGGGCTGAATATTGAAGTTGTAGGGCAAGCTGCGCAGAAAAACGCAGATATTGTTTATCATTGTGGTGACATCGAGTTCATCGTCAGGTATGCACATGGCAAAGTGGTCTGAACCGAGATATCCGTATGTTGCACTCGGCTGAACAAACCGTTTAAGCTCCTCACCTATTGTTCTCAAAAGCCAGTCGCCAGTCTCAACGCCGAACAGGTCATTGAAAACCTTAAACCTGTCTATGTCCCAACGAATAAGAGTATACTCGCGCTCGCCCGAGGAAAGTAACTCCTGTGTTTTTTTAAAAAAGGTGCTTTTATTATATATTCCCGCAACCGAATCATACTCCGCTTGATGGCGAAGCTGTTCGCGCTGTTTAATGTCGTCGTCAACATTAATTAGCGAGATAATTATCCTGTCCTTGCCGTCCTTGTAGTTCTCGGCAAGCATAGCCTCAGCTCTGTACCACGCCTCAACTCCGTCTGTGTTCTTCAGCCGCAGATAGTGCGCGTCCCTTTTCGGGTTAAGCGTCTCGGGCGCCTTCTTCGTTACCGTCTCCATGTATTCGCTGAACGGTTCATAATCTTCCTTGCTGATAGTTCCGCTTTTTTTCCAGACGTCCTCTATCTTCAGCTTTGCTTGGTCGTATCGCCCGCTAAAGTTCTCCTTTATTCTCTCGTCAACGTAAACGCGCTTCTTTGTGTCGGCGTCATACTCCAAAACGAAGATATCCTTATAATCGCGAATAAAGCTGTTTAGGCTTTCGCGTTCAGCAAGCGTAGTTATGCTTTTACTCCTGTTTAAGCTTACAATAATTGCGACAACGGCAATAACGGCAAAGCCGAAGGCACCGATTACAAAAACGTTAAGCGCAGAGCCGCTAAGTACATTTTCAGAGCCCAAGCCTGTGTCTGCATAAGCAAAGCCGTTCAACACAAAAAGGCTTGCCGCGCAAACCGCGGTAAGCAGAAGCCTTGTCTTCGTTTTCTTACCTTTCAAACGCAACACGCCTTCCGTTAAGAAACTACTTACATTTATTATATATCTATAAAAAACCTTTTACAATTGTGCTGTTAGCTAAATAATAAGACACTGTTTTAGACCATTTGATATTTAAATGAAGCAAATATTATGCTACAATATAACATATTACGGCGAAAATAACGATTTGGGACGTTTAGAATGAATAAGAAAATAGCGTTATACAACTCCTATTGGTCAGATGAAGCGAAGAAGCTTTTTACACAAGGTGCGCGTGACGGAGCGAGCGAAAACGGCGACACACTCAGCGTTTTCGATTGTCCTCCCCTTCCCTCCAGCACCGAGGGCTACGACGGAATTATCCTTTTTCTCGATGGCGACACGGATATTATCGCGCTTGAAGCGCTTGTGCGTTCGGCAAAAAGCAGCGGCACCGCGCTGGTCACCTCAGGTGTTCACTTTTCACCCTGCGACTATATCGGCGCGAATATTGATTCGGGTATACGTAAAATAACCGAATACCTGATTAATGATATGGGTCTTTGCGACCTCAACTTTCTCACCGGGCCGTTTTACGACAAAGAGAACCGAGAAAAGCTTAACGCCTTCATTGATACGCTTATCGAATTTGAAATGAAGTTCGACCACACAGATATAATTAAAGGCAACAACCGCTATGAGGACGGCGTAAACGTG
>CAZUOY010000001.1:0-5163 GCA_964622315.1 uncultured Oscillospiraceae bacterium | reverse complement strand
CTGCCGGTTCCCGAGGCAATAGTCTGCGCCACCACCGAGATGGCGCGCGGGCTTTACGACACAATTAAGGCTTCAAGCCGCGAGGAGTTGGCAAAGCTAACCGTAGCCGGCTTCGGAAGCCTCGGCGAAAGCACAGGCGAAACGGAGTTTATCACAGCCGATTACCCCGCAAAAAGGCTTGGACGTGCTTGCTTCGACGCCGTTACGGCAAAAGATAACGAAAGCTTCAAAGAACCGCTCCCCTGCGAATTGATACTTCCTCAATAAGAAAGAAACAGCTCCCCGTTTCGGGGAGCTGTTATTTTTATAATAACTAATAAGTTATTTCTTTTTGGGAGTCTTGGGTGCCGCCGGCGCGGGAGGAGGTGTTTGCTGGAGCTGAGCTTGCGCCTGCGCTTGCTGCTGCATTGCCGCCATCTGTGCTTGCTGCATAGCCGCCATCTGCGCTTGCTGCTGCTGATACTGAAGCATCTGAGCCTGCTGAGCCGCCATCTTAGCCTGCATCTGCTGCTGCTTAATCATCTGCTTCTCATACTGGTAATTCATATACTTCTGGGGGTTGAAGCCCTGCTCAGTCTCATCGTAGAAAGCCGCGCTGAGAAGTCCGAAGATAAGGGGGAGCACTACAGAAGCGACGGTTTGAATCAGACCGAAAAGGAAAGCGAAAATGCCGCATACTGCCTTGGCAGCCGCTGTAGCGGAATAATCCATCGAACCGCCGAGGAATAATGTATAAGCCAGGGAAATAACAAATATAACCGCAATAAGAATGATGTCAGCACCGAACATCTTACCCTTGAAGCCTTCGGTCTTTGCCATCGAGAGCTTAAGCGCCTGCATAGCCGTTACGTCCTTGTTTGTCGCAAGTATGTAAGGAGTGAAGCGATAGCTGTAAGCTTTAATTATTGCAAAAATAGGTCCGACTACGGGAATAAGTCCCCAAATGAATATCCAAAGAGCCATCCAAAGCATACCGCCGGCGCAACGCCAGAAATCCTTGAAGCCTACAAAGAGGTCTTCGGAATCGAAGTTCTTGCCGCGATAGCCCGCGAGGAAAATCATTGCCATGCCAAGCTCGATAATTGCGCTGACCGCAAGCGCCGCAATCGGAACAACGCCGCAAAGAAGGCAGGCGAGTAACGAAAGAAGCGAAGCGAGAAGCGACATACCCCAAAGTTTAAAGGGCTTCTCGCCGAGAATTGTGAATACCTTGTCGTAAATATACTTTACCAATTTAGCTGTACCTCCATAAATTTGTATTAATAATGTATCGCAAAATATGACAAATGTCAATATAATTCGACAACGCTAAACCTCGATTATTCCCTCAAAATCCTTCTGCGCGTCACCGGTCATTGTAAGCCCGTTCTCACGTCTGTTAATTACGAGATTGCCGCCGCGCATATGTACGACTATATCCGAGTTCATATCGCTCATACCCTGCTCTATCGCCGCCGACGCAACCGCGCACGCTCCCGTTCCGCACGCCCACGTTTCGCCTATTCCGCGCTCATAAAAGCGCACCTTGTAGTTTGCCTTGTCTATGAAACGCGCGAAGGAGATGTTCGCTCTGTTCTTAAATATCGGCGCGTTCTCCAACAAAGGTCCGTACTTCTCAAGGTCGAGCGCATCCACGTCGTCCACAAAGATAACACAGTGAGGGTTACCCATAGACAAGCAGGTTATGTTGAACTTCTTGTCAAGCACCGTATACGGCTCATCTATAACCTTCTTTTGCGAATTAAGCTCAACGGGAACCGACTCGGCGTTAAAATCGGGCGCACCCATCTCGGTCGAAACGGAGTAAGCTTTTCCGTCACGTACAAAAACGCTTACCTTCTTAATTCCAGCGTCTGTATCTACGGTGAAGCTCTCCTTTTTAACCCTTCTGCTGTCATAAGCGTACTTTGCTACACAGCGAAGCGCGTTGCCCGCTATCTCGCCGAGCGTACCGTCCGCGTTATACATAACCATCTTAATGTCAGCTTTCTTTGACAGCATAATAAGGACTATCCCGTCGCCGCCTATTCCCTTGCGGCGGCTCGATACACTGACCGAAATGGATTCTGGGTGCTCGACGGTTTGGTCGAAGCAGTCAAAGTAAATGTAATCGTTGCCCGAAGCACGCATTTTAATAAACGACAGCTTCTTCCTTTCGGTCGGAAGCATACCTATCGTAAAGAGCTCCACCACCTTGCAGCTGTAGCCGCTCTTTATGACCTCAACTATCGCGTTTGCTGTATCTATGCTCGAAAGGCAGGCGATATGACATTCAACCGCTTTACGTCGAAGCATAACGGTCTCCACGTCGGGAAGCTGTCCCTTTTCACTCGTGGCGATAACATAGTTGATTTTTCCGCTGTCCAACAGACGGAAGATTTCCTCCCGCTCGTTTCTTCCCATGACGGCGGTGTTCTCAATTCCCGCCGCGGTGAGAAGCTTTGCCGTTTCCTTCGGCGCATAGATATCAAACCCGAGCGCATTCATCTCACGAACGGTTGAGATAACCTCACGGCTGTCGCGGGTGTACATCGACACAAAGACTCCGCCGCTTGAAACTATCTTATAGTTTGCCGCGACAAGTCCCTTATATAGCGCCTCCTCAATCGTGCGACCTATGCCGAGCACCTCGCCTGTGGATTTCATCTCAGGTCCGAGATGGCTGTCCACGCCTTTTAGCTTTTCAAAAGAAAAGACGGGCACCTTCGCGGCATAAAGAATTGACTGTTTATATAGCCCTGTACCGTAGCCGATATCCCTCAGCTTTTCGCCGAGCATGGCGCGGGTGGCTATCTTCGCTATGGGAAGCCCCGTGACCTTACTTATGTAGGGTATAGTGCGCGAGGCGCGGGGGTTCGCCTCAATAACATATACGCTGTTGTTATGAATAACATACTGAATATTGATAAGACCGCGCGTTCCGAGTCTAACGGCAAGTTTTTTCGTACATTCGGTAAGCCGCGCCGTAACAGGTCCGTTGAGGTTCCACGCGGGATAGACCGCTATCGAGTCGCCGGAATGTACGCCGGCTCTTTCAATATGCTCCATAATTCCGGGAATGAGTATATCCTTTCCGTCGCAGATAGCGTCAACCTCGACCTCGGTGCCTGAAAGATACTTATCGACAAGGATAGTGTTATCCTCGCTTGACGCAAGAATTATGTCCATATACTCGTTTATGTCGGCATCTGAGAAAGCAATAATCATATTCTTTCCGCCGAGAACGTAAGAGGGGCGCACCAACACGGGGTAGCCAAGGTCGTTCGCCGCTGAAAGCGCCTCCGCCTTAGTCGCAACAATATGTCCCTTCGGACGGGCAATGCCGAGCTCGTTCAGAATCGCGTCGAACTTTTCTCTGTCCTCCGCCGCATCTATAGCGTCCGCGCTTGTACCGAGAATCTTTACGTTATTTGCCTTAAGTGTTTTCGTAAGGTTAATCGCCGTCTGTCCGCCGAAAGCAACGACCGCACCGAACGGCTTTTCCACCGCGAGTATATCCAGCACGTCCTCGGGATAAAGCGGCTCAAAATAAAGTCTGTCGGAGGTGTCGAAATCGGTGGAAACCGTTTCGGGGTTGTTGTTAACCATGACAACCTCATAGCCAAGCTCCTTAAGAGTCCAGACGCAGTGTACCGAGGTATAGTCAAACTCAATGCCCTGCCCTATCCTTATGGGTCCGCTTCCGAAGACGATAACAGTCTTTTTCTTGCTGTTTCTTGCGGCTATAAACTCCGCCGCCTCATTCTCGCCCGCATAGGAGGAATAGAAGTAAGGTGTCGCCGCCTCAAACTCCGCGGCGCAGGTATCAACCATCTTGTAGCCCGCAGATAGGTGCTTTTTTATCTTTTGATTTGAAAGCGACGTTATCGTTTTATCGGTGAAGCCGAACTTTTTTGCTTTAACGTATAGCTCGTCCGTAAGCTTTTCGTTTGCAAGTCTTCTCTCCATATCCGCGATGTTCAAAAGCTTCGATAAAAACCACTCGTCTATCATGGTCGCGGTATGTACCTCGTCCACCGATATTTTGCGAAGCAAAGCCTCGTAAACGACAAAGATACGCTCGTCGGTAACGGTGTTAAGACGTTCTTTTATCTCCTTGTCTGAAAGCCCCTTCAGAGCTTGAAGATTAAGTGTCTCCTGCTTAATCTCCGCTCCGCGCACCGCCTTCAAAAGTGCGTTTTCAAAGGTAGTGCCTATCGACATAACCTCGCCCGTCGCCTTCATCTGGGTGCCCAGAGTTCTGTTCGCGCCAACAAACTTGTCGAACGGCCATTTCGGAAACTTAACAACGATATAGTCTATCGTCGGCTCAAAGAAGGCACTGGTCTTTTTCGTAATTGCGTTCTCTATCTCGTCGAGGTGAAGACCGACGGCTATCTGTGCGGAAACCTTCGCTATAGGGTAACCCGTCGCCTTAGAAGCGAGCGCGGAGGAACGCGAAACACGGGGATTAACCTCAATTACAGCGTACTCCATGCTTTCGGGATAGAGCGCAAACTGCACGTTGCAGCCGCCGTTCACCTCAAGCTTTTGCACTATTCTGAGCGCCGCTGTACGCAGCATTTGATATTCGGTGTTGGAAAGGGTCACGGCGGGCGCGACAACTATCGAGTCGCCCGTATGCACTCCGACAGGGTCGAGGTTCTCCATAGAGCATATAGCTATAGCGTTGCCTGCGCTGTCGCGCATAACCTCGAACTCAATCTCTTTCCAGCCGCTTATACATTTTTCAACAAGTATCTGTGTAATAGGCGACTCGTCAAGACCCGCCTTCGCTATTTCCTTTAGTTCCGCTTCGTTTTTTGCTATTCCTCCGCCGGAGCCTCCGAGTGTAAACGCGGGACGGACAATTACGGGATAGCCTATTTTTTTGGCAAGCGATAAGGCAGCGGGTAGGTCGGTCACAATGTCCGACGGAATTATCGGCTGGTCGATAGCCTCCATCGTCTGCTTGAACATAAGCCTGTCCTCGGCGTTATCAATAGTCTCAAGCGACGCGCCGAGAAGCCGAACCCCGTGTTCGCTGAGGAAACCGTCCTTCGCGAGCTGCATAGAGAGTGTAAGCCCCATCTGTCCGCCGATAGTGGAGATAAGTCCGTCGGGCTTCTCAGCTTCAATTATTCGCTTTAAAACATCTAAGTTGAGCGGCTCAATATAGATTCT